>NZ_JAJVKV010000004.1:300000-600000 GCF_024198175.1 Pyxidicoccus xibeiensis
GGCGCATGGGCGCCCCGGCGGAGGCGGGCATGAGGGACCTGGGCGCGGCAGCACGAGGGGCCAGGGAAGCGGAGAGCTCTGCATCGGACTCCTCGACCAGCACCTCATCCCGCTGCGCGTAGGACTTCATCGAGGGGGCGGACCTCCGCTCCATGACGGCGTCGTCGTCAGCGGCCTCGCTCATCATGAGGGCGTCCTCCTCCGGCGGAACGGGCGGCTCCAGGGTCTCCAGGTCCATGGGCGCGTTGAGGGCGGGAAGCAGGAAGGGTGAGGGCGTGGGCAGCCCGCGCAGCAGCACCTGCTGGTCCCGGTCGAAGTCGGAGAAGAGCGAGGCGGCGCCCTGCGGCGGCGGCCGGAAGCCCGCGCGCGCGGGGGGCGGGGGCTGGGCGCGGCCGATGCGGATGGAGGACAGCTCCGGCAGCTCCGTCCAGCTCAGCGGGGCCGCGGTGGAGAGCACCAGCTTCACCCCGCTCCAGTCCTCGCCGGAGTGCTGGCCGATGAGGGCGCGCATCACCAGCTCCACCTGCCGGCAGTCCCGCGTCAGGCGGCACTGGTAGCTGGGCGCCCAGCGCGCGCCGGGGACGAAGTACTCCACGGAGAGGCTCGCGCGGGAGAGCGCGGCCCCCACGTGGCGCAGCTGTACGTGCACGGACTTGTAGAGGTCTCCGGCCGTCACCTGCCGCGCGGTGGAGGCCTGGGCCAGCCGCTGCTCGAGGACGGCCACCTCCTCTCGCAGCTTGCGGAGCTGCTCGCCCAGGGTGCGCACCTCCGCGAGCCGGACCTGGGCCCCGTCATGGGAGAACTGCTCCAGCGCCATGCGCGCGCCCAGGGGTGAGGGCGGTGGAGGCTTGCCCTCCTCGGGTTTCGGGCGCGGGGGCACGGTGATGCCGCCGAAGACGTTCAGCTCCCACTGGCGCTGGCGGATGTGGCTCTCCGCCGTCCTCACCTGCTGCCGCAGCGTGCGCAGGGCGGCCTGGTCCACCGTCTCCAGGGGTGCCTCGCGAGGCGGCAGCCAGAGGCCCACGCGCACGTTCGTGGCCGTGAGGTCCGCGCCGCCGGTGGACAGCACCCGCACTCGCACCGTGGGGTCGAACAGCGCCAGCGGCAGCCGGGGGATTTCGAGCTCCCCGGGCGCGCGGCCCTCGGGGCAGTCCAGCGTCAGCAGTCGTGTCACCCGCGCGCCCTGCTGGTAGAGCGTCACGGTGTCGATGCGGGATTCCACGACGGGCATGTCTGCTCCCGGTCAGGGGGGGATGGCGCGAGCGTATGCGCAAACCCATTGGATGCGAAAACTTCCAAAGGCACGGAAAGGATTGGCTTGCCAACACAGCGAGCCCGCTCCCTGGCTGCTGGAGCGGGCCCCTCGTTGCTTCAGCTCCCACCGCGCCTCAGTTGCGTGACGTGGGCATCGGCCCGCCGCGGTCGGCGCACGTGCTGGCCGCCGGCCACTCCTCGAACTGGATGGCCACCGTCGGGTACGTCGTGCTCGGCCAGAAGTTGGCCCAGGGCACGTAGTTGGTGGCGCAGCCCTGTCCCGTGGGGCCGCACTCGCACGTGGGGGCGCCCGTGTGCACGCGGCTCACCTCGAAGTGCAGGTGGTCGCCGCCAATGGACCATCCCGTGCTGCCCGCCGTCGCCAGGGGCTGCCCCTGGGTCACCCTGCCTCCGCAGGTCACCCCCGCGGCGAGCGAGCCGCCCTTCAGGTGCAGGTAGGTGGACTGGGTGCCATCCCCATGGTCGACGACGATGACGTTGGCATGGCTCGCGCAGCCCGAGGAGCCGCAGCCGTACGTGCTGTTCATCTTGAGGTGCGTCACCGTACCGCCGCGCGCGGCGACCACCGGGAAGCCCGTGCTGCCCGCGATGGCGAAGTCCCACGCGTACTTGTCCGCGCCGACATGGTCATTGCAGCAAGGGTCATTGCAGTCCTGCGTCAGGTACATGGACGTGGTGCGCGGCCAGGGCAGCCGGTAGCTCTGGGGCCCCGCCGCGCAGTAGTCCGCCGTTCCCGCCGGTGCCACCACGCAACCCTGGGGGCACGGTTGCGAGGACGTCGGTGCCCGGTTGGCGCCCGGGCACTGGTACAGCGTCGAGGCCACCGCGTTGGCCATGTTGTCATTGCCGCAGTAGGCCCCGGGCGCGCTCGCCAGGCACATCGGATTGCCGCCCGTGTCCGTCGAGCTGCAGCTGACGCCCGTGGACGTCCAGCCTCCCGTGCCACAGGTGTAGTACTGCTTGTCGCCGCCGCACACGCGGAAGCCGCACTCGGTGACGTTGGGGTCGATGGGGCGCCCCTGGTCATCCGCGCCGCCCGAGCAGCGGCACTGTCCGCTGCCACAGCTCGACCCGGCCACCTGGACCCAGCCGGCCGAGGTGCACTCGAAGTTGACGTTCCCGACGCCACAGACGCGGAAGCCGCAGTAGGTGGAGCTCACGGGGATGGGCGTCCGGTTGTGGTACAGGCCGTCGGCGCAGGCACACGTCGCGTCCTGCTCCACCTGCGAGAGCTCCTCCACGGGGGGGACTTCTTCCGGACCTGCCTCGCTGCACGCGGCCAGCCCCAGCACCAGCAGGGCACACGCCGTCTGACGGAAAAGATGGCTGTTCATGTCCTGGCTCCTTCTCAGTTCATCCGGCAGGAGGAGCCCGAGACCGCGGACCAGGACGTGCCCACGCACTCGTAGAAGGTGTTTCCGCCTCCGCACACCTCCATGTGGCACGACGTGTCGGCCGCGCTGATCTGCGTGCCGTTGAGGTGCGCGCCGTTCGCGCAGGAGCACGAGCCGCCACACGTCACACCCGTGTTTGCCCACTGGTTGCCCGTCCGGCACTCATAGAGGTTGTTGTCCGAGCCGCAGGTGCGGAAGCCACAGTAGGTGAGCCACTGCGGAATGGGTTTGCCATTCTTGTACGCGCCGCCGGCGCACGAGCACGTCTTCGGCGCACTGCTCCCAGCCAGGCACGAGTCCGCCTGGCCCGCGGGCGCGCGGTTGCAGCCATTGGCGCACACCTGCTTCACGACGGGGATGCCGCCCTTGCACACGTAGAGGAAGTTCGGGTCGCCCGGCACGCCGTTGTTCCCGCAGAACAGGCCCCCCTCGGGACTGCACTGCCCGGGAGGAGGAGGCGGCGGCGGCGGCGGGGTGGTGCCGTACCAGTAGCTCTCGCCGTACAGGTTGAGCATGGCGCGGGTGTTGGTGTCGTACTTCGTCTTGGCGAGGGCCCAGTCACTCGAACCCCAGTTCTCGCCGTTGTAGTGGTGGGCGAGAAACCCGAGCCAGTTGTCCCACGTCGGCCCGCCCACCCGGATGTTGTTTATCCAGTTGTACATGTCCTGGCGCGACGCGAACACAGGCGTGAAGTCGGAGGCCCAGGCCTTGTCGAGGACGAGCTTCACCGCGCGCGTCGCGCTCCCCTGTTGCGTCAGGATGCCAGTGCCATACTCGGCCAGCGTGTCGCTGTAGGTGCCGGGTGCGTCGAACTGGAACATTCCGAGGCCTCCCAGTTGGAGGCTGCAGTTACCATTTCCATCCCAGTAGCCCGCCAGGATGGGACCGTTGCAGTCCGGGGAGTTGGGCCCGGGACACTCATAAGGAGAGTGCTCGCCGTAACAGAAGGCCATGCCCGTCTCCGTGTTGGCGATGCCGGCCCACAGCAGCGGGTTGTCGACGTTGGGGTCCGCGGCCAGCACGGACTTGATGAGGTCCGAGCGCTGGCGCATGGCGGCGGCGGAGGCTTGCGACTGTGATTGCTCCGCCAGCGCATCGTCCGACTCGGGTGCATCTTCCGTGGGCTGGCAGGCCCCCAGCCCGAGGGCCAGGGTGACCAGGGCCCATCGACAAACGAGATGTTCGGCTTTCATGCGTCTCCTCGCGAGCGGGACTCGCCCCCCTCGATGTGGTCGTGCATCGACCTGGGGAGAGTGTCGGGGCACTCGCCGGAGCCGTGGGATTAAGCCGAATTAAATCGAGAGTATTGGCCGCGCGCACGGTGCCAGCCTGAGTGGACTCCGGGCGGGCGGGCAGCGCGACGCCACTTGGGGTGAGCCGGGACCTGCAACCCCGATGCTGGAGCAGTGTCGTGACGTCTTCAGCGGGAGATGGCCTCGCGCGGCGCCGTGGCGGGCGCCTGGGAAGCTAGAAGCGAACCTGCAGCCGCACGCCGCCCTGGAGCCATGCGTGGAGCTCCTTCTTCCTGATGTCGTCAGACTCCTCGGTGTCCTCCAGGAAGCCGCCCTCGCCGTCGACCTCGATGCTGCTGTTGACGGTGGCGTATTGCCCCGCCGTGAGCGTGACGAAGGGGCCCACGGAGAACAGCTTGTTCACCCGGTAGTCGAAACCGCCCTGGAAGGAGGCGAACTCGAAGCCCTGGATCGAGGTCGTCACCTTGGCGGCCAGCGGACCCTCACTCGTGGAGACGCCCAGGTCGAGGGCTTCATAACCCACGCCCAGCCCCACCCAGGGCTGGAGCGTCTCGCCCGGCTGGAAGTGATAGGACAGGTTGACGCCGAAGCGAAGCTGACGCGCGCTGCAGCTCGCGCCCTCCGGGCAGTCCTCCTTGAGTGAGCCCAGTCCGTACTGGAAGGACGCGCCCAGGTAGAGGTTCGAGTTGAAGAAGTACCCCGCATCGACCTGCAAGGGGATGACACCGGAGACGGAGTCACCCACGTCTCCACCGAAGGAGCCACCCATCGAGCCGAACTTGCCGAAGGGCGCTCCGTACCCGGCACGAAGCCCGAAGGACAGTCCCCGGTCCTCCGCGGCCCGCTCCTGCGCCTCGTAGTCGACGTTCTTCCGCCGGAATCCATCATTGCGCCAGCTGCTGTCAGCCAGGGCGGAGGAGGAGGAGAGCACGAGCGACAGCGAGGCGAGCTTCCAGAGCATGCGAGTGTTCATCGCGGTGACCTTGCGCGGAGAAACGGAGTGCTCCCCCACCATTGCGGTGGTGGATGCGCTTCCGACGCCCGTCCACCCGCTTTATTCAAGAGCGCTGCAATAGCATCCGGTGCGCAAGTCCAACGGAGCCTCCCGTGACGCGCGAGCGCCCCGCTCCGCGACCGCATTCTCCGAGGCCCCTGTCCGTCAGCGTCTCGCCGACCAGCGCCACACACAGCGTTGCTGGCACCCGCCGACGCCACCTCCCCGCCCCAGGCCGCCTGCCTCAGGGACAGAGCCGCTCGACAGAGTTGATCCGCATCGCACCATCGACGTTCGCGTCGTTGGTCTGGTCGCCGCTGGCGATGCTGCCGTTCGCCGTGAAGTTGTTCCGCGTGAGCTTCGCGACGCCGTCGATGCTCACCGTCGCCACCTTCGCCGCATCCACCGCGAGCTCGTAGACGTGATACGTGCCGCGGGTCACCGGGAACGCCGCGGACTGCGTGTCGTCCTCGGCGTAGAGGATTCCGCCGATGAAGCACTTCGGGCCGCACACGCCAGCCGAGCAGACCTGTCCCGAGCTGCATTGCGTTCCGTCCACCCGTTGCGTCCACGTGGTCACGGATGTCTCCGGCAGGCACTGCTCGCACGAGTTCGCCGCGTTCACCGCTCCGGAGGCAACCTGCTGGCCGTCGATCTGACAGCGTGCGACGCAGGCGCCCCCTCACAGGCTCCACACAGCCCTCAATCTTCGGCGCAAGGTGGCCCGGCGTGCCCCGCAGCCCAAGGAGGCCCTGTCCGAGCTGGCCGCGGACCTTCCCTCCGCGGGCGAGCTGGTGGCCCGGGCGGAGACCTGCTGGCCCAGCGCGCTCAGGGGAGCAGGAGCAGCGTGCGGACGCGCTCGGCGCGGAGGTGCTGGTGCAGGTAGGGTTTCAGCACGTCGTGAGTGAGTGCTCGGGTCAGCTGCTCCTCCCTGTGCCGAATGACATCCACCCGGCCGGTGGCGCGCACCTGCCGCGCAATCTCCGCGGCTGGAAGCGAGCGCACCAGCCAGTGGGGGTCCGTGTTCATCGCGTGGCGCCGGAGCGAAGTGGGGCCGTGGCGGATGCTCGGCCCCAATCCATGCTCCATCTTGAAGCCGTAACTCGGGCCGTGGTCCCCCGCCAGCAGCTCCTTGACCACCGTCTCGGCGACCGCGTCGAGCTCTTCCAGCGCGGCGGCGACCAGTTCCCTCGCTTCTGCTTCGCCCGTGCCTTCCTTCAGGCTCACGTTGCAGCCAATCACCGTCAGCCCATCCATCTCGTTGTACAGCGTCTTGTACTTGATGGACGTCCTGGCGAGGGGCTTCGTCGGCTTCGGCATGAAGCTCTTCCCAATCCACCGGCTCATGATTCGCATCGCGACCTGCCCCTCGATGTACTGGTCCGAGTACCGGCCAGGCACCGTCACCAGGAAGTGGAGCTGGGGCACCTTGTCGAAGCCGCGCACAACCACCATGGGCGCGCCGTCGGGCGGGTCCCGGGGCGCTGACGGCGGCGTGCGTGTGACGGGAGGTGTCTTCACGTCGCTGTCCACACCCATCAGTCCCGAGAAGGTCTTCATCACCTCTGACTTCGCTTCCTCCAAGGGAATGGAGCCGGACACCACCACCACCGCATGGGCCGGGGTGTAGTTCGCCTTCACGAAGGCGCGCACGTCCTCCAAGGTGATGTGGTTAATGGACTCGGGCGTCCCCTCCGCCGGGTGGCCGTAGGCATGCCCTACCAACAGCTTCTCCTGGATCCACCGGACCGAGGGCTTCTTGTCCTGGTTCGCGTTGCCCACCCACACCGCGTCCGCCTGCCGAGCGCGCACCTGACGAAAGTCTTCCTCCGTGATGTTCGCCAGCGGGTCGGACATCCTCTGCGCCTCCAGCGCCACCAACTCGGAGAACCGTGCCGTTCCCAGGGTGCCCCCGAGCTCCGTGCTGTCGTGGGTGGTCAAGTGGTGCAACGTCACACCCGAGGCCTCCAGCAACTCATCCACTGTCGGATTGCGCGCGCCGCCAGGGCGCGCCTGCCGCGTCAGGTTGGCAGCCAGCGCGGCCAGTCCCTCCTTGCCCTCGGGCTCGTCCGTCGCCCCGACGCGGTAGGACACGACCAGCGTCACTTTTCCCGGGCCGGGGGCCTCGCGCACCACCAGTCGCATGCCGCTGGGGAAAACCTCATTCGAGACCTTCGTCGTCTGGGCCTGCGCCCCGCGAGCATGGTGGCTGAACGGGAGAGCATCGTGGGCCGAGATGCCAGTGGTCACGAATCCGGGGGGCGGTGTCGTCGCGCAGCCCTGCACGGCGAGCCAGGGCAGCAAGGCCCACCCCATCAAACGGAAGGTGGAGCGGGTCAGACGCGGAACTCGAAGGGTGAGACGCGACACGTGTGAAGCCTCCGTTGACGCGGTGGCCGCGTCGGGAGGCCGCACCCTGACCCGATTCGCGCTCGCGGGGCAACCGCCGGGGTTTCCACCCTGCGCACGCGGCAGTGGGGTGGCAGCGGACATCTCGTCGGGCCCCCTGCTGGACAAGGGTCGCCCGTGACGTGTTCGGCGTCACCGGGTCTCCCTCCCCTCGCGTGACCTTCAGCGGGAGATGGCCTCGCGCGGCGACGTGGCGGGCGCCTGGACGGAGGGACTCGACGCAGGGGCCTTGGGAACGAGCAGGGGCACGCGGCCCTCGGGATACAGGGCGGTGAGCCGGTTGCCCCGAATCTCCAGCGCCGCCAGGTGGCGGCCGTACCCCGCGCTCAGGCCCGTGTCGATGAACACCGCCCGCCCTCCGAAGCGCAGGTGGACGCGCCCGTCCTGCGTCGTCGTGTGCCCCATCACCATCCGCTTCGCGCCCAGCAGGTCCAGCACCTTCGTGAGTCCGGCCTCCCACGTGGCCTCGTCTTCCAGCGCGTAGCCACGGAACCACAGCGGTCCGTTCCGGGCCGAGGCGCCTCCAGGAGGCTGGCCCGGTGTCAGGTCCTGCCGCACCCAGCGGTTGAGGCCCTCCAGCGTCGTCTCCGGCAGGTCCGGGGCAAGTCCCCCGTGCAGGAAGAGGGTGTCGTTGATGCGCACGACGGCGGCGTGCGTGCGCAGCCAGCGGCCATAGCGCCCCTCGGGCCCGTAGGCAGCCTGGAGTCCCTGCGTTCCCGGGGCCGCGCCCGGCGCATCGGGCACGGGGCTCTGGTCCGCGAACGAGGCCCGCTCGCCCGGGGCGACATAGCGCAGGTCGCCCATCATGTTCATCACCTCGTGGTTGCCCAGCAGGGCGTGGACCCGGCCCCCTGCCTTGCGCGCCTCGACCTCCAGGCGCATGAGCAGCTCGTAGGCCTCGCGCGTCTGGTCGCCCCGGTCCGGGATGTCTCCGGTCTGCACCAGGTGCGCCTTGCCGCCCGTCCAGTGGCCCTGGGCATCCACGAGCCCCGCCAGCTTCAGCACGTCGCGCAAGGCCCCCACGTCCCCGTGGACATCTCCCACGGCGACGATGCGCTCGACGCCCTGGAAGGAGTACGGCTCCGCGCGGGGCGTGGCGGCTACGAGAAGGGGAATCAGCAGCAGGCAGGACAGGGCATGACGCACGGGAAGTTCCTCGGCACGGCGTTGACGCTGACGCCGCGGAGCCTAGCCCACCCCACCCCGCCGGCTCACTCCGGTGGCGGGAGCTGTACAGTGGAGCGCCGAGAGCCTCGCCAACCCTTCGATACCAGAGTGGATTGAAAGAAGACCCATGGAGAACAGCAAGTCACTCGCCGGATTGATAGGTCCCACGCTGCTGGCCGTGGGCACGACCGAAGCCTTCAACATGGACATCTTCGCCGCGCAGACAGCACCGGTCGTCTACCTGAACGGGACGCTGCTCTTCGTGGCAGGCCTTGCCATCGTGCGAGCTCACAACGTGTGGAGCCCGAGCTGGCGCGTCCTCGTGACCGCGCTCGGCTGGCTCACCCTGGCCGCCGGACTCTTTCGCATGGTGGCTCCCACGGCGCCTCAAGCCGGGGAGGGGCTGGCCACGTATCTGCTGCTCGCTGTTCTCACAGGCATTGGCGGCCTGCTGACCTACATGGCCTACCGACCATCGCGGACCGCGACGCAGCCGCAAGCCCACCCCTGACCCGGGGTTCCTCCGGATTCCGAGGGCGGGCTGCTGCGCCGCGTTTCACCTGTCATCGGCAACGAACTCGAGGTTCGCTGGAGGTAGAGATGGGCGTCTTCTTCAAGTGGCAAGATGAGGTGGTGTGGAATCCATCGCCCAGGATGACCCGGCTCTTTCTTGCCCAGGTACGAGCGCTGGAAGAAGCACTGGAAGTGCAAAGTGGGATTGGCGAGATGATTGCCGACGAGGTGGAGCTCAATCCTTCGCTGCTCGAGACCTTTGTCTCTGTGCTCGTTGAAGAGCTGGAGTCGGAGACGAGCAGTACCTTCAAGACGTTGATCGCTGGGCCGTTTGCGATGGCGTATGGAATTCTTCGGGCGTGCGAGCCGAAGTCGCCGCGCCCGACGATGAGAGGAGCCACGGAACATCTTGCGCGCCGAGGCGAGGTGTTGGTGTCGGGGCGAGGGCGGGTGGGGCCCATCTACGAGGGGCTTGTCGATTGATGGGAGACGCGACGCCGCCTACCCCTCCCCCAGCACCTGCGAGGGGTCCACGCGCAGCGCGCGGCGCGCGGGGGCGAGCGTGGCCACCAGCGCCACGCATGCGAGCAGCGCCATGGCGGCCGCGAGCGCCACCGGGTCCGCCGGGCCCACCCCGCGCAGGCTCGCCTGCAGCAGCCGCGCGGCCCACGCGGCCCCCAGCCCGCCGAGCACCAGGCCCGCGAGCACCGGGCGCAGGCCCTGCCACGCGAGCATCCGCAGCACGTCCATGGGCCTCGCGCCCAGCGCCATGCGCACGCCAATCTCCCGGGTGCGCAGCCCCACGAAGTAGGCCACCACGCCGTAGATGCCCACGGCCGCGAGCAGCAGTCCCACGATGCCCAGCACCGCGAGCAGCAGGGTGCGGAAGCGTGACGCGGCGGTGGAGGCGCGCAGCGCATCCTCCAGCGTGGTGATGCCCGAGAGCGGCAGCGTGGAGTCCACCTCACGCACGGCCGTGCGCATCGCGGTGATGGCGTCCGCTGTGCTGCCGCTGCGGCGCACCACCAGCGTCATGGTGCGGTCAATCCAGTCCCAGCTCTTCGCGGGCGCCTGGCGCAGCGGGAGGTAGAACTCAGGCCCGGGGTCGCTCATGGGCCCGCGGGTCCGCACGTTGCCCACGATGCCCACCACCTCCTTCGCGTAGTTCGGCGGCGCCTCGCAGCAGTTGATGCGCCTGCCCAGCGCGCCCTCGCCCGGGAAGGCGCGCGCGGCGAGCTCCTCGCTGACGATCATCACCGGCGGCGCGCCCGCGGCGTCGCGGGCCTCGAAGCGCCGGCCCTCCTTGAGCGCGATGCCCAGGGTCTCGAAGTAGCGCGTGGAGACCACTCGCCGCACGCTGTTGATGAGCTGGTCGGGCGTCTCGGGACGGCCCTCGGGCAGCAGGCCGTTGCTGCCGCCCCCGGGGCCGAGCGGCACCTGCGAGGAGAGGGCTGCGGAGCTCACGCCCGGCGCGCCCTCCAGCCCCTCGAGCACGCGCTCGAAGGTGCGCGTCACCTGCTCCGCGCTCTCGTAGCGGGCCATGGGCAGCCCCACCTGCGCGATGACCAGGCCCTCCGGCTGGAAGCCCGGGGGCACGTGGCTCAGGTGCAGCGCGGTGCGCACCAGCAGCCCCGCGCCCACCAGCAGCGTGAAGGCCAGCGCCACCTCGCCGGCGATGAGCCCGGCGCGCAGCGAGTCCCTGCCCTGGCTGAGGCCGCGCGCGCCCTGGCGCAGCACACTCTCCACGTCGCTGCGGGCCGCGCGCAGCGCCGGGGCAAGCCCGGAGACGAGGCTCGCGAGCAGCGCCGCGCCCAGCGCGAACAGCAGCACGGCGCCGTCGATGCGCGTCTCGTCCAGGCGCGGGATGCCCTCGGGGGCGCTCGCGAGCAGCACCTGGATGCCGGCCCAGGCGAAGAGGATTCCCGCCGCCGCGCCCAGCAGCCCCAGCAGCAGGCTCTCGGTGAGCAACTGGCGCACGATGCGCATGCGCCCCGCGCCCAGCGCCGCGCGGATGGCGAGCTCGCGGGCCCGTGCCGCGCCGCGTGCGAGCAGGAGGTTCGCCACGTTGGCGCAGGCGATGAGCAGCACCAGCCCCACCGCGCCCAGCGTCACCAGCAGCTGCTCGTTCCAGTCCCCCACGATGACCTCCGCGAGCGGCCGCACCGAGATGCCGCGGTCCGGGTTGGCCCTGGGGTAGCGCACCGACAGCTCGCGCATCACCGGCTCCAGCTCCGCGTGCGCCTGCGCGCGGGCGCGGCCCTCGGCGAGCAACCCCACCACGGTGAGGTAGTGCTCGTCGTGCTCGGCGCGCTGCGTGGGGGTGAAGGCGATGGGCACCCACAGCTCCTCGCCGCTCTCCGTGGGGTCGAAGCCCCTGGGCATCACGCCCACCACGGTGTGCGAGGCGCCGTCGATGCGCACGCTGCGGCCCACCAGGCTCGGGTCCGCACCGAAGCGGCGCGTCCACAGCCCGTGGCCCAGCACCACGACGCTGGAAGCTCCGGGCGCGTCCTCCTCGGGCAGGAAGGTGCGCCCGAGCTGCGGGCGCACGCCGAAGACGGAGAAGAAGTCGTGCGTCACGCGGCCCGCGCTGAGCCGCTCGGGGGTGTCACCCTCCTGCAGGCTCACGTTCGTGAACTCCTGCGCCGCGAGGTGGCGGAAGGTGGTGCTCACGGCCTTCAGGTCCACGTAGTTGCCCACGGACATGTCCGCCGGCTCGCCGCGGAAGGTCTCCTGCACCATCATCACGCGCTCGGGGCTGGCCCACGGGAAGGGGCGCAGCACCACGCTGTGCACGGCGCTGAAGATGGCTGTAGTGGCGCCGATGCCCAGCGCCAGCGTGAGCACCGCGGTGAGCGTGAAGCCGGGCGCGCGCCGCAGCTGGCGCAGCGCATAGGTGAGGTCCTGCAATAGCTCGGAGAGCCACGCCGCGCGGCGCTTCTCGCGCTGCTCGGCGCGCCCCAGCTGCTGGCACTCCTTGCTGACAGACTCCACGTCCCCGAAGCGCCGCAGCGCCTCGGCGCGCGCGGCCTCGGGGGCCATGCCGCCCTCCACCAGCTCCCGCGTCACCATCTCCAGGTGGAAGCGCAGCTCGGCGTCCACCTCCTCGGTGACGGGGGCCTTCCAGATGAGTCCGCGCAGCTGTTCGTGAAAGCGCTTCCGGGCCATGACGTCACCTCACCTGCGGGTACTGATTCACGCCGTGAACAGGATGGGAGAGACCGCGGTGACGAAGCGCCGGAAGCTCTCCACCTCCACCTGCAGTTGCCTGCGTCCCTCGGGGGTGAGGCGGTAGAAGCGCGCCTTGCGGCCCTCGTCCGAGGTGCCCCACTCCGCTTCTATCCACCCCGCGCGCGCGAGCCGGTACAGCGCCGGGTACAGCGAGCCCTCCTCCACGACGATGGCCTCGCCGCTGCGCTCGCGCAGCCAGCGGCTGATGGCGTAGCCGTGGCGCGGCCCCCCCGTCAGCGTCTTGAGCACGAGCGCATCCAGCGTTCCGTGCAGCCGGTCCTTCTGTGCGGGCATCGAGCGCCTCCCCTAGATGGCTAGGCATGGTGCACCTCCTGATACCTAGACGTCAAGGTATCGAAGCGATTGCGCCAGGGGACGGCGCGGCGGCACGGGCGCCTGCAAGCTCGGGCGAGGCCCGCTGACGGGGGTCGGCCGAGCCGTGTGCCAGGCCCGCGGAGAGGCCGCTTGAGCCCCCTTGGGGTACACGCCTGTCCAGGCCGCCCTCCCACCAGGGGCGCGGCAGGCGCCTGAGCCTGTTGGCCATGGCTTGAGACTCAACACCCCGCGGCCTGGGGCGGCCCTCGCGCCGGGGCCCGCCGTGTACTCGCCGTGGGCACTCTAAAGTGCTCCAGAATCGCTCGTCCCCCTCCCGCGTCCTTCACGCACGACTCGACCCTCAAGCCGGCCTCCATTCCTGACGCAGGCGAACACGTCCACCGCGAATGTCCTGCTTGAACAGCCCCGGGAAAATCCACTCGCGGCGCCCTCTCCTTCCTCACCTCCTGCCTCGCCGCGGCCTGGGGCCCCCTGCTCGCATCCTCGGTTCCCTCCTGCGGAAGCAACTGCTCATTAAGAGTGCGGATGAAACGCTCGGCGCTGCCTCTGCATGGATGGCCGTGCTACGGTGCGCGCCCTCCCGAGGAGCCGATGCGTATCAATAGACTTGAGCTGCAGAACTTCCGAGGGTTTGAGGACTTCAAGCTCGATCTCGACCCGGACTTCACGCTCCTCCTCGGTCGCAACGGTGCCGGAAAGACTGCGGTGCTGGAGGCGCTCGCGGTCTCCATCGGTGAATGGTTCACGGGGCTGCGCCAGGTAGCGGGCCAGGTTCGATACCTGCGAGACGATGACGTCCGCCAGGTCGGGCATATGTCCGAAGGGGTGCCTTCAATCGAGAAGGTCTACCCGGTCAAAGTCACGGCGCAAGGGACGATAGCCGACGGCCAGTCGGTCACCTGGACACGGCACATCCTCGCACGGGGCAGGCGTGCGCGTTCTGCTGGCGGAACTCCGGTGAGCCAGCTCGCGGAGGGCATGGAAGCGGCCGTCATCGATGGCGAAGACGTCGACCTGCCAGTCATCAGCTTCTACGGCACCGCCCGGCTATGGCTGAAGAAGCGAGATCGTGAGGGAACCTCGGTGACGTCGCGCCTGCACGGCTACCACGCGAGCTTGGAGCCGGCCTCATCGACGTGGCAGTTCGAGGCGTGGATGCAGTGGCGGGAGCAGGCGCGCATCGAGCGAGTGGCCGCAGCACTCCGTGCCGGGCAGGATGCCTCGGTGGCGCACGAGCCCCAGCTCGAGGCGGTGCAGCATGCAGCAGCGGCCTGCCTCCCAGGTGCAAAGAACCTCTACTTCAGCCTGAACACCCAGTCGGTGCTGGTGGACTTGGAGGACGGTCGCACCCTGCCCTTCCACCTCCTGTCGGACGGATATAGGAACCTCGTCGCTCTCGCTGCGGATCTCGCTTGGCGATGCGTGCAACTCAACCCACACCACGGGGTAAATGCCCCGAAGCTCGCGCGAGGCATCGTACTCATCGACGAGATCGACCTGCACCTGCACCCGCGTTGGCAGCGGCGCGTCATCGGGGATTTGCGGAAGACATTTCCTGGCGTGCAGTTCGTGGCAACGACCCATTCGCCCCAGGTGCTTTCAACGGCGGAGAACGCATGGGTGCGGCTGCTCGTTTCCGGAGAACCGGAGCCCCGGCGAGTCTCGCATGTGAAGGGGAAGGACACGAACGCGCTGCTCGAGGACATCTTCGCTGAGCCGTCGCGACCTCAGGAAATGCAGAGAGCTCTCGATAGGCTGGCCAAACTCATCGACGGGTCGAAGCTAGAGGAGGCGCGCGACCTCTTGAACACGCTGCGGGAGCAACTCGGAGCCGATGACACGGACATCGTGCGTGCCGACTGGGCTGTGCGAGACCTCGAGGACGACCAGAGTGTTGAAGATCACGAAGAGCACTGAACCACCGTGCCTCGCGGCGACGCGTACACAGTACGAGGCGGTGCACGGGGCAGTGGACGACGGCGCCTGGAACGCGCTGGATGGCCAATGCAAGCAGGCAATGCGCGGACAGGCGATGCGCGAGCAGGGAGGGTTGTGTGCGTATTGCATGTCGCCGCTCTTGGGCGTGCACGCAGCAGACTCCCAGCGTCCCGGTGCGGGTGGAATGAAGCTGGAGCATTTCGAGGCGAGAAATGCCGCGGGCCATCGCACGCTCGACTGGGACAACCTGCTTGGTGTGTGTCCTGGCGTCGTCGTCGGTCGCTCGGTCGACGAAACCGGAACCAATGAGGAAGGTACGGCGCATTGCGACACGTATCGGGGAACTCTGCCGACATCAAAACAGGCCCTTTCGTACAACCCGGCCATGATGCCGCCGGATGTCGGTGTGCTCTACCGCTATGGCACGGTCCGAGGGGAAATTCTCAGCGACGACCCAGGTGCCGAGCAGGACATCTCGCGATTGAACCTCAACCTCGCGAGGCTCAAGCGCAACCGACTGGCCGTGATTGACGAGATCCGCAAGCAACTCGGAGAGGACGACAGCACTCCACGGATGCTCAAGCTCCGCCAGAACTACGCACAGAAGGATGCGAACGGGCGATTGCGCCCCTACGCCGGAGTCGGCCTCTGGTATGTCAAGCGCAAGCTCCGCCGACGGGGCGTGAGCCCCTGACAAGCCCCAGCCACAACGGTCGAACGTGACCTCCTCGGAAGCGCGGCGCGCGAGCTCGTACCAGCTGTGCCATATCGAGCGAGCATGGGGCGGATAGGGACTCTGTCGAGGGTGGCGGGCTGGAGCAGAGGGGATGAGGAGGGCCGCTGACGGGGGCGTCCAAGCCGTGAGCCAGACCGGTGGACAGGCCGCTCAGCCCCTTGGGGTACACGCCTGGCCAGGCCCCCCTCCCACCAGGGGCGCGACAGGAACCTGAGAGCGCTCGGTGCCAACAATCACCGTGGCGAAGTTGCCCACCCACAAGATGTCACCCTCTGACGTGAACGGGCCGAACTTCCCGGAGGCCCGGCCCTCCAGAGGCCCGAAGCGCGTGCCAGGTGGCAGCTTCGCGTTGGGAGGCGCGAGAGGACGGACCAGGTCCCTGAGCCGCGCGAGCTCGGCTTCTGGAACGGGCCAGGGCCGTACGAACTTCGCCCGCTCCGACAGTTGTGACAGGTCCACGCCGGGGTACTGGTGCCCTGCCGCCCCCCACGTGACACCGCATCCGGAGCACTTCACGCCGGGAAGGCTCCACTTGTGCGCGGCATCAATGCTCGCGGGATATGGCGCCTCTTCGCGCAACCAGAAGAAACGGGTCATCACGCCGAGCCCCTCACGTCCCCGGCCGGGAAGAGTAAGGCTGCACGGTCCCCCCGATGAGTTGGAAGCGATAGATGAGCTCCGGGCGGCGCTCCACGACTTGACCATTTCTCACTTCATCAGTCGTGCCGGAGCGCGATGATGGGGTCGATGCGGGTCGCCCGGTACGCGGGCAGGAGGCTGGCCAGGAGGGCGACGCCTCCCAGCACCGCCACCACGCCCACGTACGTGAGCGGGTCGGTGCGCTCCACGCCGTAGAGCATGCTCCCCAGCATCCGGCTCGTGACGAAGGCCAGGCCCACGCCCAGCCCCAGTCCCGCGCCCGTCAACCGCAGGTACTGCTTCAGCACCAGCCCCACCACCTGCTGCCGGTCCGCCCCCAGCGCCATGCGGATGCCGAGCTCGCGGGTGCGGTGGATGACCGCGTGCGTGACGACGCCGTAGATGCCCAGCGCCGCCAGCAGCAGCGCCACGCCCGCGAACACCCCCACCAGCAGCATGTAGAAGCGCGGCTGGGCGACGGCGTCGCTGACGACGGCCTCCATGTCGCGCACGTTGGCCACCGGCAGGTCCTTGTCCAGGGCGTGCACCTCGGCGCGCACCCGGGAGGCCATCGAGAGCGGCTCGCCCTCCGTCAGCACCACCAGCCGCATCATGTTGGGGCGCCCCTGGGGAAAGGGAACATAGACTTCCGGAGGCGGCTCCTTGGCGATGCCGTCATGGCGCACGCTTCCCACCACCCCCACCACCTGCCCCCCGAAGCGGCCATTGCCGAAGTTGGCGTCGATTTCCACCGTGCGGCCGATGGGGTCCTCCCCGGGCCAGATGCGCCGGGCGGCCTCTTCATTGAGGAGCACGGCGCGGCTGCCCTGCTCCGCGGTGTCCTGGGCCGTGAGGAGCCGCCCACGCACGAGCCGGATGCGCAGCGTCTCCAGGTAGCCCGGAGTGACGAGGCGCACGGCCGTTCCGTCCTCCTGCCCCGGCTCGGGCGGCGGCCGGGACATGTCCCGGATGGTCGAGGACGCGGAGTTGCCGGACAGGGGCAGGTGGAGCGACGCGCCGGCCTGCTTCACGCCCGGCAGCCCCCTCACCCGCTCCAGCAGCGTGTCATAGAAGGTCTGCACCGCCGGGCTGGCCCAGGGATACGTCGTCTCCGGCAGCGCCAGGTCGAGCGCCAGCACCCGGTCCGCCTTGAAGCCCGGGTCCACCTGCTGAAGCCGGATGAAGCTCTTCATCAGCAGCCCCGCCCCCACCAGCAGCACCACCGCCAGCGCCGTCTCGGCGACGATGAGCAGGTGACGCGTCCGGTTGCCACGACCGCCGCCGCCCTTGCCGCTCTCGCGAAGGACGCGGCTGAGGTCCACGCGAGAGGTCTGCAGCGCCGGGACGAGGCCGAAAAGGAAGGAGGCCGCCAGCCCGAGCACGAACGTGAACGCGAGCACCCGGCCATCGATGGACACCTCCTCCAGCCGGGGGAAGTCCCGGGGAGCCAGCATCACCAGGAGGTCCAGCCCCCAGCTCGCCATCAACAAGCCGCCGCAGGCCCCCACCAGCGCCAGCACCAGGCTCTCCATCAGCAACTGGCGGATGACGCGGCCCCGGCTGGCCCCCAGCGCCAGGCGCACGGAAATCTCCCCCTCGCGGCTGACCGCGCGCGCCAGCAGGAGGTTGGAGAGATTGGCGCAGGCGATGAGGAGCACCACGCCCACCGCGCCGAGCAACATGAGGAGCGCCGGCTCCACGTCCCCCACCAGCTCATCCCGGATTGGCTCGAGGTGGGTCGTCAGCCCGGGATGGAAGCGCGGGTACTGCTCCTCCAGGCGCTTCGCCAGGGCTGCGAGGTCCGCGCCCGCCTGCTCCCGCGTGACGCCCGGCTTCAGCCGTCCATAGGCGCTCAGGAAGTGGGCGCCGCGGTTGCCCGGGTCGATGTTGGAACCCTCCCAGGTCAGCGGAACCCAGAGCTGCGCCTGGTTGGGGAAGGCGAAGCCGGGCCGCGCCACGCCCACCACGGTGCGGGGCTCGCCGTTCACGGTAATGGTGCGCCCGACGATGCCCGGGTCGCCGCCGTAGCGGCGCTTCCACAGCATGTGCCCCAGGACCACCACCCGGCTCCCGCCGGGCTGGTCCTCATCCGCCACGAAGCCCCGGCCGAGCAGGGGCTGGACCCCCAGCACCTGGAAGAACCCCGCGGTGACCTCCGCGCCCTGCAGCCGCTCGGGGTCTCCGCCCGGGCCGGTGACGCTGATGTCGGTGGCATCCACTCCGGCCATGCCGCTGAAGGAGCGGTTCTGCGACTGCATGTCGAGGAAGTCGAGCCCCGAGGACGGCAGGGTGCCGCCACGCGGGCTCATGTGGAACACGCGCACCAGGGAGTCTGCGTCCGCCATGGGCAGGGCCCGGAGCAGCACCGCGTTCACCACGCTGAAGATGGCGGTGTTGGCGCCCAGGCCGAGCGACAGGGTGAGGACTGCGACACACAGGAAGCCCGGGCTCCTGAGAAGCTTGCGGAAGGCCTGACGGAGATCCTGCCCGACGGTGTCCATGACTGCTCCAGGTGGGGGAACGAGCACCGCGGGCGCGGGCTCGCCATTGTCCCCGTTGAGCAAGGCGGATGCCACCACCGGGGGCCCCCGGAGCAGCGCGACTCCAGGGGGTGGAACCGGTGGACAGGGCCCTGTGCCGGGTGGGCCTCTGACCGGGCGTGGGAATGCCAGTCCCACATCCGGGAAGGCCCCGGCCCTGCTCCATTGAGGGAGTGGGGGCGCCATGGGATAGTCCGACGCTTTCCCACACGAGGACATTCGCCGTGAGCCTTCCGAAGCTGCCCCCGGAACCCGTCCGCGATGGCTCAGCTCACGAGTCGGCGGCCTATCGCAACGACCGGACCCACGTGTTTCACTCCTGGTCGGCGCAGGCCGCGCTGGAGCCTGTCGTCGTCGCCGGCGCGCTGGGGTCGAGGTTCTGGGATGAGAGTGGCAGGACTTGGCTGGACTTCTCCAGTCAGCTCGTCAACGTCAATGTCGGTCACCAGCATCCCAAGCTGATCGCCGCCATCAAGGAGCAGGCGGACAAGCTGTGCACGGTGGCGCCCTACCATGCCAACGAGGCGACCAGCGAAGCGGCCCGGTTGATTGCCGAGGTGGCTCCAGGCGAGCTCAACAAGGTGTTCTTCACCAACGGGGGCGCCGAGGCGGTCGAGAACGCCATCCGCATCGCGCGCCACCACACGGGCCGCCACAAGGTGCTCGCGGCCTACCGCAGCTACCACGGCGCTACCGCCGGTGCGCTCACCCTGACGGGTGACCCGCGCCGCTGGGGAGCCGAGCCCGGCATGCCAGGTGTCGTCCGATTCTGGGGCCCCTACCTGTATCGGTCGGCGTTTCATGCAACGACGCTGGAGGAGGAATGCGGCCGCGCCCTGTCGCATCTCTCCGACGTGCTCATGATGGAAGGCCCGCACACCGTCGCCGCCGTCGTGCTGGAGACCGTGGTTGGCGGAAACGGCATCCTCGTCCCACCGGACGGCTATCTGCGGGGTGTCCGCGAGCTGTGCGACAAACACGGCATCGTGATGATTGCCGACGAGGTGATGTCCGGCTTCGGCCGTTGCGGCGAATGGTTCGCGGTGAATCGCTGGGACGTGACGCCTGACCTCATCACCTTCGCGAAGGGTGTCAACTGCGGCTATGTCCCGCTCGGCGGGGTCATCATCAGCGAGCGGGTCGCCGAGACCTTCGCCCATCGTGTCTTCCCAGGGGGCCTGACCTACTCCGGCCATCCGCTCGCATGTGCGGCGGCCGTGGCCTGCATCAATATCTACAAGGAAGAACGAATCATCGAGCACGCCAGGCATCTCGGCGAAGACGTCATTGGCCCCGCGCTGGAGGCCATCCAGCAACGCCATCCCTCGGTAGGCGAGGTGCGCGGCGTCGGCGTGTTCTGGGCGCTCGAGCTGGTGCGCAACCGGCAGACGCGCGAGCCGCTCGTGCCGTTCAATGCCTCCGGGTCCGCCAATGCGCCAATGGCAGAGCTGGCCGGCGCATGCAAGGCGCGAGGGGTGTGGCCGTTCACCAGCTCCAACCGCCTGCATGTCGTCCCACCCCTGACGATCAGCGACGAAGATGCGAGAGAAGGCCTCGCCATCATCGACGAGGCGCTGTCCATCGCCGACCGCTACGTCTCCGGCTGAGCCCGCGAAGCAACGGGCGTATCAACGCCGGGGCGGCGCGGGCTCCTCGCTCAGCTCCCTCGAGAAGATCTGGTCCTGGTTGCGGAACGCCTTGAACTCCAGCGCGTTGCCCGAGAAGTCGTGAACGAACATGGAGACGTGCTCGCCCACCTTTCCGTCGAGCCGGACGTGAGGCTCCTTGACGAAGCGCACCCCACCCGCCTTCAGCCTCTTGAGCAGGTCGTGGAAGGCGTCCCAGTCGAGATTCAGACCGAAGTGGGGCACCGTGACGTCGCTCCCGTCAAAGTCGGACTCGCTGGTCTTCGGCCGCTCCGGAGCCAGGTGCGCGACAATCTGATGCCCGTAGAAGTCGAAGTCCACGTAGTGGTCGGTGCTGCGCCCCTCGGGGCAGCCGATGACGCCCGAGTAGAAGGCTCGCGCCGAGGCAAGGTCCGAAACGGGGAAGGCGAGATGGAAGTCCTTGATTTGCGCCATGTGAAGTCCTCTTAGGCCACGCGCGAGTGGAGGCCTGCTGCCGCGAAGATGTTGTCCCAGAACCGGTCGAAGACGCCCTTGCTCTTCCGGTAGCCCTCGACCAGCCCCTCCAGCGCCGCCGGCTCCTCGTCCACCGCCTCCATGAGCGCCGCGCGCAGCAGCTCGCGGTGCTCGATGTCGACTTCCCCGGTGTGGATGTCCCAGAACCTCCAATCCAGCCGGTCCTTCACGGCCTGGATGGCTGGGTTCTTGATGAAGTGGGCGTGCATGGCCGAGAGGTAGACCTGACACAAGCACTCGCCCCCCATGCCGCGCAGACCGACCGCGTACCAGGAGGACTCCTTCAGCACGAGGTCGCGAATCTCCCCCAGGAGCTGGAGGTTGGTCGGGTTGGCCTTCGCAGCGAGCGTTTCCTTCGGAACCCCGAGGCTCACCAGGAAGTCGTCGTAGATTTGCTGGTGCGCCTGCTCATGCTTGCCGTTCCCCAGCTCGTCGTTGAGGAAGTCGGCCAGCAAGCTCCTCAGCTTCCCGAAGGGAAGGCGGTAGACCAGGAGCGCGAGGTCGCTGATGTAGAAGATGGTGAAGTAGCGGTACTGCACGAAGACCTGCTTCAGGACCTCGAGCGGAGCGCGCTCCAGGGACTGCAGCTTTCTGTCGGCCAGATACTCCGTCTGGGTCCGCGCATTGTCCGCCATCCGCCAGAACTCTTCCTTCATGGACTGGATAGACTGTTGACTCACTGAGTCCGCCTTCCCCCAAGTGTCGGTTCTTTGCGAGAGACTGGGATTATAACAGACTTATCTTCAAAACCTGAAATACCAATAACCGGTTTGACGTCCACTGAGGGTAGGTCCGAGGGTGCCCTGATAGCCGTGACGCAACACGTCTACCCACCTCTCGGGACCGCTGCGCCCGAATACCCGCCAGTTGCCCGCCGCCGGTCCCGAGGCTGACGCGCCGCTTCCACTCCCGCGCAGCGCTCCGACGCTCAGGCGGTGATGCGGCAGAGGCAGACCCTGTTGGCGTTCACGAGGAAGCGCGGGAATTTGGACCGGGACGGCGGATGGCCTCCCCAAGTCCGCCGCTCCGGCGTCCGGCTTGGCGCTTCAGCTTCGCCTTGCGCGCGGTGGCGCACGCCCCGTTGGCGGAGCCCGTTGCAAACCTGTCGGACAGTCGGACAGGTTTGGAGCAACCACCTCCGGAAGTGCCCCGCCCTCGGCGTAGCCAGCATCAGTCGAGGAAGTCGAAGGCTGATTCCGCTGGCAGGGTCCACGAGAGAACGCGTCCACCTATTCGCGCGGTCCAACGAAACAAGAAAGACGTCACCGCTCCCCTGCCCCCACAGCGGAGCCTACCCTCCCAGACAGGGCAACTGTACCCGCCGAGACACCGTTCTCTCGGAAGAACATACTTGGAAAGGCAAAAGAAAGACTGACGCGCACCAGCATGAGCGTCCACACGCCCGACATGTTGCGCCTCGGACGGGCCGCACCTCGCCACGACAAGAATTGAATACATACACCATGACCACCTTTTACTCGGAACAACATCCAATCTATTCTCAGACGCAAGTGGGCACACGCCGCGCTCCGCGGCGACGTCTCAGAAACCAAGAACCCACTTCGTGCTGGCCAATACCTATCTGACCGGGTGGAAGATGAAGCGTCTTGGAACGTCCGTTGTCTGTGCAGTTGTTCTTGCCTCTCTGCTGGGTGCCTGCGGACCCGCGCTCGAGGACGCCGAACTCTCGGGAGCTGAGGCCAAGGAGCCCAACCCTGAAACATTCGATCCTGATGCGTTCGAGTTTGCGGAGCCTGGGATGGTGCAGGCGCAGACCTTGTTGGGAGATCTGGGCGGTGCGGTGGGCTCCCCTGTCGCCACCTACGAGTACATCAGCACCGCCTCCAATCAGTGGAGCGTCAGTTGTAACGGCGGGTCATCGCGAGACATCGCCTACGTCTGGACAGCGCCCGCAACGGGGTCATTCACCTTCAGCACCGGCGGCTCGAACTTCGATACCGTCCTCCAGATTCGCCACTACTCAAACACGTCGTCCGTCATGGGCTGCGATGATGATACATCCACCACGCTTCAGTCGAGCATCACGCTCTCGGGCCTCGTCAAGGGCGTGAGGTTGCTGATCATCATTGAAGGCTACGCTGCGGAATACGGAACCCTCGCCCGTTTGAACATCCGCAAGAACTAATCAGACACTGGAGCAACTGGCTACGGACTGTCATCGCGCTCCGCGGGGCCCGAGGTGGCAGGGCGTGGCTTGACCATGACGGGGAAGTAACACGCGCCCCTGTATTCAAAGCCGGCCAGGTCATCACAGTCCTTCACGTCCACGGGCAGCTTCACCCAACAACCTCCATTGATGGCGACCTGCTCCTTTCCGGGACAGCGGCCCCTGGCGTCCGGGCGCCGCTGCCCTTGGAAGGGCTTCGGCGGCAGGTCCTGCGCGATGGAGGACCACACGGAAGGGGCTCGCTCAGGGGCCACCGGCGCCGTCAGCACGGAGTCCCCGACGGCCACGGCGCCGCCATCCCTGGACTCCTCCTCCTCCGCGAGGTGAGCCACCGCGGGCGCCTCGGAGGGACTCCCCCTCAGCAGCCCTCCGGCGCTCAGCGCCAGTGCGCCTGCGAGGCCGGCGGCCGCGAGCCGGAGCCACCTCGCCACGCGAGGAGGGGGCCGCACCGTGACGCGCTGGGGAAGGGGAAAGAGGCCCGCGGGTTGCGGCTCTTCTCCCGTGAAGAGAGGCACGTCCGCCTCGCGTCCGGCGTTGCGCGCTGCCTGCTCCAGCGCTTCGGCCACCTCCCGCGCGCTCCCTCGCGCCTCGGGGTGGGGCGAGAGCATCCGGGCCACCAGCGCGCTCAGCTCCGCACTGCAGCGGGGGTTGCAGACTCGCGCCGTCCAGTGCGCCAGCTCCTCGGGGCGCCAGAGCCACGCATCGTCATCCATCGGGTGCGCCGACGGGGGGTACCTCTCGGTGACCAGGCGATAGGCCGTGACACCCAGGGCGAAGAGGTCATCCGCGGGCCCCGGCGCATACGCGACTGCCGGGGGCTTGCGGGCGCGGAGAAAGCAGCGCCACGCCTCGGGAGAGCGGTAGGCCGGGGTGCCGGGAGGAAAGGGGTGCAACGTCAGCGTGGCGGCCCCCAGGTGGTGGCCGGAGCCGAAGTCCAGCAGGAAGGGCTGAGCGTCCGTGCTCCGGACGCGGATGTTGTCGCCCTTCACGTCGCGGTGGAGGCCTCCGGCCGCGTGGGTGGCTTCCAGCGCTCGGGCCAGCTGAGCCAGAAGCCGAAGCACCTGCCGTGAAGACGGGCGCCAGGCCTGGGCCCACGCATAGAGCGACGGGCCTTCCACCCACTCCATGACGAGCCAGGCGTAGGAGACGCCCTCGCGCGGCTGCCAGTCGCCATGGTCCAGCAGGCGGGGGACGGCGGGGTGGCGCAGGCGGCGGAGCAGCTCGGCCTCACGGACGAAGCGCGCATCCCCCGGGCGCAGGGCCAGCTTGAGGGCCACGACGCCCGGAGTCCCGTCCACGCGCTCGGCCCGGTAGACGACGCCGTAGGCGCCCCGGCCGCACTGCTCCAACAGACACCACGGGCCGATGCGCGTCCCCGGGGGCAGGTTGGCCGGATTGAGGTGGTCAGGCTCCATGAGGTCCCTCGTGAGGCGCGCCGCACCGCGTACGAGGAGACTACTCGCGAGGTAGTCGGACTCCAACGTCATCCGGCAGGTGGACGACTGCCCTCCCCGCCGCACTGACGCGAGGAGCCCCTCGACTACACCGTGCCATCGGCCTTGAAAGGTGAAGACAGGCTGCGAGACAGGCACCTGGAGAGGCGCGACCTCTGCGCTCAGTTCGAGACGGTAGGTAGGGCCGCCGTCCCCGATGGCCGCGGAGCACCGTCACGCGACCGACTGACACATCCTCAGCCACTTCGCAGATTCGCTTCAAATGACAATGGCCCATCTTGACCCGGCTGCCCGGGCAGCAGACCGCGTGGAAGGAACGTTCATTCCGCTGTGGCCCAACTCGGAGGTACGGGTTCCGGCAGGGGGACCTGGAGTGAACGTGAGGGTTGCTGGAAATAGAGCGACTTCGGAGTGAGGGTGGACCAGTGCGTCATGTGCAGTCCGACTCCGGCCGGCTCGCAGCAAGCCAGTCGCACCACCTCGACGCGCTGGAGGGGGGAAGCTCCCGCGGGCGGCCGGAGCGGGGAGCATCCGTCACCACGTCCACTCCAAGGGCCTCGAAGCGACGACACAAAGCCCAGATGGTCCTCCGGTCCTGACCCAACTGCTCGGCCAGCCTGTGGGCTTGCCCCGGTTCGGTGGACAGGTTGACTACGCTGCCAGCCTCTTCGCTTCTGCCGCTCGCCCGGACGTCCTGGTGGGCGACAAGCCCTACAGCTTCGGTCCAGTCCGTGGGACTGGCTCCCATCCTGATCAGGCTGCGGCCTGAATGTGGCGTTGCAGAGGGGCGAGCGAGAGATTCATGGGTGTGTCGGCCGCCCGCAGCAGCATCCAGGCACACCCGGCCTGCTACCGCGCCCGCAGAGCTGCGGCGGTATCGAGCCCAAACCCGAACCTCGGGGAACAATTCGCCCACCTTGGCTGGCAACGGTCGCGTGCAGTTCCACCTGGTCAGGACGCGGGTGGCCAACACCCTGCCCTCCAGGGCCATTGTTCCGGACCAGGAGGGAAAGAAAGGCGCCCGCAGAGGCCGGACACAGTCGACTCCCGCACGGATTTCCGCACCCCAATCACGCCTGCCATTGGCACTGCGAATGCAATCGGCTTGCGCCGAACCCTGAGCCCGGGAGGCGCGAGTGAGTGTGAAGCAGTGGAGGAAAGGACTGGGCGTGTTGCCCATCCTGGGGATGGCGGTGGGCTGTGGTGGCGTGGTGGAAGCGGGGACCGGGGAGCAGCGGTCCCAGGCCGCGGCGGTGGAGGCGCAGTCGCTTCCACCCGGCTGCGAGGACCTGGGCCGCGAGTACAACAGCACGGCGCGCATGACGGCAGACACGTACGTCGTGCAGGACGCGCCGGACACGCCGCACGACACGTCCACGGTGCTCATCTCCGACGGCACCCCCCGGCAGGAGGCCTACCTGCGCTTCCGGGTGGATACCGCCGAGACCACCGCCATCCTCCAGGCGAAGCTGCGGCTCTACGCCGTGGATGGCTCGAGCAACGGCCCCGCCGTGTATGCCACCGGTACGGACTGGTCCCCCTACTCCCTCACGTGGAACAACCGCCCTGCCCTCATCGGCACGCCGCTGGCGAACGTGGGCCCCATCGCCTCCGCCAGCTTCGTGGAGTACGACGTCACGGCCCACGTGACGGGCAATGGCCTGTACAGCTTCGCCCTCGTGCCCGAGGTGGGTGATGGCGCGGACTTCGCCTCGACCCGATATCCCGTGTACGGCTTTGCCCCGGAGCTGCGGCTGCGAATCAAAGAGACGCAACCCCGGTGCCAGCACCAGGGCACGGGCGGCGACGTCACCCAGGTCCTTCGCAGCGACGCGCTCCATCGCGGCCTGGCCATGGATGGCAGCGGCGGCTTCGCCACCCTGTCGAACTACTCCACGGACGCAGGGACAGGGATGCGGCTGACCCGCTACGACGCCAATGGCTCCCGGGTATGGATGCAGAACTACCCCGAGGCCAGCGGGGGCTGGCGGACACTCGGAGGGCTGGTGATGACGCCCCTGGGCAACCTGCTCGTGCACGGGAACTTCACGGGCCCGCTGGACTTCGGCACGGGACTCATCCCCGGAACGGGTCCCGGCAACCAGGGCCTGTTCATCGCGAAGTTCAGCCCCACCGGCCAGTTCGTCTGGGCCAAGGCCTTCCGCGCCTTCACCCATGAGCAAGGCACGACCACGCCGGCACTCATCTCGGCCACTGACGTCGCCACCGACGCCAACGGCAGCATCATCGTCACCGGTGGCTTCCGGGGCCGCACGGACCTGGGAGGAGGTCCCCTGGACGCGGGGCCCTCCAGCCATGGGGCCTACGGCCGTCGGGGGATGTTCCTCGCGAAGTTCTCCTGGGAGGGAACGCACCTGTGGTCCCACGCCTTCGCCACGGGCGAGGATTGGGACACGCTGGGGCTGGCCGTGGCGACCGACAGCCAGGGGTACGTCCTGGTCGGCGGAACCACGAGCAGCGTCAATGACCTGGGCTCCGCCTCGTGGATGACGCCCTTCATCGCGCGCTTCCTCCCCACGGGAGAGCGCCACTGGGTGCGCCTGCTCGACGGGGCGCGGGGCCACATCACGGGGGTGGCGGCGATGCCAGGTGGCGCGGTGGCGTTCACCGGTCATGTCCGTGGCACCTTCACCTTCGCGGGCACGTCGCTGTCGAACCCCACCGAAGACCCGGACATGGTGCTGGGCGTGCTGGAACCCTCCTCGACGGACCGCTGGGGGCGGCTGTACGGCGGCGTCCATGGCGAATACGGCTCCAGCCTCGTCGCGGACGCGCAAGGCAACCTGGTGACGTCGGGCGGGTTCGGCTACGAGACGGACCTGGGCGGCGGCACCTTGAATCCCTACGAGGCCGGCGAGGAGAGCACCTACGTGGCCAGCTACGCTCCCGACGGCAGCCACCGCTGGTCTCGCGCCATGGGAGATGGACTGGAGCGGACGATGCTGGGCCTGACGCCTTCGGGGGAGGTGTTCTTCGGGGGTATCCTGGAGGAGTCGGAGGTCATCCGCGTGGACCAGACGGAGTACACCGCTGACGGGGGAAGCCTCAGCCTCCTGCTGAGGCTGTCGCCCTGAAGCCCGCCGTGTCCTCCGGGATGGGAGGAGCGCCTGCATCCCGGAGGACAGGCCTGAGCATGGGCCAGGGCGGGCTGGCAGCACTGCTCCACCCATGGAACGAAGGCGGATGTCAGAGCCCCTTCACAGCGAGCGTGGCATGCTTCGTCGGTGGACGACTTCACGAAACTCGCGTCGCTCGGAGCGCTCCTGGAGCGCGCTCGAACGTGTCTTTCGAGCGAAGACCTGCCGCAGCTCGTCATGAGTGACCCGGGCCACCCCGGGTACGTGGCCGCATATGAGCGCGTCCTGGCAGGAGGGGCGCCTGAGCTCCTGCGCGACGGCGGCCTCCTGCTCAACAGCTTCGAAATCACCGAGAACCTCCTGCTTTCCCACTCGGAGGCCAGCACCTCCCCGCGCCACCGGTGGTTCTCCATCCTCACGGCGTGCATCGAGCTCTTGAGCTGGAATGGCTGGGAAGCGTCGCGAGGAACGCCCGCGTCACAAGCGCTCTGCAATCTGACGACCGACAGCTTCGCATTGCTCGACGCAGGTGACGCGCGTGCCCCGCTCGAGTTGTTGCCCTCAACCTGTCGGGAGCTGCAACAGGCCAGCGAGAATCGGCACCTTCGCGCCACTGCGCTGCTCTGTGAGTTGCTCGTGGGCGACCTGACCGACGCGGACATCGAAACAAGGTGCCGCGAGCTGAACCGTCACCACGACGCGTTTCAAGCACAGTGCGTCGAGAGCGAAGACACCAACGAGTGGATTCCCAACGTGTGGCTTGCACGGCGGCCTGAGTTCATCTGGGGCGCAGCCGTGAGCCAGCGTCAGGAGCTACGAATGTGGCTCGAGCTCGTGAAGGCGCATTTCCCGTGGTCCCCGGGGCTCGCACTGAAGACCCGCGAACGGCTGCTCGAAGATGGCGAAGCGTGGGAGCGCTCGGCGCGCCGCAGGTAGCGCACCGGTCCACTTCGAAGGCCCGCAGCGGCAACGCCCTGTTGCGTGAGGGCGCGGGCCGACCTCGGCCGCGAAGCGCCGCGCGAGCGGGCTTGCGCGAGCGCGTGGGAGGCAAGCCGTCTATGGGTAGGATGCAGGGCCATGTACCCGATACGCCGTCTTCTGACCCGTGGACCGTGGTTGTTCGACCTCAGACCGCATCGGCTCATCGTCCTCCACGGAGCCGAAGGCGTGCGCCGGGAGGTCAGCGGAGACGTGCCGAATCCTCCGTCCGCGCCCGTGTTCCTCGCCGCGCTCGGCGAGGCAGAGGACATCTGGGTAGGAGGCGGGGACAGGCGTGTCTTCTCCGTGGGGGCCGGCGCGAGCGCTCCCGTCCAGGCCTCTCCGAGGGAGTGCTTCGACCTCACCACCGATGGGGACCGGCTCATCGGAACGGTGGTGGACGGCGCCCTCAAGCTGACCACCCTCTTCACGACCGATGGGTCCGGGCAGCAGTGGAAGCCCATGCCCCTGCCCAAGCCCGTCTCCGCCAGGCACGGGCAGGGGTACTCCGAGGGGCGCCCCCACCGTCAGTCCCCCGATGGGGCATTCCTCGACACGAGCCCCTTTGGCATCACCGTCGTGGAGAAGGGCCGGGGCCGCGTCTACGTGCTCCGCGCGGGGGCGGCTCAGCCGGAGGGAGCGCTCCAGGTGGAGCCGGGCCATGAGCAGGACATCTGGCGGGCCCAGGCCACGCCCCACGGCGTGCTCCTCCTGCTCATCATCGACTACCGGCGGACGACGCTCCTCCACTTCGCGCTCGACGGCACCCTGCTCGGCTCCCTCCCGGGGAGCGAGGTGGATGAGGAGGAGGAGGAGGAGGACCTGACCTGGGGCGGTAAAGGGGTGTGCGTCCTCGACGCGGCCCGGGCGCTCCTCTTCGTCCAGGACAAGACCCTCCTGGTGTCCCTGCCCGGGCTCCAGGTGCTCGAGACGCTCGAGGGGGAGTGGTCCGACTTCGTGTCCGTGACGCCCGCGGGGCCTGACCAGTGGTGGGTGGGCGCCGCGGACAGTGACGCGCTCTTCCTGCTCACCGCCGCGCCCGGACACCCCTTGCACCGCCACGCCTCGAACCGTCCGGTGCGCCCGGGCGCGCCACTCATGCACATGGGTTACAAGACGCCCGCCATCCACTGGACCGAGCACACCTCTGCGCCGCTGACCGTGTCCGCGCCGGTGGCCGAGACGTGGCGGGCGGTGGTGCGCAATGACGGGACCGCATGTGAGAGGGTGCGGGTCCGGGTGTCCGGGGTGCTCGTCGGCGCTCGTGTCGTAGACGTGAGCGTGCGGTATCGCGGCCAGCCGCTGCCGCTGGTGGGTCAGAACCGCGTGGACCTCGTGGGGGATACCGCCGGACTGGAGGGAGGGGCCACCGCGGAGCTGGAGGTGACCTTCACCCCCCGCGGCGAGGGCTCGGGACCGCTGACCATCACCGTCGAGCCGTGCGCCTGGCAGTTCCAGGGCAAAGAAGAGCCTCGCGTCCTCGCGGTGACGGGCCATCCGGCCTCCGCCCGGTTCCCGCTCACGGTGGAGTAGCCCGAACCGCGCCCCCTGTCCTCGGGCAGCTCATGACCGGCGAGGTCACTCGAGGGCGGGCTCCGGAGTCATGGGCCGCGGAGCCGGAGCGGGAGCCTTCTCCGGCTCGGCCGCAGCGCCCATCGCCCACAGCGTGACACCGCCTCCGAGCAGGAACCCCAGGGCCGCGGCCGCCGCGAGGAGCCAACCTCGTCCCCAGCGGGGTCGTGCCCGGGCCTCCGGGCCGTCGGGAGCCGGGGCGGGCCGCGGGGCATCGGCCAGCGGGGAGCGCGGGTCTGGCAGGTCCGTCCGTGGCGTCCGCGGGGCGGGCCCCGGGCTGGAGTCGTCATCGAGCCGCACAGACGCGGGCCCTGGCGTGTGCGTCGGTGGACCGCCCGACAGCGAGGCGCCGGACGGCGTCGGGGGCGCCGGGGCGATGACGGTCGGGGCGTCTCCCGCCGTTACCTGCTGGATGAGCTGGACCACCTGCTGCGGCGTCACCGGCTCACCCACCGAGAGGATGAACTCCTCCAGGTCCGCCTGGAGCGCGCGGCAGTCCGGGTAACGCTGGTCCCGCTCCTGGGCGAGCGCCCGGGCGAGGATGGCTCGCAGGGCATCGGGCAGGTCCGGCCGGTGCTGCTCGGCGGGCACCATCGGCTCGGATACGATGGCGTCAAACAGCTTCTTGCCGGACGTGGCGTCAAAGGGCCTGCGCGCGGTGAGCAGCTCGTAGAGCACCAGACCGAGCGCGTATACGTCCACCCGCCGGTCCGACGACCGGCCCATTACCCCCTCGGGCGCCATATACAGGTACTTGCTCCAGCTGGGAGTGAACCGTTCGGTGGTCCACCGGTCCCGGAAATAGTCGGTGCCGAAGCCCACCACCCTGGCCATCCCCTGGTGCGACAGGAGGATGTTGTCCGGCCTGACGCAGCGGTGGATGAGCCTCTGCGGCGGGTTCGTCTGGGGGTCGGTGACGTCGTGGACGTAGGCGAGCCCCTCGCAGGCCTGCGAGATGATGCGCGCACACAGTGTCGCCGGAAGGGTCATCCGCTGGGCCGACAGGTGCTTGATGACCCTGCGCAGGCTGGGCCCCTCGATGCGCTCACTGGCGAGGAAGTACGTGCCGTCCGCCACACCGAAGTCGAAGACCTGCGCGAGGTGCGGGTGCGAGAGAAGGGCGGCCTCCCTCGCCATGTCGAGGAAGATCTCCGGGAACCCCACGTCCTCGACCATGTCCGGCCGGAGGCAGTGGAGCACCAGCGTCTTCTCGACGCCCCGCGGGCCGGTGGCCCTGGCCAGATAATCCTCGATGATGCCTTCGACGAGCCGGTGGATGCGCTGGTATTTGCCGACGTGCGTGGTCACGAGGCGTATGAATAGCAGGCATCACCGGTCTCATCGAGCGCGGGGGGCGAGCTTGACTAGACGTCAGTCACCAGCGTCCAGGTGGGCTTCACCCACTTGGGCCCGTTCGCGCCCTGCTCGATGAACGCCGTGTTGGCCAGGTTGCCCGGCACCAGGTAGGCGCCGATGAAGGGCTCCGCGATGGCCGCGGTCTGCTCGACGACCACTCCCAGCACGCTGCCACCGCCGTTGCCGGTCGCTCCGCCGAAGCCTGCTTGCTGCAGCGAGCCCCAGCCCACCCCGCTGGTGTCAGGGGCGGTTGGCGGGTTTGTCGAGCTCACGTAGTCGAGCGAATTGCTCGGACTGTTGACGAAGCTGTAGAGGGCGCCGTTGTAAGCAACCGCGCCCGGAGAGGTGGTCTGGATCGCCGTGGCGCCGGTGCTCGTGTAGACGGTGAAAAGGGGTACGGTGGGATGGTTGTTCGTGCCGAACGTCATGCTCGAGTCGATGATGACGTAGCCCAGTGCTGAGTTCTTTGCGTTGATGAAGCAATAGATGCGGCCATTGAATACCGTCGCGGACGGGCCGATGTTGGCAGCCGTCAAGACGGCGCTGTTGCTGGTATCCTGGTAGATCTGGGTGTCATTGCACCAAGTGCCGTTCGAGGACATGACGGTGCAGCCCAGCTTTCCGTCATTGGAATCGCCGGTGTGAAACAGGTACAGAGAGTTGTTGAATGCAACGAGCGAGGGAGAGCCGTTCAGCCCTCCGTTCGAAGCCTGTGTCTGGGGGCCCCAGCTGTTCCCGTCAGACGAGGCGTTGTACCAGATGTTGTTGTGGCCGTGCGCCTTGTACGCGACGTAGATCTGGCCGTTGTAGACCGCTGCGCTGGGCGCGTTGGACAGCAAGTTGGTGCCCGAGTCCTTGTTCGAGGGGATGAGCTGGAGCTGGGTTTGCCAGCTGTTCACGCCCGAGAGCACGTTGTAGAAGAGCTGCCCGGCCGCATTGGCGTAGATGACCCACACCGAATAGTTGTTGAGCGCCGCCAGCGCCGGTGAACCCGTCGGGACATCCGGCCACAGCTCCCGGCGCAGTTGCAGGGCCAGTTGGATGGCGTCGGAGCGGAAGGCGATGAGGGCATCCGGCCGGCGCTCCCGGTACTTGGCCAGATACCAGGTGTACAGGGCGTGTGTGTAGGCAGGCCCGCGGGCCCAACCCAGGTCCAGGCTCTCGACATCCAGGGTGATGGAGCCGCCCTGGGCCTCCCACAAGGAGGAGCGGAGATTGGCGACGAGCGTCGCCATGGCGGGCAGCGCCGTATCCTCGGGGATGAGCAGGAGCACGGACTTTCCAGCCGGACGCGCCTCCTGGGCCACCGCCTGGGGGGACAGCAGCGAGAGGAGGCAGAAGACAAGGACGATGCGCCAGGACATGGTGGACACTTTGAACGCAGGAACTCGCCGTGCCTGCATCAAAACGCGCGTCATGCCGGCGAGCGATGGAGCAACTGGCTATGGACTGCCATCGCCATCCGCGGGGCCCGAGGTGGCAGGGCGTGGCTTGACCATGACAGGGAAATAGCACGCGCTCCTGTATGCAAAGCCGCCCCTGTCATCACAGTCCTTCACGTCCGCGGGCAGCTTCGCCCAACAACCGCCGTTGATGGCGACCTGCTCCTTGCCGGGACAGCGGCCCTTGGCGTCCGGGCGCCGCTGACCTTGAAGGGGCTTCGGCGGCAGGTCCTGCGCGATGGAGGCCCACAGGGAGGGGGCTCGCTCGGGTGCCACCGGCGCCGTCAGCACGGAGTCCCCGACGGCCACGGCGCCGCCATCCCTGGACTCATCCTCCTCCGCGAGGTGGGCCGCCGCGGGCTCTTCGGAGGGACTCCCCCTCAGCAGCCCTCCGGCGCTCAGCGCCACTGCGCCTGCGAGGCCGGCGGCCACGAGTCGGGGCCACCTCGCCACGCGAGGAGGGGGCCGCACCGTGACGCGCTGGGGGAGGTGCCGCTCAGCGTGTCGACGCATCCACCTGCTTCTCTCGAGCACGGGCGTCCAGGACCACCTGCCCGTCCTTCATCACGAACCGCACCTGCTTCAGCGCCCCGATGTCCTTCAGCGGATTCCCCTCCACCGCGAGCAGGTCCGCGAGCTTGTTCGGTCCGAGCGAGCCAATCTGGTCCTGCATGCGCAGCAGCTCCGCCGCGTTCACTGTCGCGGCGCGCAGGATGTCCAAGGGCTTGAGACCCGCCTCGGCATAGGCGATGACCCACTTCACGCTGGCCTGCCCTCGCGTCAGCCCTGGCATCACGATGTACATGTCCGAGCCCGCGGCAATCCGGACACCCGCGGCCACCGCACGGCGGAGGCGGTCATTGGCCCTGGCAATGGCCTTCTTGCAGCGCTCCTTCTGCTTGCGCTGGCGCTCCGCGTTGCCGGGCTGGGCCTCGAACGAGTCACACACGTCCATCGGGCCATCAGTCGGCACCAGGAAGGTGCGATTGCGGACCATGGGCGCCAGCACGTCATCGGGAAGGGAGTACCCGTGCTCGATGGAGTCGACGCCCGCCTGGACCGCGATGCGAATGCTCTCGTCGGTGGTGGTGTGCGCCGCCACCGGGCGCTTCTTGCGGTGGGCCTCCTCGACGATGACCTTCAGCTCCTCCAAGGAGAGGAGGTTGTGCCCGTTGTCGACAATGACCTTGATGCAGTCCGCGCCGTCCAGGATGGCCTGCCGCACGGCGCGCCGGGCCTCCTCTACACCGGAGATGGTGACGTACTCCTGCTCGATGAGGGGCTGAGCCGGAAGCTGGAGCGCGGGGAACTGCCCGCCCTGTGGAGCGAGCGCGCGGGTGCAGGCGGAGATGCGCGGGCCCTGCACCCAGCCGCGCTGGATGGCGTTGCGCAGCGCCACGTCGCCGTTGACCCCCGAGTTGCCGACGTCGCGCACCGTGGTGACACCCGCCTCAAGCATTTCGCGGCCCAGCTTCGCGCCCAGGAGCGCGCGCTCGGCGGTGCTGCTCTGGGTGACGGTGGAGACCATGCCGTCGCCTCCGTTCTCCGGGTCGAGGTCCAGCAGCAGGTGCGAGTGCGCGTCAATCAGCCCGGGCAGCAGGGTGACGTCGCCCAGGTCGATGACCCGTGTTCCCGAGGGGATGGAGAGGCCGGTGCCCACGGCCTGGATGCTCGGGCCTTCGATGAGCACGACTGCATCCGGCAGGACCCGGTCACTCTTCCCATCGAAGAGCCTCGCGGCGCGGAGGGCAATGCGCGTGGGCTTCGCGGAGGAGGGCGTCTGCCCCCATGACGGCAAGGGAACGCAGCACAGGAGGAGCGTGCCAATGAAAGTCGTCAACAAGTATCGGGAACGGTAGGACAAGGCGTGACTCCTGGGGCGCGCGACACCTGCTCGAGAAGCCGCACCTTGGCTGGCGCGGTCAGCGCCGCCGGGAAAGCATGGCAACAGCGGCAGGGCCGGTCAGCCCGGTATCGCCCGCTGTTTCATATCCGCGCCAATATCGCCATCTCGGTACGCATCGGTTTCTTCTCCACCGCCGTGGCGTCGCGCGAGCCGCCCAGGCCAAGCGCCGGGACAAACGCGTACATTTCGCTGCTCGCTGGCGCGCCAAGCCGCGGGAAGGCGGCTTCGTATACGTCGATAAAGTACGACGCTTCCAGGCCTTCCCTGTCGCAAAGCAGGGTGTCCATCACGAATTCAAGGTCGCCCTCGGTGCCGACTTCATCAATGCAGTTGTGCACCGGGTTCAACGCCTTGTATTGGCCCTCGTGATAAAACACCACATGTCCAAACCCGCACTTGAGGAACCCCAGACAGTGCGCGGGGTCCAGGCCCCACAAGGAAAAATACGGCCTGCAATAGTCAGCCGACACGAACTGGAAGAAGCCGTCGGCGTAGCTGTTGCGTTGCACCGTATCCAGATAAGTTCTCAGCTCGGCTGGAATCTGGGGCGCAGCACCGGAGGCCGGAGGGGCGTCGTGCTGAACGTAGAGGCGATACGTGGAGAGAAAGGTATCCATTGGGTCGACTCTTGAAGTTGATTCGCAAACCGAAGTCCATCTTTACTTTTTCCTCGGCTCCTCCACCCGGGTTCAAGGGTGTCACGCATCCTGCTCCCGCTCCGGACGAGCAAGCCGTCCCCATCCGGGCCTCGCTCGTGGATGCCTATTCGCGCTGCCAGCGAATCACTCGCAAGGCGGCCAGCTCACGGTGGAGTAGCCCGAGCCGCGCCCCCCTGTCCTCGGGCAGCGCATGACGGGCGAGGTCACTCGACGGCGGGCTCCGGAGTCATGGGCCGCGGAGCCGGAGCGGGAGCCTTCTCCGGCTCGGCCGCAGCGCCCATCACCCAGAGCGTGCCCCCTCCTCCGAGCAGGAACCCCAGGGCCGCTGCCGCCGCGAGGAGCCAACCTCGTCCCCAGCGGCGCCGTGCCTGGGGCTCCGGGCCGTCGGGAGCCGGGGCGGGCCGCGGGGCCTCGGACGGCGGGGAGCGCGAATCTGGCAGGTCCGTGCGTGGCGTCCGCGAGGTGGGCCCCGGCCTGGAGTCGTCATCGAGCCGCACAGACGCGGGCCCTGGCGTGTGCGTCGGTGGGCCGCCCGACAGCGAGGCGCCGGACAGCGTCGGGGGTGCCGGGGCGATGACGGTCGGGGCGTCGCTCGCCGTTACCTGCTGGATGAGCTGGACCACCCGCTGCGGCGTCACCGGCTCACCCACCGAGAGGATGAATTCCTCCAGGTCCGCCTGGAGCGCGCGGCAGTCCGGGTAACGCTGGTCCCGCTCCCTGGCGAGCGCCCGGGCGAGGATGGCTCGCAGGGCACCGGGCAGGTCCGGCCGGTGCTGCTCGGCGGGCACCATCGGCTTGAAGACGATGGCCTCAATCAGGGCCATGACAGGCATGGAGTCAAAGGGCCTGCGCGCGGTGAGCAGCTCGTAGAGCACCAGACCGAGCGCGTAGACGTCCACCCGCCGGTCCGACGACAGGCCCATTACCCCCTCGGGCGCCATGTACAGGTACTTGCTCCAGTTCGGGACGAGATGTTCGGTGGTCCACCGGGCCCGGAAATCGTCGGTGCCGAAGCCCACCACCCTGGCCATCCCCTGGTGCGACAGGAGGATGTTGTCCGGCTTGACGCAGCGGTGGATGAGCCTCAGCGGCGGGTTCGCCTGGGGGTCGGTGAGGTCGTGGGCGTAGGCGAGCCCTTCGCAGGCCTGCGAGATGATGCGCGCACACAGTGTCGCCGGAAGAGTCATCCGCTGGGCCGACAGGTGCTTGATGACCCTGCGCAGGCTGGGCCCCTCGATGTGCTCACTGGCGAGGAAGTACGTGCCGTCCGCCACACCGAAGTCGAAGATCTGCGCATTGCCATGGGCGTAGTGGATTCCCACAACTAGTTCATCAGCTCCAATCTGCTCCTGCAAACCTGACTAAGCTGGGCGTCACCGGAACCCGGGGGCTCCCGACGGGTCCCCACACCCCTCCGGAGAGGAGCTGTCCATGAAGTCCGCAATCATGTTCTTGCGTGCAATGACTTTGGTGGGAGCGAGCCTGGCGCTGACGGCCTGTGGTGGAGACCTGCCGCCCGCGGAAGCAGGGGCGCTGGAGGCGGACGCCCTGGGGCAGGCGGAGTCCGAGCTGGGCTCCTGCGCCAACTGGTCCGAGTGGAACAACTCGGGCGCGACCACGTGTGAGTACCGAAGCTGTGGCTTCTACTGGCATTGCGACGGTGAGTGGCTCGCGGGGGCTCCGGCGAACGACTCGGGCGCTGAGCCGGATGAGCTCCTTCCTCCTCCTTGCGAGGACGGCTCCTATCCCTATCGCGTCAACAACCCGGGCACTTTCGCCCAGCAGTACAGCTACCGCGCGTGCTTCAATGAAGCCGGTACCTACACGCACACGGAATACCAGTACCAGAACGTCCTGAGCACCTGCGGCTGCTGAGCTGCGACGGCTCCCCGGCCCACGGAGCTTCGCGCCGTGGGCCGGCCTGACGGTGGGTACCTCTCAGACTCCATGAAGTCCCTCGTGCAGCGCTCCGCACCGCGCACGCGGAGACTGCTCGCGAGGTAGTGGGGCTCCAACGCCATCCGGCAGGTGGACGCCCGCCCTCCTCACCGCACCGACCGCCAACCTGGAAGCCCGTCGTGGCTGTCTCACCCACCACCTGCTTGCCGCGCGCCTGCTCATACGCCACCGAGATCGACTGCTGCCACCTTCTTCCCGGTCGTGGCAAGCTCCGCGAGCCGAGCCTGCACCAGCCTCTTCACCAACTTCGGATAAGCAGCAGGACATGACCATCACCGTCACCGCCTTTGAACGCTCGCCCGCTCGCGGCAGGGGACTGGCGCGGGACATGAGGGTGTGCTGGGCGCTGGAAGAGGTGGGCCAGCCCTACGAAGTCCGTCTGCTGTCGTTCGCTGCGTTGAAGGAGCCCGCGCACAAGGCGCTGCATCCGTTTCGCCGCGGCTTCATGCGACGGCGCGCGCACGACGACGAAAACGGTCAGCTCGTTCACGACGTCCGCCACGCCATCCGGAAGTGATACGTTCGCGCTGGCTGGTTTCCAGCACATCGACTGCCAGGTGTCCCGGTGCCCGAGACGGTGACGGTGGCGACGTACTTCGTGCGGCCGCTGCGGCGCTTCCTCGCCGCCCGGGGCGTGGATGCCTCGCGCGTCTTCCCGGCCGGACTGCCGGAGGCGGAGGGCCGCATCGAGCTGGAGGCCGCCGCCGGACTCTGGCGCGCCGCCGCCGAGGTGGACCCGCTCGTGGGCCTGCGGGTGGCGCGCGAGCTGGTGCCCGGGGACTTCGGAGCGCTCGAGTACGCCGCGCGCTCCAGCCCCACCCTGCGCGCCGCCTTCGAGCGTGTCAGCCGCTACCACGGACTGCTCAATGACCGGAGCCGGGTGACGCTGAGCCAGGCCGGGGGCGAGGTGCGCATCCGCTACCTGCGCCCCGGCATCGAGGCGCGGATGCCGCCTTCGTATGTCGAGTTCGTGCTCGGCAGTTGGATGAACATGTGCCTGCAGCTCGCGGACACGCCGCTCATGCCCGCACGGGTGTTGCTCCCCCACCCCGCGCCCAGGGACACGTCGCTGCACCGCGCCGTCTTCGGCGAGGGCGTGCGCTTCGGCGGCGAGGAGGCCGAGCTGCACTTCCTGGCCGGAGTGCTCGACACCGCGCTGCCCAGAGGGGACGCCTCGCTCGCGAGCGTGCTCGACCGGCATGTCGAGCAGCTGCTGCTCCAGGCACGGGCCACGCGCCCCTGGTCCACGCGGGTCGGCGAGGACGTGGCGCGGCAGCTCGCGGACGGCGTCCCCCGGCTGGAGCAGGTGGCGGGGCGGCTGGGCGTGTCGCCGCGGGCGCTGCGGCGCCGGCTGGAGGAGGAAGGGACGACCTTCGCGCGCGTCGTGGATGAGCTGCGCCGGGGGCTGGCGCTGGAGCTGACCCGCAACCCCGGAGTGTCGCTCGGAGAGTTGGCCTTCCTGCTCGGCTTCTCGGAGCCCAGCGCCTTCCACCGGGCCTTCCGCCGCTGGACGGGCCGGACGCCGCGAGGGGGCTGAGGCGGTCAGCGCGGTCACCCGTGCGGTCAGCGCGGTCACGGTGCACGGGCCGTGTCGCGGGCATGAAGGAGCCATCGAAAGGTGCTCCGATGGCAAGACCCTCCCTGCTGCATCCCGCCGCCTTGGCGGCCATGTTGTCCCTCCTCGGAGTGCTCGCGCTCGGGTGTGCCGCCGCGGCCCTGGTGCCCTACCGGCCCGTCGAGGTCGAGGGCACCACGCCCCCGGGCCCGCCGTACACGCTGCCACCGCCCCGGCAGGGCTTGCGCCTGCATGTCTTCAACACGGCGATGAATCGCATGTCCTCGCTCCTGGTCGGCTCGCAGCGGCCGTGGCGGCCCGCGCCCGCCTTCGTCCTCGAGCACCCGACCCAGGGCCTGGTGCTGTTCGACGCGGGCATCTCGCCGGAGGTGGCCCGCGAGGGCGAGCGCGCCCTGCCCGTGCCCCTGCAGTGGCTCATCGAGAGCCGGGGCCGGGAGGAGCGGCTGCTGACAGCCCAGCTCCACGAAGCGGGCCTTCGCGTGGAGGACGTGCGTCAGGTGCTCGTGTCACACCTTCATGAGGACCACGTGGGGGAGCTGGGAGCCTTCCAGCAGGCGCGCATCATCGGTGGGCCCGGCACCGCCGGCTTCGCCGCCGAGCACGGGTGGACGGAGCGCTGGCACGAGGAGTCCTTCGAAGGTGCCCGCCCGTTCCCGCCCTTCGACGCGAGCGTGGACCTCTTCGGTGACGGCAGCGTGGTGCTGCTCGCCGGTGGCGGGCACACCCGCGAGGACCTGCTCGCCTGGGTCTCCCTGCCCTCAGGCCCGGTGCTGCTCGCGGGTGACGCGGTGGTGCATCGCGACTGGCTGGAGAGCCAGGACGTTCAGCGCATCGCCTCGAAGCCCCAGCGAGCGGCGGACGTGCGCAACCAGGTGCGTGCGCTGCTCTCCGCGCGGCCGGACGTGGTGCTGCTCGCAGGCCATGACCTGCGAGGCATTCCGATGGACCGCGAGGACCTCCGGGTCCACCACCCGGAGTGGCTCACCCCCGAGGCCTGGCCGGTGTCGCCATGAGGTGAATGCAGAGCGAGCCTTCGGCAGGGTCGAGGGCGTCGGCTTTGGCCTGGCGCGCGGACCGGCGCGCCTCCCCGCGGGTGAAGTACGGCTTGGTCGACATTTACGAGCATGCAGCGCGGCGGCCTCGCGATGGCTCCGTCGAAGGACACGCTAGAGCAAAGCGCGCTCACGTCGTCTTCGGGGGACGAGCCGAGGTCAGGTCCGCTCGGCAAGACGGTTCAAGGTGTCCAGGTCCTCGGCGCTCAGGGTGAGCGTGGCGCTTGCGAGGTTCTCCCTGAGGTGTGTGAGCGACGACGTGCCCGGGATGAGAAGCACGTTGGGGGACCGGTGCAGGAGCCAGGCCAGCGCAACCTGCATCGGTGTCGCGCCCAGCCGCGCGGCCACGTCGTTCAGCGCGCTCGACTGCAGCGGCGTGAAGCCGCCCAGCGGGAAGTACGGCACGTAGGCCGTACCCCTGGCGGCGAGCTCGTCTATCAGGGCGTCGTCATGCCGGTGCGTCAGGTTGTAGTGGTTCTGCACGCAGACGATTTCGACGAGCTTGCGACCCTCGGCGACCTGCGTCGGCGTGACGTTGCTCAAGCCGATGTGGCGGATGAGGCCGCGCTGCTGAAGCTCCGCGAGCGCGGTGAGCGGCGCCTCGATTGAGCCTTCAGCCGGACCCGCGACGTCGAACATCGCACGGAAGTTCACGACCTCGAGCACCTCGAGCCCGAGATTGCGCAGGTTGTCGTGGACCGCGCGCTCGAGGTCAGCGGCGGAGAACGCAGGCTCCCACGAACCGTCGGGGCCGCGCACCGCGCCGACCTTGGTGGCGATGACCAGCCCGTCGCGATACGGATGCAGCGCCTCACGGATGAGCTGGTTGGTCACGTGGGGGCCGTAGATGTCACTGGTGTCGAGATGGTCGACGCCCTGGGCGATGGCCTCTCGCAGCACGGCAACCGCCGCCTGGCGGTCCCTGGGCGGGCCGAAGACGCCGGGGCCGGCGAGCTGCATGGCGCCGTACCCCACGCGGCGGATGGTGTGTGTGCCGAGGCGATAGCTGCGGGAGATGTGGCTGAGGGTCATGGCGAAGCTCCTGGGTTGCTCGACGCTGCCCACCCTCTACGCAAGGAAGCACTGCACGACTACCGGTGGCAATCCGCACAGGCCGTGCGAAAATCCGCACAACGATGGATGAGCTCGCTGACCTCACGGCATTCATGACGGTCGCTCGCGAGGGCGGGTTCCGCAGCGCTGCTCGCGTGGCGGGGAGCAGCGCTTCGCGCATGGGAGACGCTGTCCGTCGGCTGGAGGCCCGGCTCGGCGTTCGGTTGCTGCATCGCACCACGCGCAGCGTGACGCCTACGGACGCAGGGGGCCGGCTGCTCGAGCGGCTCGCGCCTGCGCTCGGCGAGGTGCGCTCGGCGTTGGACGTGGTCAACGACTTCCGCGACCGCCCCGCGGGACGCCTGCGGCTCAACGTCCCGATTGCGGCGGCGCGGCTCGTGCTGCCGCGCATCGTGCCGCCGTTCCTCGCGAAGTACCCCGACATCTGTCTGGAGGTCATCGCCGAGGAGCGCCTCGTCGACGTGGTGGCCGAGGGCTATGACGCGGGCATCCGCTACGAAGAGCGGCTCGCGCAGGACATGGTGGCTGTTCCCATCGGCCCTCGCGTCCAGCGCTTCGCGACAGCCGCCTCGCCCGCCTACCTCGCCCGTCGTGGGCGCCCCAGACATCCGCGCGAGCTGCTGGAGCATGCGTGCCTGGGGGGGCGGTACACGAATGGCCCGCTGCATGCGTGGGAATTCGAACGCAACGGGGTGACGCTCAGCGTCGCTCCGAAGGGACCGCTGACTGTCGGCCTTGGCACGACCACCGACCTCGCAGTGGATGCGGCCGTGGCTGGCACCGGAATCATCTACGGCTTCGAGGACTGGCTTCGTCCCTTCATCGACCGAGGCGAGCTCGAGCCCGTACTGGAATCATGGTGGCCGAGCTTCTCCGGGCCATTTCTCTACTACCCCGGTCGTCACCACCTCCCGACGCCGCTGCGTGCGTTCATTGACTTCGTCAAATCGATGCAGCCCTGATGCGGCTGAATCATCGAGAGCGAGCCATGCGAAACCTCATTCTCTGGACCCTGCTGTTGTTCTCCACGACAACCCTTGCCGCCGAGACACGGCTGGTCGTGAGGGCTCGCGCCCGGGACGGCAAGTTCGTCGGGACATCCATGGGGGGCGTGCGGGTGGTGCTTCGGGATGCGGAGTCCGGCCAGGTGCTGGCCAGCGGGGTCACCTCCGGCTCGACAGGCAACACCCAGACGCTGATGAAGCAGCCACAGGTGCGGGGGGCGCCGCTCGCGGATGAGGCATCCGCGAAGTTCACGGCCACCCTGGACATCACCGAGCCGCGGCTGGTGACGGTGGAGGTGTCCGGGCCGCTCGCGCAGCGGCAGGCGCTCGTGACCAGTACGACCCAGCTCTGGCTGCTGCCCGGCAAGCACCTCGAGGGCGATGGCCTCATCCTGGAGCTGCCTGGCTTCGTGGTGGATGTGCTGGCGCCATCCGCTCACGAGTTCTTCAAGCTCGCGGGAGACAAGAAGCTCACCATTCCGCTTCGCGCCAACCTCACCCTCATGTGTGGCTGCCCAACGGAGCCCAAGGGGCTCTGGGACTCCAACCGGTATGCGCTGCAGGCCACGGTGAAGCACAACGGGAAGCCGCTCACCCAGCTCCCCCTGAAGCATGCCGGGAAGACCAGCACCTTCGAGGGTGAGCTCGTCGTACAGCAGCAGGGCGCATACGAAGTCACGGTGACTGCGTACGACCCCGTCACCGGCAACGCCGGAGTGGACCACACCACGTTCGTCGTCGAGCAGTGACAGGGGGGACCCCGGCCCGCAACCTCACTCGAAGAGGCTCCGAGCGCTGTTAGAGGCAACCCGGCGGCGGCCGCACGCACTCGACGATGGGCCCACAGTCCGCCCTGCAGTTGATCCGGGTCTCCGGGGGCTCGCAGATGCCATCGCCGCAAGTCGCGGGGCTACAGTCCCGAGCACAGGAGAGCTCCGTTTCCGAGCCATTGCAGATGCCGTCGCCACACCGGACACAGTCCGCCTCGCACGACTCACCGGGGTCACAGATGGTGTCGCCACAGGACATCTTCCGGAGGCGGAAGCTCTGGAAGCACCCACCCGAGCGGTCATCCATGTCCATGATGATGGACGCGGACGTGGTCGAGGTCACGGTCTTCAGGCCCGTGTTCCTGCACTGCCCATTGTAGTTCTCATCCTCGAACTTCACGTCGAGGGCCACGTCGCTGCGCCCCGAGAGGCTGAACGAGAGGACACAGCCCCCCGAGCGTCCGTCGGTGTTGATTCCCCAATAGGGTGCCAACACCGGGCTGCTGCTGCCGGTCACAGGAATCAAACGGGAGCCGGGATTGCCGCACTGCCCGTTACCCGAGAAGACACCGTCTCCCTGAAAGTCGGCCAGGATCGTCAACCCGGACAGCTCGCCCTGCGGGTCGACGATGCCGAGCGTCTGCTGGCAGCCGCCAGAGCGCGAGTCCGTGTCGAGGTCGACTCGGGTCGTCCACTCTCCCAGGCCCTTGCCTTCATAGACATTGATTCCATTGTTGCATTGGCCGTTCGCGAAACTGTCCGCGTGGAAGTCGTGGTAGAAGACCACGCTGCTGATTGCATCGCGACGGGTGCCGAGTGCGTCAGCGGATGGCTCTTCTTCGACGGAACCACAACCAGCGGAGAGGCCCGCCGCAGCAGCGATGACCGCCGCCTGGGAGATGTAGCGCTTGAGCATGAGCTGTACCTTCGATGGAGACGACTGTGCGGGGTGGAGGCAGACGACTGGCGACGCAACGCATTGTATTTTCAGCCCGCGAAATCAGCTTCGAGGTTCGCATGGCCTCATCAACGCGAGTCATCGCCGAGGCAGGATATACATTGCGAATTCAGGACTGTCGAGCTTCGCCGTTCAAAGCCTTCAATGCACAGGGGTCGTCTCTCACCCAGGTTGTTGCTGTAATCAGGTAACTATTCGTAACCGCTCACTTCATTCCCTCACGCGCCGCGGCATGAGGCGCGGTGAAGGCGGGCCGTATGTCTTCCAGCGGCTCGCCGAGCAGCGCGCGACCGACGACTCCGAGCGGATTGAGGCAGGCTACGGGGTAACATGGTCCCCGTGGGAGGAGGCGCCGATGAAGAAGCCCAGGACGCGGTGGCAGCAGGAGTTCGCGCCGGCCAGGAAACGCAACGAGGCCCTGCGCCTGTTCAGGGAGCGCTTGCTTGCCCTCCATCCCAGGGCGGAGTGGCCGGAGTGGGTCGACTCCTCTGTCATCATGCACCTCGACGTCCCTGCCTCCGGCAAGAGCACGTTCTCATTGCAGGCCTCCCCAGACCCCGCGCTTGCCCCGGGTCTACATTGGGAAGAGGTGAACGGCTCCAGGATGCTTGTCAGCATCGACAAGGAGACAGGCAAGAGGGGGGTCATCATTCACTGGTCGACGCATCCCTCGGAGATCGTGACGCTCTTCTCGGCAGTCCTCGATGACGAGACGTCGCAGGTGACGGTGCTCGTCGACAACGACTTCTCGAAGCTGGAGGGAGCGAAGTTCTATCGGGTTGAGTCGTACTCTGGGTTGACCCGGTGCCTGTGGCACCAACTCGCCGAAGATGACGAGTGAGGGAACCCGCCTTCAGCGCGTGGTGCGGAGGCCCTTCAGCACGCCTGCGACGTTGACGCCGCCGCGGCACCTGCCTCATTCAAGGTCAGTTGTCTCCTGGCAGGGGACAGTGACGCGCGTCACGGGAACAGAGGCGAGCCGCCAAGTCCTCGGGATGAGGGCGGAAACACCCTCGCGGGCGGGCGGGTGTGAGCCGGGGCACAGGGCGTGCAATCCCGTCCTGTCGCAACACGCTCCACATTCCAACCCGAGGAAGAACAAATGAAGACGTTCCGAAAGCTCCTCTTCCCGCTGGTCCTCTCCGTGATGGCAAGCGCCTGTGGCGGCAGCGACAAGGATGATGACACTGGCGACGGCAGCGGCGCGAAGCTGGGCGGCGGCAAGCAGGGCGCCGCGAAGGCGCTGCACCAGGCCAACCGCCCGGTTCGCGGCGAGAGCAGCGGCTTCGGCCAGGGGCTCGTGGCGATGGCGCTGCCGGATGTCTCCTCCGAGCGCACGGAGCCGGGCGCGGCCGGCGGCAAGGCCCTCGTGAAGGAGACCGTCAACGTCGCGGCGACCGGGGACATCCGCGTGGAGTCGGTCATCCAGTACGTCGACTACTCCGAGGACGGGAAGAACCGCTTCAACGGCACCATGACGGACACGGTGGTGGTGAGCGCCTCGAGCGGCACCGGAGAGGTGCTGCTCACGTCGAAGGGGCGCGTGCAAATCACGGGTGAGGTGACCGACTTCCTCGACGCCAACGCGACGTTGAAGGTGGGGGGCGCGGAGATTTCGGCGACGACAGGCGAGGTCTCCATGAACATCCGGGGCACGCTCACCACCTCGTCGGGGGTGCACACCTACGCGGATGAGGCCATCAGCATCGTGGCGGATGGCACGCTGCCCGTGGCCCCCTAGACTTCCGTGCCCGCCACGCTCCCTTCGCGCGGCCCCTGCGAGCGCGCGGAGGGGAGCTGGCGGAGGACCGCGGTGGCCCCGGGCCGACAACATCTGCAACACCCACTCCCGCCACCTGGGGTACCGGGAGCTCAATACGGGCGGCGCGCAGGACTACACGCTGACCTTCACCCCCTGCCCCTCGGAGCCTCAGTCGCGGGCCAGGTGCGCCCTCATGATTTTCGCGAAGCTCTCACGCTGCCTTGCCCCGGAGCGACGCAGGGAGTCCAGCGAGGAAATCCAGAAAGGGTCGAGCCGCGTCAAATCCTCGCTCACCACCTCGACGAGCGCCTCGAGGAAGTGCCGGACACGCTCCGGCTCCAGCCGCGCGGAGTGTGGCACGGCATTCCAGTCCTGCTCCACCACCTGGGTGACCTCTTCCTCTTCAAAGGTGACCACCCGGAACGTGATGGAGAGGGAGTGGTCCGGACACTCCTGGGTCTCCACCCAGTGCATGAGGGTGGCGCCTGTCTCGAGTGCTGGAAAGCCCTCGAGCCAGCCCTGCAGCGCCTGGGGTGAGAGTTCCTCGCCGGGCAGGAGCGGCTCCGTGACAGCCTCTTCGGGCAAGAGGTCGAGCGCCGGCAGGTCGGGTGTGCCGGTGGGCGAGAAGACCACGGAGCCGATCCGTCTGCCGTCGTCCCCGACGTACGTCGAGAATGCGTCGAGCCGACGCGCCTCCAGGTCGAAGACGTAGATGTAGGCCACGAGCCCCGTCTCGTCCGGCGCGACCCGCGGGCCGGGGTCCTGCTCCGTGTGGCGTTCGCCCGCCGTCTCCTTGGGCTGCTGCATGCAGTTGGTCCAGCCCCAGGGGGCCTCATCGATGAGCTGGCGCACCACGGCCTGGATGTCGCCCTGCTCGTGCCGCACGCGCTCCATGAGGTGTTGCCCGAGGCCCGTCGGGGAGCCATCCCACCAATGATCGACCCCGCGCCAGGGCCGATGGGAGACGTGCTCGGGGACACCCGAGCCCGACGTGTACACAGCGATTGCTCCTGGAATCGACATGGCACACTCCCACCCGAGGATGGCCCCGGGCCCCTGTGCCCCTACGAGCGCTTGTCGAGGATGCCCAGCGACATCATCGCCACCAGGAAGCCGTAGACGACGTGCTCGGGGCGGTTGGCGAAGGCCAGCAGCTCCGCGACGGTGCGGTTGCCGTCAATCTTGGGCAGCAGCTCCGCCTCCCACCGCTCCAGCTCCACCTCGTTGAGCTGGTACGCGGGGGCCACGGCGGGGATGAGCCGGTCCTCGGGCTGGAGCAGCCGGCGCAGGCGCTCGGGCTTGTAGAGCTTCTTGATGCCCCGGACGATGAGGTTGGCCGGGTGCACGTCCAGCTTGATGGACTCCGCGGAGGCCTTCTCCTTGAAGCTCATCACGTACGTGCCCTCATCCCACGCGAAGAGCGAGTAGATGACGGCCTTCACCTGCTGGCCCACGTAGTACAGCCGCTCGGTGTCCTTGAGCAGGCCGCGCTCCACCAGCACGTCGCCGGTGCGACGGTTCGTCTGGGCGGCCACGGCGGACGCGTCCTGGAGCTGCTCGGGCTTTATCTTCCCCACGCGCACCAGGAACTGGCCGAAGCGGTCCGCGAGCAGGTTGGAGAGGGCGAACACCGGGGTGCCCTTCTCGAAGTAGACGACCTTCTTCACCTTGCCCTTCTGCACGCCCAGCTCGCCCGTCTCGCGGGAGAGGTAGAAGGCGGTGAGCAGCGAGGGCAGGTTGTCCTTCAGCTCGCCGCGGCGGCTGCCCGGCGCGCCGCCGCCGGCGGGCACCGGGTCCGGCGGCCGGCCCGGGGTGGGCGGGCGCACCTGGGTGGACGGCACCTTCTGCATGGGGCTGGCGGTGAGGTTGGCGCCGCGAATCTCCGCGGTGATGTTGCCGCCGCCCGTCACCTTGATGCGGCCCGTCAGCTCCATCACGTCCTGCGGGCCCTCGTCCTCCACGTCGATGTCCAGCTCCACCTCGAAGGCGTCCTGGAGCGAGGCGGCCGGAGGGGCCTTCTTCTCCGGCGGGAGGACCTTCGTCATGGCCTCCAGGAGCTTCTGGGCCTCGAAGGGCTTCTCGAAGTAGCCGGCGGCCTGGTACTTCGTCCGCGACTCCATGGCGTGCTTGCCGCCCTTGAAGACGCCGGTGATGAAGAGCAGCGGCAGCTGGGGGTTGTCCTTCCGCAGCGCGTCCGCGAGGTGGTACCCCATCATGTCGGGCAGCAGGATATCCAGCACGGCCGCCGCGGGCGGGTTCGCCCGGGCCACGTCAATGGCCTGCTTGCCGCGATTGGCGCCGATGACCTCATAGCCCGCCTCCTCGAAGAGCTGAGTGAGGAGGGACAAGAGCTCCTGGTTGTCATCGACGACGAGAATTCGGGGTGCCATCGCGGGGCGTACCGTACCAGATGCCGGGGGAAGGGTCAGACAATCCGCCGCCGGCCCGGGCCCGTTTCCGCGGGGGATGCATCTGTCGGCCCGGGGGGTTAGGGTGACGGCCTCGTGATGTCTCCCACCCGTCATCCCTTCCGCTCCCATGTGGTGGGCCTGCTGGCCTGCCTCCCCCTCGTGCTGCCCTTCGCGGCGCTGGCGCAGACCCCGTCCGATGGAGGGATTTCCATTCCGGATGCCTCCGTGGGCGAGGGCGGGCCGGACCGGGACAACGAGGAGGGCGAGGGCGGCGCCGGACGGGTGAACACCGTCTGCCGCAGCACCCGGGACTGCTCGCCCCGCTTCACCTGCCATGAGGGCACGTGCCGCTACACGGGGGTCCGGCAGGCCGAGCAGGGCTGCGTGCTGGGCGCGGAGGCGGCGCTGGTGCTGGTGGGGCTGGCCGCCCTGGGCGCGCGCCAGCGGCGGAACCGGTAGAGGCACACGCATGCGGCTGGGGCTCAAGGCGGACAACCTGCTGGAGCGCGTGGCGGACTGGTTCAACCTGGCCCCCCAGCCCCTGGCGCATGCCTTCTTCGGGATGATGGCGTCGCGCACGCTGATGGCGGGCGCGCGGCTGGGTGTCTACGCGCAGCTGGCGGAAGCGCCCGCGTCGGCGGACGCGCTGGCGGAGCGGCTGAAGCTGTCGCCCGAGGGCACCCGCACCCTGCTGGAGGCGCTGGTGGCGTGTGAGGCGCTGGAGCGCCAGCGCGACGGCCGCTACCGGCTGGCCCCCCGCTCCAAGCGCTGGCTGGACCCGCGCTCGCCGAAGTACGTGGGCGCCTTCCTGGAGTTCAACTACGCCCAGTGGGACTGGTGGACGGGGCTGGAGGGCGTGGTGCGCTCCGGTCAGGCCGTGGACATCCACCACTTCGCGCCGGAGGACCCGCGCTGGCGCGACTACATCCACGCCATGCACCAGCTGGCGCGGCTGGCGGCCCCCGAGGTCGCGGGCGCCATCCCCCTGCCCCGCGGGGCGAAGCACCTGCTGGACCTGGGCGGCGCGCATGGCTGGTACGCGGCGGAGCTGTGCCTGCGCCACCGGGGGCTGAAGGCCACGGTGCTGGACCTGGAGGGCAGCGCGCGGGTGGGCCGGGACATCATCACCTCGGCGGGGCTGAGCCACCTGGTGACCCACCGCGAAGGGGACATCCTCAGCGCGGACCTGGGCGGGCCCTACGACGCGGTGCTGCTCTTCCAGGTGATGCACCACCTGTCCCCCGCCCAGAACGTGGCCCTGCTGCGGCGGGTGCGTGGCGCGCTGGGAAGCAAGGGGACGCTGGCGGTGCTGGAGTACCTGCGCGAGGACGTCCAGGCCCCCAGCAGCTCCGCGCCCCTCATCGGCCTGCACTACTTCCTGACGTCCGGCGCGGCGGCCTACACCCCGGCGGAGGTGGAGGGCTTCCTGGACGACGCGGGCTTCAAGATTGCCCAGAGCCGCCCCATCCGCCACCTGCCCCTCCAGACGCTCCTGCTGGCACGGCCGGACTGAGCCTGGGCCGGGCGGCCCGGGCGGCCCGGGCGGCCCGGTCTCCTGGTAGACGGCCGGGCGGCCCCGGAGGGTCTTCGCGGCCCCCCATGTCGCTCCGGTGCGCTACCGTGCGGCCTTCCGTGATGCTCCCCGAGAAACCCCTCCCAGCCGACCCTCCGGACGTGCCGCTCGCCGTCGACCTCGACGGAACGCTGGTGCGCACGGACACGCTGCACGAGAACCTGCTCGCCCTCTTCAAGCACGCGCCCTGGCTGCTGCTGCTGGCACCGCTGTGGATGCTCAAGGGCAAGGCCTTCTTCAAGGCGGAGGTGGCGCGGCGGGTGTCATTGGACGCGTCCCGCCTGCCCTACCACGACGAGCTGGTGGCCTGGCTGCGCGAGGAGAAGGCGCGCGGCCGCCGCCTGGTGCTGGCCACCGCGGCGGACCGGCGCATCGCCGAGGGCGTGGCCGCGCACCTGGGCCTCTTCTCCGAGGTGTACGCCAGCGACGGGACGGTGAACCTGTCGGGCGCGCGCAAGCTGGCGAAGCTGAAGGAGGCGCTGGGGACGTTCGACTACGCGGGCAACGACACGGTGGACCTGCCGCTGTGGCGCGAGTGCCAGCGGGTGGTGGTGGTGCACGCGCAGGCCGGGGTGCTGAAGCGGGCGCACGGGCTGGGCCGCCAGGTGCACCGCGTCTTCGAGCGGCCCCCCGTGGGGGCGCGCACCTGGGTGAAGGCCCTGCGGGTGCACCAGTGGGCGAAGAACGCGCTCGTCTTCGTCCCCCTGCTGGCCGCGCACAAGGCGACGGACCCGGCCATGCTGGTGAAGGCGCTGCTGGGCTTCGCGGCCTTCAGCCTGTGCGCCTCCAGCGTGTACGTGCTGAACGACCTGCTCGACTTGGAGTCGGACCGGCGGCACCCGACGAAGCAGAAGCGCCCCTTCGCGGCGTGCGCGCTGCCGGTGAGCACCGGGGTGGTGCTGGCGCCCGCGCTGCTGCTGGCCGGCGCGGCGGTGTGCCTGCTGTTGCCGCCCGCCTTCGCCGCGCTCCTGGCGACGTACTACGCGCTGACGCTGGCGTACTCGCTGCGGCTGAAGCAGGTGGTGATGCTGGACGTGCTGGTGCTCGCCGGGCTGTACACGGTGCGCATCTTCGGCGGCTCGCTGGCGGTGGGCGTGCCCACGTCGAGCTGGCTGATGATGTTCAGCATGTTCCTCTTCCTCTCGCTGGCGCTGGTGAAGCGGCTGAGCGAGGTGCGGCGGCTGCGGCTGTCCAACGAGACGGCGGCGCACGGGCGCGGCTACCTGGCGCAGGACTACGAGCAGTTGGCCAGCCTGGGGGCCGCCTCCGGACAGGTGTCCGTGCTGGTGCTGGCGCTCTACATCACCTCGAAGGAGGTGACGGCGCTGTACACCCACCCCGAGCGACTGTGGCTGCTGTGCCCGGTGATGCTGTACTGGGTGGGGCGGGTGTGGGTGCTGGCGCACCGCGGGCTGGTGAACGAGGACCCGCTCGTCTTCGCGCTCAGGGACCGGGTGAGCTACGCGGTGGGCCTCGTCTCGGCATTGGTGCTATGGGCCGCCCGGTGAGAGGAGCCGTGTGATGAAGGCCCTGGAGTCCTGGGGGCGCTACCCCCGAGTCGAGCAGCGCACGCAGCCGCTGGTGTGGCGCACGGACGCGCTGCCCCAGCCGGGCGGCACGGTGCTGCCGCACGGCCTGGGCCGCAGCTATGGCGATTCCTGCCTCAACGGGGGCGGCACGCTGCTGCTCACCGCGGGGCTGGACAGGCTCATCTCGTTCGATGCGGCCACGGGCGTGGTGCGCTGCGAGGCGGGCGTCTCGCTGGACACGCTGCTGCGGCTGGCCGCGCCGCGCGGCTGGTTCCTGCCGGTGACGCCGGGCACGAAGTTCGTGACGGTGGGCGGCGCCATCGCCAACGACGTGCACGGGAAGAACCACCACCGCGGGGGCACCTTCGGCCGGTACGTGCGGCGCTTCGAGCTGGTGCGCTCGGACGGCAGCCGCCGCGTGTGCGCGCCGGACGAGAATCCGGACTGGTACGGGGCGACGATTGGCGGCCTGGGACTCACCGGGCTCGTCACCTGGGCGGAGGTGCAGCTCAAGCCCATCAGCAACCCGTACGTGCTCCAGGAGACCGTTCCCTTCGGGAACCTGGACGGCTTCCTGGAGGTCGCCCGCGAGTCGGAGAAGGACTACGAGTTCACCATGGCGTGGGTGGACTGCCTGGCGCGCGGCAGGAAGGTCGGCCGGGGGCTCCTGTACCGGGGCAACTTCGCGCCGCCGCAGTTCGACGGGCTGCCGCTGGCCAAGAGCCACCTGTCCCACGGCGTGGGGCTGGCGGTGCCCATGGACATGCCGGCCTTCTGCCTCAACCGGCTCTCCGTCTCCGCGTTCAACTGGCTGTACTACCACCGGCAGAACGGCAAGCCGAAGCAGCGGCTGACACACTACGACCCGTTCTTCTACCCGCTGGACGCCATCTACGGGTGGAACCGCATCTACGGCCGCAAGGGCTTCCTCCAGTTCCAGTGCGTGGTGCCCTACTCCACCGCGCGGGACGCGCTGGCGGAAATCCTGGAGCGCAGCTCGCGCGGCGGGCTGCCCAGCTTCCTGTCGGTGCTGAAGACCTTCGGCGACATCCCCTCTCCGGGGTGGCTGTCCTTCCCGCGCCAGGGCGTGACGCTGGCCATGGACTTCGCCAACCGCGGGGAGAAGACGTGGCGGCTGGTGGAGGAGCTGGACCGGGTGACGCGCGAGGCGGGCGGGGCGGTGTACCCGGCCAAGGACGCGCGGATGAGCCCGGAGAGCTTCGCGGCGTACTTCCCCCAGCGCGAGCGCTTCTCGCGCTACGTGGACCCGGCCTTCTCCTCGTCCTTCTGGCGGCGCGTGAATCCGGTGGCGCTGCCGTTCTCCCTGGAGTCGGAGCGGGGGCCTGCGGCCTCGCGGCCCCAGTCCCTGCTTGCGATTCGCTGACCCCTCTTCGAGATTGCGCACCCCATGAAGAAAGTGCTCGTCCTCGGCGCCACCAGCGCCATTGCCCAGGCGACGGTGCGGCTGCTGGCCGCGCGCGGAGCCTCGCTGTACCTCGTCGGCCGCAACGCGGCGAACCTGGAGGCGGTGGCGCAGGACGCCACCACGCGCGGCGCCGCGAAGGTGGAGTCGCGGGCGGTGGACCTGAACGACTTCGCCGCGCACGAGTCGCTGGTGGACGCGGCGTATGCGGCGCTGGGCGGGCTGGACGGCGTGGTGCTGGCGCACGGCGTGCTGGGAGACCAGACGGAGGCGCAGAAGTCGTGGGCGGCGACGGAGACGGTGCTGCGCACCAACTTCCTGAGCGCGGTGTCCCTGCTGACGGTGCTGGCCAACCGCTTCGAGGCGCAGAAGGCGGGCACGCTGGTGGTGATTTCGTCGGTGGCGGGAGACCGCGGCCGGCAGAGCAACTACGTGTACGGCGCGTCCAAGGGCGCACTGAACGTGTTCCTCCAGGGTCTGCGCAACCGGCTGGCGAAGTCCAACGTGGCCGTCGTCACCGTGAAGCCGGGCTTCGTGGACACGCCGATGACGGCGCACATCCCGAAGAACAAGCTGTTCGCCTCGCCGGAGAAGGTGGCGCGCGGCCTGCTGAGCGCCGCGGATGCGCGCAAGAACGAGGTCTACGTGCCCGGCATCTGGGCGCTCATCATGCTCATCATCCGCACGATTCCGGAGACGGTGTTCAAGCGGATGAAGCTGTAGCCGGCAGCGTGCCCCTGCCCTCGCGGGGCTTGTCGGTGAAGCGCTGCCGGATGAGTTCCCCGAAGGGCACGCCGGTGGCACGCAGGAAGGACAGCAGCGCTGTCACGGCCCACGGCGAAGGCGTCACGAAATAGCGCTGCGGCGTCATGCCGGGGAAGGCGTCCTTCAGCTCGCGCAGCCGGGCAAGGTAGTCGACTCCCGCGAACCGGCGCTCCATCCACTGCACCTGTCTCGCCAGCCCCGGTGTGCAGCCCTCGGTGTCCACGCCGTACAGCGGGCAGAAGCCCAGCGAGAGCTGCGGGACTCCCTCCTCGCGCAGCCGGGCCGCGAGCGTCGCCACGACGGCGTAGTACACGCCCCACAGCCGCGTCGGTTCGAAGCGGATGAGGTTGAGCAGGTACCCCTGGGCTCGTCCTTCCTCGAAGTACGGGTCCAGCACCGCGTAGCCGAACACCCGGGCGTCAACGCCCTGGCGCAGGAGGAACATCCGCGCCAGCCCGTCGTCCTCGAGCGTGAGCGGCCGGTTGATGAAGCGCATCTCCACCGGCACCGAGCTGCGGCGCAGATACGCGCGGGTGATGGCGTCCACCCTTGCGCGCTCCCCGGAGTCCAGCGCTGACGGGCGGACCTCCACCACGTCGAAGCCGCCCCGCACGGCCTTCTTGAGCGCGCCGTGGACCCGGGAGCTTCGCCCGGCGTCGGGCGCTTCGAGCGACAGCACCTTGTCCACGCCCATGCCGCTGACCCGGTAGCGAGCCCCGCCCAGCTCCGCGGCCAGCATCGCGATGTCTCGCTGGACGTAGAAGAAGAGAGGACGCCTGCCCGCCTGGAGGAAGCGCTGGAGCAGCGCCGCCCGGTCTCCCGGCGCGCACACCGGAGGACCGAGCGTCAGGTCGAACCCGAGCGCTCGCTGATAGGCGATGTAGCCGAAGGAGGTTTCGAAGTACGAGAGGCCCGCCTGGAGCGTCGAGTACGAAATCGGATCCGCGCCGTGCGCGCGCACCAGGTCGTGCTTCACGCCATCACGATAGCGGGACCGGGGGCCCGGGAGCGAGACGCCGACCTGACGTGGCATAGTCCACGTGCGTCATGGGCACCCCGCCATATCTCCAGGAGCGCTTCGGCTTCTTCGTGAAGCACGGCCACCTCGACCGGGTGCCCTCGTCGTGGCAGGTCCGCGTGGGCGGTATGGCCATGCTGCCCGTCACCCTGAGCGAGAGCGAGCGGGAGCGCGCTCGCAGCAGGACCACCCTGATGGGCCAGGTGCCCATCCGCGTCCCGCTGCAGATTCTCTACAACCCGCGCCAGCTCATCGCCGACTCCGGGCTCACCCAGCGCCCGGCCAGCATCGTCCGGCACGTGGTCAGCGTGTACCATGAGGATGCCTTCCTCGGTTACGACCTGCAGCTCCTCCAGTCCCACCCGGGCGGCCTCGCGCTGCTGCGTGAAGAGGCCGCGAAGGTCGTCGAGGGCCGCACGCGCTGGGCCCCCTACCTGCGCAAGCTGGTGGCCTGGCCCGGCTACCACGCACGCCTGGTGGATCTGGCCGAGGCCGCCGGGCGCTTCGAGTATCCAGACCCGCTGGACGTGGACCCGCGCTTCGCCTCGCTCGTCGGCTTCGCGAAGTTCTGTCTCTCCATGCCGGACTGGCCCGAGCGCGGCTTCTACAGCTTCGACTTCGACACGCTGCTGGAGCGCTGGAAGTGACGCCCGGCACGCTGGAGGCCGTGGACCCGGAGTTCCAACGGCGCCATGCCGGCTGGTTGACACGCGCACTCCACACCTGGTTCCGCGTGGACGTGAGCGGGATGGAGCACCTGCCCTCGGAGCCATTCCTCGGCGTGGGCAATCACAGCGGCGCGGTGATGATTCCCGACACGCTGGTGTGGATGGGCGCGTACCACACGTCCGGCCGCCAGCCGCCGCTCGTGACGCTGGCGCATGATGGCATGTTCGACGTGTACCCACGTCCGCTCGCGAGCGCGCTGGCGAAGCTGGGCGCCGTGCGGGCCCGGCACGAGGTCGCCGCCGAGGCGCTCCGTCGGGGATACGCCGTGCAGGTGTACCCGGGCGGCGACCACGATGCGTGCCGGAGCTTCTCCCGCAGGAACGAGGTCGTCTTCGCCGGCCGCAAGGGCTACGTGACGCTGGCCCGTGAAGCGGGCGTGCCCATCGTCCCCGTGGTCTGCGTGGGCGGGCACGAGGCGCTCGTCGTCCTCTGGGATGGGGCGTCGCTGGCGCGGAGGCTCGGGACGGACCGCCGCTTCCGGCTGAAGACGTTTCCGCTGTCGCTCAGCCTTCCCTGGGGGCTGTGGCTGGGGCCGCTGCCCGGCTACCTGCCCCTGCCCACACGCATCCGCGTGCGGGTGCTGCCGCCGATTTCACCGGACGGTGGGGACGTGGACGCGGTGGACGCGCGGGTGCGGGCCGCCATGCAGCGCGCAATGGATGAGCTGGCGAGGGGGCGACGATTCCCATGGCTCGGATGAGGGTTTCCCGGTTCGACGAAGCGCTGGACGTGCACACCGCAACGGAGGCGGAGCTGGGAGCGCGGCTGGAGCGACTCTGGGACCAGGAGCCGCTCTTGCGGCCCCAGCCAGAGATGCACGACTACCAGCTCACGTACCCGCCCGCCGTGCAGATGGAGAAGCGCCCCGGGTACCAGCGCTCGCCCACGGACGAGGAGTACCTGCGTGACGCGGTGGGCCCGTTCGGCGCGGGCGGCTACTACTTCCACTTCGGCTTCTGTCGCTATCGCTGCCGCTACTGCTTCCACTACGAGCTGGTGACGAAGCACACCGACGAGCTGATGTCGCGGTATGTGAATGCGCTCGGGCTGGAGATGCGGCGCGTCCGCGAGCTGACGCCCCGGCTCAAGCGCGCGCTGTACTTCCTGGGCGGCGGCACGCCCACCGCCCTGCCCCTGCACCTGCTGGAGCGGTTCCTGGAGCGGCTGCTGTTCCACTTCGGCCCGCCGATGACGTCGATGAGCACCGTGGAGGCGAAGCCGGTGACGGCCTCCGAGGAGAAGCTCCAGGCGCTGGTGCGGGCGGGCTTCCGCCGCATCAACCTGGGCGTGCAGACGCTGGACCCGGAGCTCTACGCCTTCCACCACCAGAAGGAGGAGCTGCGCATCGCCTTCGAGGCCATCGAGCGCGCCCGACAGTGCGGCTTCGAGTTCGTCAACATCGACATCATGACAGGGCTGGAGAGGCAGACGCCCGAGTCCTGGCGGAAGACGCTCGCGGAGCTGGAGCGGCTGGCGACGAGTGGCGCGGTGGACAGCGTCTTCATCTACCCGTACCACGATGACCCGCGCAGCGGGACGTACGGCAAGCCCGGCGCGGTGCCGTCCTGGGTGCAGACGGCGCACAGCGATGCACAGGCACGGGCGATGTTCTCGCGGCTCGGGTGGAAGGAGCTGGGAGCGCGATTCTACCGCTCGCCCCGGCACGTGCGGCGCGAGCTGTTCGAGCTTGCGCGCGTGCGCGTGAATCCTGCGTACGGCGAGGTGCTGTACCACGGGCTCGGGAACTCGAGCTTCTCGATTGGGGACCGGGCCACGTTCCTCAACCACCGCGACGTGAACGACTACTGCGCGGCGGTGGAGAAGGGCGGGCTGGGCATCGCGTACTGGCGGACGCTCGACGATGCGCAGCGGGCGACGCGGGACGTGACGTTCGACCTGCTCTACAGCCCGTTCACCCGGGTGCGCTCGCGCGCGAAGAAGTACGGCGCGGAGACGATGGTGGCGCACCGCGAGCGGCTGGCGCGGTGGGTGGAGCTGGGACTGGGCGAGGAGAACCGGCTGCTCGGCACGTTCAGCCTGTCGCCGCTGGGCAAGCTGGTGCACCAGCAGCTGATTCCCCAGCACTACCTGCCCGAGGACCGCCGCGAGCTGGCCGAGGCGATGGAGCTGCGCCAGCAGGCGGGACGGCGGTACCGGGGGTACTGAGTCGCGACATGGGCACGGCCTGCACGTCGACGGCCCCGGCCGAGGCCCTCCGTGGAAGGAACGCTCCTTCCACGGTCGTGGGCCGCCCGCCCCCGGAGAAGCTGGCGCGTGGAAGGAACGTTCCTTCCATAGTCGTGGGCCGCCCGCCCCGGGAGGCTGGAGCGCGGAATGAACATTCCTTCCGCGGCCGTGGGCCGCCCGCCTCCGGAGAGGCTGGAGCGTGGAGGGAACGCTCCTTCCACAGTCGTGGGCCGCCCGCCCCAGGGGAAGCCGGAGCGCGGAATGAACATTCCTTCCGCGGCGGCCGGCCCGGCAGGCGGAGGGGTCGCCGACGTGCACCGGAAGGGGCGGCGCGCTGCTTGTCAGACGGTGCTGATATCCCCACACTCCAGGCATGGCCTACGGCGCGCGAAAGCAGGAGGGTCCCGCAACCCTCGCCGACCTCGAGGCACTGCCAGAGGGCGTCGTGGGCGAGATCATCGATGGAACGCTGTACGTGCATCCCCGGCCCCGGGCCGGACACACCGACATCCTGAGCGGATTGCTCACGGAAATCCGGGGCCCCTTCCAGCATGGAAGAGGAGGTCCCGGAGGCTGGTGGATCCACGCCGAGCCGGGCATCCGGGTGGGTGGCTCCCCGGAGTTCGTCCCGGACCTCGCTGGCTGGCGCAGGGAGCGTGCGCCCCGGGGCGTGCCCGACGGCTCCTGGAGCATCGCCCCGGACTGGGCGTGTGAAATCCTCTCGCCCTCGAAGCGAGGATATGACCAGCGCATCAAGCGTCCCTTCTACGCGCGCATCGGCATCCGCCACCTCTGGTTCATCGACCTGGAGAGCCGAACGCTCACCGCGAGCGAGCTGAGGGATGGCGGCTGGTGGGAGCTGGGCGTCTACGGAGAGGACGACGTCGTCCGCGTGGCCCCCTTCGACGCCATCGAACTCCGGCTGGGCGAGCTGTGGCCCATCATCGACACGCGCTGAGTCACCTCGGGCTCGGGCTGAACCTGGTCGGCTCGGGGCTCACCTTCGTGCCTCCCGTGAACATGCCCTGACCACCCGGTTGCAGGGATGGTTGCCTTTCGAGGCCCTCTGGAGCAGGGCTTCCACCGCCCGGGATAGGCTGGCCCACGCCCGCCATGACCTCCGCCGCGCCCCAGCCCGCAGCCCCCGAGCCGCTCGCGCTCCATCCCTCCCCGCCCCTGCCAGGGCCGCCGATGACAGTCGCCGCGCCGGAGCCCTGGGGCCTCGTGCGGCGCATCGCCTTCCGGTTCGCTCTCGCCTACCTGTTCCTCTACTCCTTCCCGTCCCCGCTGGACGCCCTGCCCGGCACGGACAGCCTCGTCAAGGCCATCAGCGAGGTCGGCCACACCGTCATTCCCTGGGTGGGCAAGCACGTGCTGCGCCTGGAGACGGACATCACCATCTTCACCAACGGCAGCGGCGACACCACGTACAACTACGTGCAGGTGCTCGTCCTCTTCGCAGTCGCCCTCGTCGCGGCGGCGGTGGGGTCCATCGTCGACCGGCGCCGCACCCAGTACGTCCAGGCGCACGACGTGCTGCGCGTCTACGTCCGGTACGTGCTGGCCATGAGCATGCTGTCCTACGGCCTGGCCAAGGTCTTCCACATACAGTTCTCCTTCCCCCAACCGGAGCGCTTCGTCCAGCCGCTGGGCGAGTTCTCCCCCATGGGACTGGTGTGGACCTTCATGGGCTACTCGAGCGGCTACACCTTCCTCGCCGGCGCCGCGGAGTGCGTGGGCGGCCTGCTGCTGCTCTTCCGCCGCACCACCTCGCTGGGCGCGGTGGTCCTCATCGGCGTCATGGGCAACGTGGTGGCCCTCAACTTCTTCTACGACATCCCCGTCAAGCTCTACTCGTCACACCTGCTGCTGATGGCGGTGTTCCTGCTGCTGCCGGACGCCCAGCGGCTCCTCCATGTCCTGCTGCTCAACCGCCCCACCACCCCCCGGAAGCTTGCCACGCCCGTGCCTCTCTCCCAGCGCGAGGCACGGGGCGTGCTCGCCCTGAGGGTGCTCTTCCTGGGCGCGGTGGCCTGGGCGTTCTTCCAGGAGTTCAGCGCACTCAACGCCTGGTTCAAAGCCGCCGCGCAGCATGCCCTCCTCGGCCTGTACACCGTCGAGTCCTTCACCCGCGACGGGCAGGTGCTGCCACCCCTGCTGGGCGACACCACGCGGTGGCGGTATGCGGCCGTCAGCAGCCATGGCCGGATGACCGTCCGGCTGATGGATGACACCGCGAAGCGCTTCGGGCTGAAGGACGACGCGGCGAAAGGCACCGTCACGCTCACCGACGGCACGGGGGACGCGGCGAAGACGAGCGTGCTCACGTACTCCCAGCCGGACGCGGAGCACCTCGTCCTCCAGGGCCCCTTCCAGGACGGCACCATCGAAGTCCACCTCAAGAAGGTGGACGTGTCGCAGTTCCTGCTCGTCCGCCGCGGCTTCAACTGGATACAGGAGTACCCCTTCAACCGCTGAGCCGGGCCGGCGCGCTCAGTCGCGGCTGGCGGCGGCGGGGGTGCTCGCCGGCTCCAGCGGGGGCACGTCCCGGCCCTCGCCAAAGGCCAGGGCCCAGAAGCGCGGGCGCACCGGCTCTCGCGCCAGCAGCCACAGCAGGTGGTACTTCGCCTCGTCCTGGCCATCCAGCGCCAGCTCGAAGGTGCCGTAGTGCATGGCCACCGACGTGGCCGCGCGCAGCACCTTGTGCGCCTGGAGCGCTTCCTCCGGCCCCATGTGCACCGGCCGGAACGCCGTCGGCCGGTAGGCGCCGATGGGCAGCACCGACAGCCGCATGGGCCCGAAGCGCTCGGCCATCATCGCGAACTGCGGGCCGTAGCCCGTGTCCCCCGCGAAGAGCACCGGCCCGCCCGACGTGGACAGCACGTAGCCCGCCCACAGCGTCGCGGACACGTCCGTCAGCCCCCGGTTGGAGCGGTGCTGCGCCGGCACCGCCGTCACCGTCCGCCCCGGCGCCACCTCCGTGCCCTGCCACCAGTCCAGCTCCACCACCCGCCCGAAGCCCTCGCCGTCCAGCAGCGCCTTGTTGCCCAGCCCGACGACGAAGAGCGGGTGGTGCGCCTGCTCCAGCCGCCGCAGCGTGGGCAGGTCCATGTGGTCGTAGTGGTTGTGGCTCACCATCACCACGTCGATGGGCGGCAGGTCCTCGAAGCGGATGCCCGGCGGCCGCACCCGGTGCGGCCCCAGGAAGGGCACCGGGCTCGGCCGGTCCGAGTAGATGGGGTCCGTCAGGACGTTCAGCCCGTCCGCCTGGAGCAGCACCGTGGCGTGGTTGATGAACGTCACGCGCAGCTGCCCTGCCCCTACCCGCTCCGGGGGAGGACGGCCCGGCGGATGCTCCTCGTACTCGCGCCACGGGCCCCGGGGCTCCGCGCGGAGCGCATCGAACACGTCTCCCAGGCCGAGCCGCTCCACGGGCTCCAGGTTGTGGAACTGCTCACCGTCGAAGTGCGCCGTCACCGGGCCCTGGTGGCGCGGGCCCGCGAAGAGACAGCCGCCGAGCAGCGGAGCACACAGCAGCAGCAGCGCGAGGGGCTTCGTCATGGGCGGAGAAGAGGAGTCCAGGTGCGGCATGGGGACGGCGCTCCAGAAGGTTCGAAACCGGGCCCGGCATCATCCCATCCGGGGCCAGGCCGAGGAAGCACCCCACGAGGGGGAGGCTCGTTGCGACGGGGCGAGGCCCTTCCTACGTTCGTCACATGGAGGCGTCCCCCACTCCCGTCGAGCCGGCGCTGGACCCGAGCGACCCCTACGCGCGCGCGGCGCAGACCTTTCCCCATGTCAGCGCGGAGATGGGCGAGCGCATCGCCGCCTATGGAACGGAGGAGCGGCTGCCTGGCGGCACGCTCCTCTTCCAGCGGGGAGACCGGGGCGTCGACTTCTTCTTCGTGCGCGAGGGCGCTGTCGAGGTCTTCGACTTCGACCCCCACGGCGAGCCCCACGTCTTCGCCGTCCACGGCGAGCAGGAGTTCACCGGCGAGCTGGACCTCTTCACGGACCATCCCTTCCTCGCGAGCGCCCGCACCCGCGGCGACAGCGTGGTGGTCCGGGTGAAGCAGCAGGACTTCCGGCGCATGGTGAGCAGCGAGCCCGACATCGGCGAGGTCATCATGCGCGCGTTCATCCTGCGCCGCGTGGGGCTCATCCGCCATGCGCAGGCCGGAGTGGTGCTGGTTGGCTCCGGCCACTGCGCCGACATGCTTCGGATGCAGCGCTTCCTGACGCGCAATGGCTATCCCTTCCGGCTGCTGGACATCGACGACGACCCGGACGCCGACGGCTACCTGTCCTGCTTCAAGCTGACGCCCGACCAGCTTCCCGTGGTCATCGCCCCGGGCCGGCACGTGCTCCACAACCCGTCCAACTCCGCGCTGGCGGATGACCTGGGCATCAGCGAGCAGGTGGACCCCGAGCATGTCCACGACGTCGCCGTGGTGGGCGCCGGCCCGGCGGGGCTCGCCGCCGCCGTGTACGCGGCCTCCGAGGGGCTGGGGACGGTCGTCATCGAGTCCCTGGCACCCGGAGGACAGGCGGGGACGAGCTCGAAGATAGAGAACTACCTCGGCTTTCCCACCGGCATCTCCGGCGAGGCGCTCGCGGGCAGGGCGCAGGTGCAGGCGCGGAAGTTCGGCGCGCGCATCGTCGTCTCCCGCCCCGTGATTGGCATCGACTGTGAGCGCAGGCCCTACCGCCTGCACCTGGAGGACGGGCGCATGGTGACGGCGCGCACGGTGGTCATCGCCACCGGGGCGCGCTACCGCAAGCTCGACGTCCCCGACCTGGCGCGCTTCGAGGGCCAGGGCATCCACTACGCCGCCACGGCCATGGAGTCGCACCTGTGCGCGGGGGAGGAGGTCATCGTCGTGGGCGGTGGGAACTCCGCCGGCCAGGCCGCCATCTACCTGTCGCGCACCGTGGCCCATGTACACATGCTCGTGCGCGCCAGCGGGCTGGCCGCGACGATGTCCGACTACCTCGTCCAGCGAATCGCCTCGTCGCCCCGAGTCACGCTGTACACACACAGCGAAATCACCGCGCTGCAAGGAGACCTGCTCCTGCGCGAGGTGACGTGGGTCCACCGCAAGACGGGGGAGCGCACCACGCGCCGCATCGGCAACGTCTTCGTGATGATTGGCGCGGAGCCGAACACCGACTGGCTCAATGGCTGCCTCGAGCTGGACGGCAAGGGCTTCATCCGGACGGGACAGGACGCCCAGGGACAGGCACTCGCCTCGCCCTATGCCACGTCACGCCCTGGCATCTACGCGGTGGGAGACGTGCGCTCCGGCTCCGTGAAGCGCGTGGCCTCGGGCGTCGGTGAGGGCTCGGTGGTGGTGCAGGCCATTCACGGCTTCCTCAACCCCGGGGTGGTGTGAGGCGTCAGCGCTCCCACAGCGATGCCAGCCTCACGGGAAGCGCTTCGAAGGGGTCGACGTGGACCGTGACGTCGCCCGTGTGCGTTCCGAGCAGCAGCCAGCGGTCACCCTCCAGCCGGTAGACTTCCAGCGTCTGGGGACGCGGGTCCGCGAGCCACAGGTGCTTCACGCCCTCTCGGGCGTACACCGCCATCTTCCGGGCCCGGTCCAGTGCTTCCGTGGAGGGCGAGAGCACCTCACAGAGCCAGTCGGGAGCAAGCGTTACACCCACCACGTCCGGAATCTCCGGCATGCGCTCGCGCCGCCAGCCCGCCAGGTCGGGCACCAGCGCGTCGCCCCCCAGGTGCAGCTCCGGCTCGGGAATGAAGACCCACCCTCCGGGGCCTGATTGACCCGGCTCTTCGTCGAATGGCCCCAGTGTCTTTCCGAGCCGGAAGGCCGCCCGACCGTGTCGCAGCCGGGGCCGGGGGCTCACGTACAGCTCGCCCGCGATGATTTCACCGACGACGTCTGGCGGAAGGCGCTCCAGTGCCTCGTAGGCGCGCCCTGGTCGTGGTGGCTCGTCGCTCATGCCCTCAGGATGCGGCCCTGCGTACCCCGTCGCAAGCCGCTCCTCCCTCTCCACCTGGATGTCCTCGCTCATGTGTCGAGCATGCACCATACCCCTGACATCTCTTCGCGCACATGCAACGTGGCAGGTCCCCTCTCTTCAATGCGGTCCGAACCCCTGCTCCCGTTCGAGCCGAAAGCGCCGGACGGCACGCTTCGTGACTTCCGGCGCTACAAAAGTGGGCCCGCCCGTGACCCTTCACGCCACACCTCCAGCGCCCCTGCACTCTGAAAGCCTTACTCGAATTTCACGGCCTTCGGCTTGCACATGTCTGTCTTGCCTTCATGCTTCCGACGGACGCCCTCCCGCGTCTCCCTCGCGGTGCATGAATGGCGGAATCGATATGCGAAAGATTGCCCTCCGGCTGTCTGGTCTTGCCCTTCTCCTCGGAGCGCAGGGAGCCGCCGCGTACGACTACAACTGCGACCTCACGAACGCAGGCGGCACCACGGCCTACGACATCGCGGTCGTCCTGAGTGGGACCGAGAACATCACCTCGACGTTCGACGGGTATAGCGACGGGTCCTTCCTGCATGGACACTTCCACAACGTCACCCATACGCCGACCGCGGCGGGTGACACGGTCATCCACTGGATGAACATGGAGGGCAATGACTCTCCCATCCCGCCGGGGAAGACCATCCACGTGGGCTGGCAGTCCGAGGACTGCAAGAGCACCATCAAGGACATGTACTGGACGGACAAGTATCACCGCCGCATCCGTGGCAGCGTCGTCCATGACACCAGCCACGGCATCTTCTACCGTGACTCGCGCTGGCCGGTCCTCAACCTGGGCAACTGGCTGGAGACGCGGGTCCCCATCACCGTGCGCAACCTCCGCTTCGCGGTCGTCCCGCGCGCGCTGCCGCTGGCCGCTCTGGCCTCCAACAACCGGGAGCTGGTGGCTTCGCTGCGCCCGGTGTCGGATGCCGCCATCACCCTGGCCCCCGGCCAGGAGGTGAGCGTCGCGATTCCGGCCGCCGTCGAGCCGGACCAGGCCGTGGTCGCCTTCTTCGAGACCGGCCTGGAGGGGTCCGCCGCTCGCGTGGGCAACTTCGTGCAGCAGGTGAACGTCCTCAACGGCCCCTGCTCCTTCCGCGCCATCCCTGCCCCGGTACCGCAGCAGTAGGCGTCTCCGGATGGCGGCGCGTGGAGCCTTCGCGCGCCGCTGCTTCCGGGCAGGGCCTGCTCCTCAGGCCACCACGGCGTGGAGGATGCGCTCGAAGAGCCAGGGGCTCCTGCCCAGCAGGCGCACCACCGGCCGGCGCAGCCTGGGACGGCGGGCCAGCATCAGCAGCGCGTGAGTCGTCCAGGCGTACTTGCGGAACACGCGCTGGAAGCAGCGCTCATACGGCTGCAGCGCGTCGCGCGTGGCACCCTTCGCCAGCGCGTCGGGCAGCAGCGTGCCCAGGGACTCCGCGCAGGTGAAGGCCAGCGACAGGCCCTCGCCCGTCAGCGCGTCCACGTAGCCCGCAGCGTCTCCCACCAGCGCGAAGCGGTCCGCCACCCGCGCCGTGGCCACCCGCGCCAGGGGCCCCGCGCCGCGCACCTGCGAGTCGGGCGTCACGCCCGACAGCCGCTCGGCCAGCCGTGGGAAGCGCGCCAGCAGCGTGTCGAAGCCCACGCGCCCCTCCACCACGCCGTCCTCCCAGAGGAAGGCCAGCCCCACCCTCCGCGCTCCGGCCGGCGTCACGTACGCCTCGACTCCGTCCGCGAAGTGGACCTCCACGTATGGCGTCCACGGTTCCACCTGGAAGTGCCGCCGCAGCCCGAAGCGCCGGGGCCCCGAGCTCTCCACCTCCAGCCCCTCCGCGCGCCGCAGCGGTGAGCCGAGGCCGTCCGCGGCCACCAGCATCCGCGCTTCCACCGGGCCGTCCGGCGTGTCCAGCGTCACGCCGTCTCCGGTGCGCCGGTGGGCGAGCACCTGCGTGCGCTCGCGCAGCTCCACGCCCACGGCGCGTGCACGGGCCACCAGCGCCGAGGCCAGCGCCACGCGACGGACGCCCAGGCCGCCCGGCCCCGGCAGCAGGCCCTCCGCCGTGGTGCCGTCCTCCTGCACGTAGCGGATGCCCACGAACGGCGAGCTCTCCTGGCGGTCCAGCAGCGCCAGCGCGCCCAGCCGGTCCAGCGCCGCGAGGCCGGGGGGCATCAGGCCCTCGCCGCAAGCCTTGTCCACGGGCGCCGTCGCGCGCTCCAGCACCACCGTGTTCAGCCCGCGCGCGGTGGTGGTGATGGCCACGGCCAGCCCGGCGGGGCCGCCTCCCACCACCGCGACGTCGTACCGCTTCACGAGGTGCGCTCCGCTCGTGCCAGGGGCTGCGCGCTGACTCTCAATGCGGATGCCGCCGTGCATCGACTCACTTCCTGCCCTCGCTTCGCACCAGGGGCGGAAGGCTCACCACCACGGATGACGCCGCCGTGCATGGACTCACGCCCTGCCCTCGCTTCGTGCCAGAGGCGGAAAGCCCACCACCACGGATGACGCCGCCGTGCATCGACTCACGTCCTGCCCTCGCTTCGCACCAGGGGCGGGAAGCCCACCACCACGGATGACGCCGCCGTGCATCGACTCACGTCCTGCCCTCGCTTCGCGCCGGGGGCGGAAGGCCCACCACCACGGATGACGCCGCCGTGCATCGACTCACGCCCTGCCCTCGCTTCGTGCCAGGGGCTGCGCGCTGACTCTCAATGCGGATGCCGCCGTGCATCGGCTCACGTCCTGCCCTCGCTTCGTGCCAGAGGCGGAAGGCCCACCACCACGGATGACGCCGCCGTGCATCGACTCACGCCCTGCCCTCGCTTCGTGCCAGAGGCGGAAGGCCCACCACCACGGATGACGCCGCCGTGCATCGACTCACGCCCTGCCCTCGCTTCGTGCCAGGGGCAACGCGCGCCGCCCCTGAGCCCCGCCCTGCGGATGCGCGCCGCCTCACGTGTCGTGCTCCGCCCTCGCCATGGCCAGTGCGCTCTTCGCCATCTCCACCGCCATGCCCACCATGCCGACCTTCTTCGGCGGCGCGAGCTCCCCCGCCAGGTAACGCCGCAGCGCTTCCGCCCGGCGCAGCTTGCCGCTCGACGTGCGTGGCAGCGTCCCCGGCTCCAGCAGCCGCACCGTGTGCGGCCGCACGCCCGTGGCCTCCACCACCGCCGCGCGGATGCGCTCCTCCACCTCCTCACCCGCGTCCGGGCCGGCGCGCTCGGCGAGGATGAGCAGGGCCTCGTCCTCGCCGCCCTCGGGCGTGAAGCCCAGCGCCACCGCGCAGCCCGTGCGCACGCCGTCCACCGACTGCAGCGGCTCCTCGAAGGCCTGTGGCGCGTGGTTCGCCCCGCGGATGATGACCACGTCCTTCGCCCGGCCCGTCAGGTACAGCTCTCCGTCCTCCAGGAAGCCCAGGTCCCCCGTGTCCAGCCACCCATCCGCCGACAACGTCCGGCCCGTCGCCTCCTCATCGCCGAAGTAGCCCGACATCAACGACGGCCCCCGCGCGAACACCCGGCCCACCCGCCGCTCCGGCAGCGCCACGCCCATCCCGTCCCGCACCTCCACCTCGAAGCCCGCCACCGGCGCTCCCACGCTCACCAGCTCCCGCGTCCCCTCCTCCACCCGCGACTCTCGCGCCAGCACTCCCGGGTCCACGCCGAGCGTGCGCGGGCCCCGGGACTCCGGTGGGAAGGCAACGGCCAGCGAGGCCTCCGACAGCCCGTACACCGGACGCAGCGCCCGCGCGGAGAAGCCCCATCGCTCGAAGCGCTGCGCGAAGCGGCGCAGCGTGTCCGCCGACACCGGCTCCGCCCCGTTCAGCGCGTGCTTCCAAGACGACAGGTCCACGCCTTCCAGGTCCGAGTCCTTCACCCGCTTCAGGCACAGGCCATACGCGAAGTTGGGCGCGGGAGAGATGAAGCCCTTGTGCCGCGACATCGCACGCAGCCACAGCGCCGGCCGCGCCAGGAAGACCTCCGGCGGAATCAGCACCAGCTGGCCCGGGTAGTACAGCGCCGACAGCACACAGCCGATGAGCCCCATGTCGTGGTACAGCGGCAGCCAGCTCACCCCCACTGGCGGAGAGTCCGGCCGCAGCGGCATGGCCACCTCCAGCGCCGCCACCTGCGACATCAGCGCCACCTGCGTCAACGCCACCGGCTTCGGGTCCACCGTGGAGCCGGACGAGAACTGGATGAGCCCCAGCGCCTCCGGACGCACGGCCACCTCGTGCTCGTCCTCCCCGCGCGACACCTCGTCCACCGTGAGGCAGCCGAGCCGGGGCCGCGCTCGCTCCACGCTGGGCCCCAGCAGCAGCCGCACCCGCGAGTCCGTCAACACCACCACCGCCCCCGTGAGCTGGAGCATCGGCGCCGTGGAGCGGTGGTACTCCTCCAGCCGCCCCAGCCGCACCGGCGGGTACAGCGGCACCGGCACCGCGCCCGCCAGCAGCGCGCCGAAGAAGGCGTCCATGAAGCCCGGAGACGTGGGCAGCAGCAAGGCCACCCTGTCCCCCTCGCGCACGCCCAGCCGCGCCAGGCCCGCCGCCGTGCGGCGCCCCCGGCGGTAGACCTCCGACCACGGCACCGTGACTTCGCGCTCCGACAGGTCCACGAAGGTGAGCCCCAGGGACGTGGTGCGCGCCGTCTCCGCCAGCGTCGCGTTCACCGTCGCGTGCTTCAGCGCCGGCAGCACCGGCCCGCTCACGCGCGTGCGGCCCACGTCCTTCATGGCCGCACCCGCCGGGAAGCCCGCGCCCTGCGTGCGCGCGCCGCCAGCGTCAGCTCCGTGCCGGGAGGTGCCACCAGGACGGGCGCCCTCACCGGCCACCCCGTTGGAGGCAGCGCCCGTCCCCTCTCCAGGAACCGCTCCCTTCACGGTCGCGCCTCCGCTGCGGCCGCCGCGGCCGGAGTGGCGGCCCGCTGCGCCACCAGTCGCGCCAGGTCCTCCACCGTGCGCACGCCTTGCGCATCCTCCTCGGACAGGCGGATGCGGAAGCGGTTCTCCAGCCCCACCGCCAGCACCGTCAGCCCCAGGCTGTCGAGCTGCAAGTCCCGGATGAGGTCCTGCCGTGCCTCCACCTCCCCCTTCCACTCCAGCTCATCCGCCGCGATGCGACGAATCTCCGCCACCACTTCCAGTTCGGCCTCAGTCACGGCGTACCTCCGGGATGAAGCGGGGACGGTGGGCGAACTCCCGCGCGTATGCGTCGCCGAGCGCCGCCTCCTCCGCGCGGATTCGCACGAAGAGCAGCGCCGCGTTGCCCACCGAGAAGAGAAGGGCCGTCCTCCACGCACCGTGGATGAGCGGCACACACGCCAGCTCCAGCACCACCGCCACGTAGTTGGGATGGCGCAGGAAGCGGTAGGGCCCGCCCGTCACCGGCGGCAGCCCCGGCACCACGATGATGCGCGAGTTCCAGCGGTCCCCCAGCGTGGCGATGGCCCAGTAGCGCAGCCCCTGCGCCACCACCGCGCCCCCCAGCGCCGCCCAGCCCCACGCTCCCGGGAAGGGCGTGTCGAGCACCAGCACCTCGGCCACGCAGGCCCCGAGGAACAGCGTGTGGAACACCACCATGAAGCGGTAGTGGCCCTGGCCCGTCTCCACGCCCCCCCGCGCGAAGGCGCGCGTGGCGTTGCGCTTGGACAGCACCAGCTCCACCAGGCGCTCCGCCACCAGCAGCGCCATGAAGCCCAGGAAGACGGCGTGGGTGGAGGTCACCATCGCAGCAGCACCATCTCCGCGCAGAAGCCCGGACCCATGGCCATCATCAATCCCCAGTCCCCGGGACGCGCCCCGGCGGACTCCAGCGTCTCGCCCAGCACGAAGAGCACCGACGCCGAGGAGAGGTTGCCCACCTCCCGCAGCGACGCCCACGAGCGCTCCAGCGTCGCCGCCTCCAGCTCCAGCGCCTCCTCGAAGGCCTTCAGCACCTTGGGTCCGCCCGTGTGCGCCACCCAGTGCCGGATGTCCTTGCGGCTCAGCCCGTGCTCGGCGAGGAAGCCCTCCACGTTGCCCCGGATGTGGTCCTTCACGAGATTTGGCACCTTGGCCGACAGCACCACCTTGAAGCCGGAGTCCACCACGTCCCAGCCCATCACCCGCTCCGTGTCCGGGTAGAACACCGAGCGCGACGCCACCACCCTCGGCCCCCTCGGGCCTGGCACCGCCCCACCCCGCAGCACCGCGCAGGCCGCGCCGTCACCGAAGAGGCCGGAGGCGATGATGTTGGGGATGGACAGGTCCTCGCGCTGCAGCGTCAGCGAGCACAGCTCCGTGGCGATGACGAGCGCCGTGTGCGTGGGGAAGGCCCGCAGGTAGTCCGCCGCCCGCGCCAGCCCGGCCGCGCCCGCCACGCACCCCAGGCCGAACAGCGGCGTGCGCTTGAAGTCGTCCCGGAAGTGCACGCGGTTGGCCACCCGCGCCTCGATGCTCGGCGTGGCGATGCCCGTCACCGTGACGAAGAAGACGTGGTCCACGTCTCGCGGCGTGAGCTCCGCCTTCACCAGCGCCTGGCGCACCACCGTCTCGCTCAGCTCCGTGGCCACGCGCGTCCAGGCGTCGTTGCGCTGCTGGAAGGTGACGAGCGGCGGGTACGCGTCAATCGGCAGCGCGAGGTAGCGGCCTCCCACCTGCACGGCGCGGTGCAGGTCCTCCAGCCGCTCCAGGTTGAAGTGGCGCTTCGCCCACAGCTCCCGGAAGGCCGCGATGAGCTGCTCCTGCGTGGCGTAGTGGGGGGGAAGGGCACGACCTACCGCACGGAGGAAAGGCGCGCTGTCCTGGCCTGAGGTGCTGCTGAGCATGAAGTTCTCGGTGGCTTTCCGACGGTCGGGGGGCCTCAGGATTAACCGGCGGCCGCGTCCAGCGCGATACGCCGCGAGCGCACTTGAACGCCCCCGGACTCGGCCCCCGCGCCAGTGTTGCACGGTGGACGTGAACCCCGGACCCCGGAAAGTCGTCAGACGTTCGCTGTCACACGGGAGACACGGCACGTTGACAGCGGAGCAAGCCGCCGCAAAGCCCCCACAGACCTTGAACGAAGCTTCGACCTGCCGCGCGCGGCCCGGCGGCGGGGCTCATTCGAACCGGTAGCCCTTGGGCACCACGACGATGCCGGACTCCGTCACCGTGAAGCCGCGCGCCTTGTCGGCCTCCAGGTCGAAGCCAATCTTCGCGTTGGGCGGCACCCGCACGCCCTTGTCGATGATGGCGTTCTTCACCTGGGCATGCCGGCCGATGTCCACCTCGTCGAAGACGACGGAGCGCTCCACCTTCGCGTAGCTGTTCACCCGGACGCGGCGGAAGAGGATGCTCTCGCGCACCAGGCCGCCGGAGACGATGCAGCCGCCAGCCACCATGGAGTTGAGCGCCCGGCCCACGCGCTCGCCCGACTCGTGGACGAACTTCGCCGGCGGGCTGTACTCGCTGGCGGTGCGCAGCGGCCACTCGGCGTTGAAGATGTCGAACTCCGGGTTCACGGACACCAGGTCCATGGAGGCCTCGTGGTACGCGTCCAGCGTCCCCACGTCGCGCCAGTACGTGTTCGGCCCCGACTGCCCGGGGATGGGGTTCTTCGCGAAGTCATACGACTGGATGTGGTAGCCGTCGCGCAGCGCGCGCGGGAGCACGTCCTTGCCGAAGTCGTGCTGCGAGCCCTCCGTCTTCGCGTCCACCTCCAGCAGTTCCGCCAGCACCTTGCTGCGGAAGATGTAGTTGCCCATGCTGGCCAGCGCGGTGTCCGGGCGGCCGGGGATGGGCTTGGGGTCCTTCGGCTTCTCCTGGAACTCCGTCACGCGGCCGCGCTCGTCCACCTGCATGACGCCGAAGCGGTGCGCGTCCGCCAGCGGCGTGGGGTACGCGGCGATGGTGATGTCCGCGCGCTGGGACTCGTGCAGCTCCAGCATGTGCGCCACGTTCATCTTGTAGATGTGGTCGCCGGAGAAGATGGCCATGTGCTCGGGCCGGTGGTTCTCCACCAGGTGCATGTTCTGGTAGATGGCGTCCGCCGTGCCGCGGTACCAGACGGGGCCCAGTTCCTCGTAGAGGTACATCTGCGCCGGCACCAGCGTGATGAAGTAGTCCGACAACAGCACCGAGCCGAAGCGCCAGCCCCGCTGGATGTGCTCCGTCAGTGACTGCGCCTTGAACTGCGTCAGCACGTACATCGAGTAGATGCCGGAGTTGATGAAGTTGTTGAGGGCGAAGTCGATGATGCGGAACTTCGACCCGAAGGGCACCGCCGGCTTCGAGCGCCGCTTCGTCAGCGGCGACAGCCGCGTTCCCTGCCCTCCTGCGAGGACCATCCCGAGAATGCGCGTGCCCATGCGGTTTTGTGTCCCTCCCGCCGCGCAGTATAGGGTTCGGCGCGGGTTTGTCCGGTTTTCACGGATGGCCGGGTGCGTCAGGTGCGTGACGGAGGCCGCAGCGCGAGCAGTCCCGCCGCCGTCGTGTGCAGCCAGCGCCGCAGGTACTCCTCCTGCGAGTCCGGCATCACCGAGCGCGCGGGGTTCCTCCACCAGCTGCCGTCCGGTGCCTGCGTGTCGATGAGCCGCACGAGCGCCCGTGGGGTGACTCGGGGCGGTGGCGGTGCCGCGCGCAGGTGCACGCGCAGCCGTCCGTCCGGCTTCAGCACCTCGCGCGCCCAGTCGCCCACGGCCCCCAGCCCCGGGTGCAGCGCCAGCACCGGATGCCGCGCCACCTCCAGCCTCCGCAGGAACCAGAGCAGCTCCCACTCGAAGGTGCCCGGGGGCGCCTGCTCCAGCACCCGGCCCAGCGTGGCCACGTAGCTGGCGAAGGCCACCAGTGCGTCCGCGGCCGCCAGTGCCGCGCGCCACAGCTCCCGCTGCGTCAGGGCCCTCACCCGCGCATCCCGGTGACGGGGGAAGAGGGGCTCGCCGGACACGTCCCGCAGCAGCCGCTTCGTGCCGGCCTCGCCCAGCAGCGGGAAGCGCTTCGGCGGCCGCATCCCCGCCACCACCAGCCGGTTCGCCGCGAAGAAGGGGTAGTCGCCATCCGCGAAGAGGCCGTGCGTCGGCGGTGCCTCGGCGATTCGCAGCAGCCGGCGGTGGTCCTCCGTCCCCACGAAGGACAGGCCCGCCCGGTACGGCTGGAGCTGGTCCCCGTGCGGCTCCCAGCCGTAGCGCTCCTCCAGCCGCAGGCGCTGCTTGGAGAGCATCCGGTCCAGCTTCACGTCGATGGGGTCCTGGTAGTCGGCCAGCGCGTAGCCTCCGGCGCCCTCCTCGTTGGCCTCGTCGGCCCGCAACGCGCGCCACACCTCCGTCCAGACGCTGTACTCCAGCAGGGCGCTCATGGGCGCGTCGCCGGAGAGCTGACGGCCCAGCCTGGCGCGCTCCGCTTCGGCGTGCTCCCGCGTCAGCGCGCCGTCGCGCACCCGCTCGAAGGCGTGCGCCTGGAGCGCGGCCAGCTCTCCCGTCACGCGGGTCTTGCAGGTGTCGTGGTAGTACTCGCGGCAGGACAGCGGGCGCGCCGGGTGGACTCCGCAGATGCGCCTGGGGGTTCCGTCCGCATCCCTCACGTACTTGAGGAAGATGCACGGGCTGAACGAGCGGTTGGCCCGGCGCCGCAGGTACGTCACCACGCTCGACTCCGGGTCATCGAGGGTGGCCCGGCGGTACGGCTCCAGCGCGCCTTCCGCGAAGCGGTCCTGCGTGAAGCGCCGCAGGAACTCCGCGGGGCTCAGGTCGAAGTACGTCGCCAGCCTCAGCACGTCGAAGGCCGTGAGGTAGATGGCGTCCTCGGACTGGCAGCACGTGCCTCCGAGGCAGTGGCCACACGCCGCAGCCTCGGCGGGCAGCCGCTGGCGCGTGGCCTGGGTGGGAAACACCCGGAAGGGGCCGGAGCCCGGCGGCGGTGTCCTGCTCATGACACCGGAGGCGCCAGCCGCGCCCAGCGTCGCAGCGACGGTGCGAGCCTGGGGAAGGACAGCCCCGCGCCGCGCCAGGCGAAGTCCCGCAGGCCGTCCAGCGCCGCCCACGTGGCGTGGAAGCGCGTGTAGTCGAGCGCACCATCCCGCTCGCCCCAGCTTCCGTCCCGGTTCTGCGTCTCCACCAGGAAGCCGATGCCCGCGGCGACGTGCGGGTCCTCGTTGTCCAGGCCGAAGGCTCGCAGCGAGTCCAGGAACTCTCCCACCATGTCCGGGTCTCCTACCTCCAGCGCCGCCTCCAGGTGCGTGGTGAGGTACTCGAACTCGTGCGGCAGCAGGCGCGGGTCCAGCAGCCACACCCCGTAGTCATTCAGCGTGTAGACGACGTGCGAGATGGCGTAGGCCGAGTCGTAGAAGCCCCCGACGCCCCGGCGCGGATGCGCGTAGCCGCGCATGTGCGGCAGCCAGCGCATCATCCGCTCATAGCGCACGCCGAAGGGCACGCCGTTGCGGTCTCCACAGAAGGCCGCGGTGAGCGAGATGGTCCACAGCCGCAGCGGGCTCATGCGCGACAGGCGGGCACGGCACTCCGGATTCACGCAGCGCCGTCGCCCTCGCGGATTGGACCAGCCACAGGCGCAGGTCTCCGGGACGTTCGTGGGCGGCGGCTCGTGGTTCGGGTCGAACCAGAGGTAGTCGGACGCGGGGAAGCGCCGCGACAGGGCCAGCAGCTCCCGCTTCAGCCGGGGGAAGCGCAGCCCCAGGCGCTCGGCGGCGCCGTACGCGTGCACCAGCTCCGAGACGGTGTCCGCGTCGTGCGCCTCCACCTGGCCCGGCCAGTACGCCTGCCACGCACGGAAGCTGCGCAGCGCGAGCTGCCGCGTGTACGCACGCACCGTGGCGTCCCGCGACGTCGTCGCCATGAAGCTCAGCGAGTAGAGGAGCGCGCTGCCAAACGCCGCGAGCCGCTCGGGCCGGCGCGTCTCCCGCTCGAGGAAGGCGAGCCCGCGGTACAGCGCGCGGTCCCTCGCCATCAGCAGCGAACGCTTCATGAGTGTCCTGCCACGAGCCGTTCCCCCCGGGAGTGCGCGATGGCGCGTTTGACTCGTACGGTGCGAAGCCTATTTACTTCCCGTGAGGCCGACAACACACCGGCGGTTGATGAGTCGTTTCTCCTCGTGGCGCCTCGCCGGTGCAGTGGATGCGAGCTCGCAAGAGCCTTCCAGCGGTCGAGCCAGGGGCTCCAGTTTCCGAGCCCGAACAGAGGGGAGAACGACAGATGGCCGAAGGACCGGGTCCCAAGATTCCCAAGCTGCCCAAGGTTCCGCTGAAGCTGCCGCCGCTGAAGCTGCCGCTCAAGCTCGGACCGAAGCTGCCGCCCAAGCTCGCGAAGGTGCCGCCGAAGCTGGTGCCCAAGCTCGCGAAGGTGCCGCCGAAGCTCGCGAAGGTGCCGCCGAAGCTCAAGCCCCTGCCCAAGCTGAAGGCGTTGCCGCCGAAGCTCAAGGCATTGCCGCCGAAGCTCAAGGCGCTGCCCAAGCTCAAGGCGGTCGTCCCGCCGAAGCTCAAGGCGCTCCCGCCGAAGCTGAAGCAATTGCCCAAGCTCAAGGCGCTTCCTCCGAAGCTCAAGGTCGTCCTGCCGAAGCTGAAGCAGTTGCCCAAGCTCAAGTCCATCCCGCTGCCCAAGCTCAAGACGCTGCCGAAGGTCGGCCCGGGGCCCGGACCTGGCCCCATGCCCGGCCCGGATTCCACGGAGTCCTGAACGGGAAGGACGTGGAGGCGAGGGCCCGCGGAAGGAAGCCCGTCAGGCCCTCGTCTCCACCACCCGCTGGCCCACCGGGAGGCCCCGCTCCGTTCGTGAGCCCCGCGGGCCTCCCGCTTCGTCCCATCCGTTACTCCGTTACAGTGCGCGCCTGACCCTGGAGCGGCCCGCGTGCGCATTGCATCGTTCATCTGTCTCGTCTTCGTCTCCACCCTCTGCGGCTGCGGCGAACGAGCGGTGCCTCCGAGCCCCGCCAACGACCTGCGTGGCGTCGTGCGGTTTCTCGAGGAGGCGCACCCCCAGCCGCATGCGTATGTCGAGCCGAGCGCGCTCACGGCGGTCGTCGACGCCGAAGCAGCGCGCCTGGAGGCGCTCCAGGCACCAAGCGACCTCGAGCTCGGGCTCTCGTTCCACCGCGTGCTCTCGCGCCTCGGTGACGGACACCTCGCCCTGGCCCTGCCGCTCTTCCAGCCCGAAGCGGGACCGCTGTCCCTGCTCCCGCTGCTGCCCAAGCGGGTGGGAGGGACTCTCTACGTCGACGCGTCGACCCCCACGCTCCCGCGCGGCTCGGTGCTGCTCTCCATCGATGGAGTGGACGCCGAGGAAGTCTGGTCGACCCTCTCGGAGCTGGTGCTCGTCGATGCGAACCATCCGACCGCGCGGCGCGCCGCGCTCGAGCGGGGCTTCGCGCGCCACTTCCACCTCGCGTATGGCATGCGCGAGCGCTACGTCGCACGGGTGCGCCTGCCCGACGGCGAGACGCGTGACGTCACGCTCGACGGTGTGGAGCGAGACTCCCTGGCGACGCTCACGCGCTACTCCGCACCGCTCTGGGGCCCCCAGCCGGAGGACCACTCGCAGCCAGCCTGGCCCTGGCTCGTGCGCCTCAACCCGTCGACGGTGCTCCTGCGCATGCCGAGCTTCGGCATCGCCGACCAGGCCGAGTATGCCCGCCGCGTGGACGCACTCTTCGCGCAGCTGGCTGGGAGCGACACCCTCGTGCTCGACCTCCGGGGCAACGAAGGCGGGCTGCGCACCCACGGAATCGCGGTGCTGAACCACGTGCTGGGCCAGCCCTATGCGCAGTGGACCCGCATGGCCGTGCGAACGCGGAACATCCCCGAGGCGCACCGCGCCCGGGTCAGCTTTCCCTTCGTGCCGGAGGAGGCCCTCAGCTCCCGCTTCGCCAGGGCGAGGCAGGAGGACGGCCGGTTCGTCCTCGACGGAGACCCGCTCGCGTCGATGATGCAGCCACGGGGCGAGGGCTACCCGGGCCCCGTGGTCGCGTTCATCGACGGCGCCACCAAGTCCGCGGCGGTCGAGCTGGTCGCGGCGCTGCGCGCCTTCCGCCCCGATGCGCTGTTGATTGGCGAGGAGAGCGGCGGCGAATGCGGGCGCCATATCGGCGAGATGCCCGTGGCCTACACCACCCCTGCCCGCTCGGTGACGGTGCTGGTGTCGCTCATCGAGCTGACGCACGTCCCGACCCGGGGCTGCGAGCCGGGCCACGGCTTCCGCCCCGACAGAGCCATCGTGTACGACGAGCGCGCGTTCCTCCAGGGTCGAGACCCGTACGTCGACGCCCTCTGAGGCGTCGGGCTCACGACTGAAGGGGTATCGGTGAAGCGGTCCGCGCCTACCGCAGCCTCCGGCACGCGGCCGACTTCACGGCGAGGTACACCCGGGCGCCCGGCGTCACTCCCAGCTCACGCACGGAAGCCTCGGTGAGCCGCACCACCCAGCGCACTCCTGCCACGTCCACCGTGGCCGCGTCCTCTCCCGCTGCCGCCGGCTCCACCTTCACCACCGTGCCCGCCAGCACGTTGCGCGCGGACACTCCGGACAGCGGGCCCATGGAGAGCAGCACGTCTTCGGACGGCACCGCGTACGCCGCGCGTGCGCCCGCCGCCAGTTCCGGCGCGTCCGGCACCCAGAGCGCCAGCCCGTCCGCCACGCGCAGGCGGAGCCCTCCACCCTCCGGGCGCTCCAGCACTCCTTCCAGGATGTTCTCTTCGCCCTCGCCCTCCGACGCGAGCAGCCCCCGGGCCGAAGAGCCCAGGACTTCGGAGGCGGGGCCCGCCGCGCGGACCTGGCCCTCCTCCAGCAGCAGCGCTTCGTGGGCGAGGACTCGCGCCTCGCCGAGCTGGTGCGTCACGTACAGCATCGGCACCTTCGCCTCGTCCCGCACGCGCAGCAGGTACGGCAGCACCCGCTCCTTCAGCGCCACGTCCAGCGCGGCCAGCGGCTCGTCCAGCAGCAGCAGCGCCGGGTCCGTGGCCAGCGCCCGCGCCAGGGCCACCCGCTGCTTCTCCCCTCCGGAGAGTGTCGCGGGGTAGCGGTGCAGCAGCGGACCCAGCTCCAGCAGCGCCACGGCCTCGTCCGCCCGCGAGGGCCGGCCCCGGCGCACGCCGAAGCGCACGTTCTCCCCGGCCGTGAGGTGCGGAAAGAGCAGCGCATCCTGGGGCACGTAGCCCATGCGCCGCGCCTCGGGCGGCACGTCCACGCGCGCGTCGCTGTCCAGCAGCACGCGCCCGCCCAGCTCGACGCGTCCCCGGGCACCGCGCCGCAGCCCGGCCAGCACCTCCAGCAGGGACGTCTTCCCGGAGCCCGAGCGCCCCATCACCGCCACCGACGCTCCCGTGAGGCGGGTCCGCACCTCCAGCGTGAAGCGCGCCAGCGGAAGCCGGATGGACAGGTCCAGGCTCACGCGTCCACCTTCCCGCTGAGACGCCGCATCGCAGCGCTGGCGGGGCGCACAGCCGAACGCCCCGGGCTCGGCGAGGTGTGGCTCCATCGAAGCCACGGCGAGGTCGGCTGCGTCGCAGCTCCAGCGGAGCGCGCCGCAGTGGCCTCCCGCACGCTCACGCCCGCCCGTGGCGTCGCCGCCCCCTGCTTCCGGTGAAGTGCCACCACCGCGCGGGGCGGCCGTCTCGACTGGAGTCGCCAGCCGGTTCGCCGCGCCGCCGCCAGTCGGGGTGGAATGAACGTTCCTTCCATCACGCGCGCACCCGCCGCCCCCGCCGCCGTGTCACCACCTCCGTGGCGTACACCGCCGCGAAGGCCAGCAGCGTCGCCACGCCCGCCAGCTGGAGCGCCTCCGCGTCCTGCCCCAGCTGCGTGCGGTGGAAGATGGCCAGCGACAGCGTCTGCGTGCGCCCGGGGATGTTGCCCGCCACCAGCACCGTGGCGCCGAACTCGCCCAGCGCCCGGGAGAAGGCCAGCAGCGCGCCCACCAGCACCCCGCGCCACGCCAGCGGCAGCGTCACCCGGAAGAAGGCCCGCGCCCGCGAGTCCCCCAGCGTGCGCGCCACCGCCACCAGCCGCGGGTCCACCTCCTCGAAGCCCGAGCGAGCCGAGCGCACCAGCAACGGAAACGCCATCACCGCGCTGGCCAGCACGACCGCGCGCGGCGTGAACACCACCTCCACGCCCCACGCGTCCAGCACCCGGCCCACGGGGCCGTTGCGCGCCAGCAACTCCAGCAACACCAGGCCCACCGCCGTGGGCGGCAGCACCATGGGCAGCGCCAACAGCGTCTCCACCACGCCCTTGCCCGGCCCGTCCCAGCGTGCCAGCGCGTACGCCGCAGCCACCCCGGGCGGGAGGATGAGCAGCGTGGCCACCGCCGCCACCGCCACTGTGAAGAGGACCAGTCCCGCCGTGCCTTCCATCACGGCGCGCGCTTCCCCTCCGCCGCCACCGGCACCCCGAAGCCGTGCCGCTCGAAGGTCTTCCTCGCGACGTCGGACTGGAGGAAGCGCACGAAGGCCCGCCCCGCCTCCGGCGACTTCCCCTTCGCCAGCGCCGCCACCGGATAGACGATGCGCGGCGCATCCGCTTCCGGCACCACGAAGGCCACCCGCACCCGCTTCGACTGCGCCGCGTCCGTCGCGTACACCACCCCCGCGTCCACCCGCCCCGACTCCACGGCGGACAGCGCCGCCCGCACGTCCAGCGCCGGCACCACCTTCGCCTCCAGCGCCTTCCACAGCCCCGCCTTCTCCAGCCACCCCTTCGCGTACACCCCCGCCGGCACCGCCGCCGGGTCCGCCAGCGCCAGGCGCTTCAGCCCCTTCAGGCCCTCCGGCCCCGCCAGCCGACCCTTCACGTCCAACGGCACCACCACCACCAGCCGGTTGGACAGGAGGTCCAACCGCGTGCCCGGCTGCACCAGCCCCGCCCGCTCCACGGTGTCCAACCGGACCACGTCCGCCGAGAGGAAGGCATCCGCCGGGGCCCCCGCCACCGCCTGCCGGGCCAGGTCGCTGGAGGCCCCGAAGGCGAACTCCACCTCGTGGCCCGTCGCCTTCGTGAAGGCCGGCCCCAGCTCCTGGAGCGCATCCGTGGCGCTCGCCGCGGCGAAGACCAGCGCCTTCTCCGAGCGGGCGGGCACCGCCGCCAGCAGCAGCAGGGAGGCACAGAGCAGGCTCAATCCACGCATGACGAAGACGCTCCTCGCGTTCCAGGGCAGCCGAGGGCACATTGTCCGCATGCCAGCCGCCGTCGAGACAACAGGTTGACCCGCATCGCCCAGGCCGCTAAGCCATACTCCGTGTCACGGAATTTCCATAAAGAGGAAGAAGACGTCTCCGCCGATGTGCTGAAGCTCCAGCAGCTGTTGCTGGCGCTCGGCCGCAGGCGCTCGCTCCGTGACCCCATCGCGAGCACCTGTGAGCAGCTCCAGTTCACGCCGCCGCAGGTGCATGCCCTGCTGTGGCTGGGCCAGGACGGCGCACTCACCATGGGCGAGCTGGCCAAGCGACTGGGCGTCACCGAGAAGACCGTCACCGGCGTGGTGGACCGGCTGGAGCGCGAAGGCCACCTGGTGCGCGAGCGCAGCGCCTCGGACCGCCGGGTCGTCCGCTGCCGCCTCACGCCTGATGGGCAGACGACCTTCCAGAAGCTCGACCGCTTCATGAGCCAGAGCATGGGGCAGATGCTCGGCATCCTCGACGCGGGCGACCGCAAGGCCCTGTTCCGCATCCTGGAGAAGCTGCTGCGACGCAGCGATGCACCGCCCACCACGCCGGGAGCGCGCGAGCGCTCGGCCTGAAGCCCGCTCCCCGGCCCGGACGCTCGGGGCCGTGCGTGGCCACCCTTCCCATGAAGGCACCGACGGGCGCGTCGGTGGGGGGCCGCCGCGTCCGGACGTGGCTTGGAGGAGGAATCGCGATGAAGAGAAGCGCATGCCTGGCTGCCCTGGGACTGGCCCTGTCCCTGTCCGGCTGCCGATGCGGGCGCGAAGAGCTGCTGCCCACTCCGCCGCCCACCGGGGCCGCGGAGCCCGGCTCCCAGGGTCTCGTGCCGTCGCGGGACAGCCCCGCCGTCCAGGCGATGCCTCCGGACATGCGCTCCGCGCTCGCGTCCGTCGCCCCGCTGGTGGAGTCCGTGAAGGCCGCCGTCGTCAACGTGGAGGTGCGCTCGGGCGCGCCTTCCCGCCGCGGCCAGGAGGAGGGCGCGCCGTGGGAAGAGGAAGGTGAGCCACCGTCCGGGGGCGCGCCGTGGGGTCCCTTCACGCCCTTCGGCCAGGGGCCGCGCGAGGAGCCGTCGCGCCAGGGCATCGGTTCGGGCTTCATCGTCGATGCCCGGGGGCTGGTGCTCACCAACAACCACGTGGTGGAGGGCGCCACGGAAATCCACGTGCAGCTGCCCGACGGGCGCGAGCTGGGCGCGAAGGTGCTGGGGACGGACCCGCTCACGGACGTGGCACTGCTCCAGCTCCAGCGGGGCGAGGACGGGAAGTCCCTGCCGGTGGTGCGCCTGGGGAACTCGGAGGCGCTGCGCGTGGGGGACTGGGTGGTGGCCATCGGCAACCCCTTCGGGCTGGGCTCCAGCGTCAGCCTGGGCATCGTCTCCGCCAAGGCGCGCGACATCGAGGCGGGCCCCTTCGACGACTTCCTCCAGACGGATGCCGCCATCAACCCGGGCAACTCCGGCGGGCCCCTCTTCAACCTCCGGGGCGAGGTGGTGGGCATCAACACCGCCATCATCGGCCAGGGCTCGGGCATCGGCTTCGCGGTGCCGAGCAACCTCGTGCAGGCCCTGCTTCCGCAGCTGGAGAAGGAGGGCGCCGTCACCCGGGGCTGGCTGGGCGTGGCGGTGCAGGACCTGACGCCGGACCTGGGCGAGGCGCTGGGCCTGCCCGCGCGCGAGGGCGCCATCGTCAACGACGTCACCGAGGGCACCCCCGCCGAGGCCGCCGGACTCCAGCCGGAGGACGTCATCGTCGCCGCGGACGGGCAGGCCATTCAGTCCGGCCGCGCCCTCACCCGCACGGTGGCGCTCAAGGCCCCTGGCTCCGCGCTCATCCTGTCCGTCTACCGCGGCGGGAAGAAGCAGGAGCTGAAGGCGACGCTGGGCACCCGGCCCGACCTGGAGGGCGTGGGGCCGCGAGCGGCGCCGGAGGCCCAGGCCGAGGAGCCACGACATCACGTGGGCCTGGGGCTCGCGGACGTGGACGCGCGGCTGTCGCGGGTCCAGGAGCTGCCCGCGGCGGGTGCGCTGGTGACGGACGTGGACCCGGGCTCGGCGGCCGCCGACGCGCGGCTGGTGCCGGGCATGGTGGTGGTGGAGGCGCAGGGCGAGCCGGTGCGGCGCGCCAGGGATTTGCTGCGCGCTCTGCGCGAGGCCCGGCCCGGGGAGTCCCTGCTGCTGCGCGTGGTGTCTCCGGGCGGGCGGCGCGAGCTGCGCGCGCTCACGGTGCCGGAGGAGTAGGCGCGCGGGCCAGCAGGACGCGCGGGTGCAGCAGCAGGGCGATGGCCTCGCGCACCGTCCAGTAGAAGCGGTCCACCGGGCTGAGGTTGCGCTCGGTCTCCAGCGCCGGGCTGGTGGCCACGTCCAGGCCGTTGAGCCGGAAGTACTGGCGCGCGCGCAGCAGGTGGTACGGGTCCGAGACGACCACCACGCGCCGCGCGCCGAGCTCCCTCAGCACCTTCGCCGCGAGCCGGGCGTTGTCCTCCGTGGAGTGGCTCTCCTCTTCCAGGACGCAGGCCTCCGGCGGCACGCCCAGCCGCGTCGCGAGCGCCAGCATCACCCGGGCCTCCGAGGGTGGGTTCACCCCCACGCCCCCGGAGAAGACGAGCCGGGGCGCCACGCCGCGCTGGTAGAGCTCCACCGCCTTCTCCGTGCGCGCCCGCAGCGCGCCGGAGGGCACCCCGCCCGGCAGCACGCGCGCGCCCAGCACGACGACTGCGTCGGCATCGCCGGCCCGCTCGCGCTGACCGAAGCGGTCCACCACCCACGCGAGGCCGAACACGCCGCAGGTCAGTGCTCCCGCGACGACGAGCAGGAGACGGCGCAGGCGCCCGGGCGTGGAGGACAGCGAGGAGGGTGGCACGGGGTGGAGGCTAGTCCCGATGCCGGCCCGTGTCTTCCGACTGGAAGCGCGCGGCCACGCGGTAGAGCTGGGTGAGGGAGTAGTCGAGCAGTGACGGGTTGGAGCGCAGGTAACGGCGGGCGCGCAGGAAGGGCAGCCACACGCGCTGGCCCACCCGCACCTGGGCTTCCTCCAGCTTCCTGCGCGGTATCCACTGCCCTCCCAGGTTTCTCACCAGCACTTCTCCCAGGTACGCCCCCACCGCGGGCACCGCGTGCTCCTCGATGGCCTCCCGCGAGCGCGTCTGGGGGAACTCCTCCTTCCAGAAGTACGCGTCCGCGTCCGTCAGCGACTCGGGCGTCTCCTGGAAGACCGAGGGCACCTCCGTGTGCAGCAGCGCCACGCAGCGCTCGGCGAGGTAGGCATAGTGCTCCTTCTCGCGCTGCGCGTCCTCCACGTCCATGGGCAGGCAGGCGCTGGCGGGCAGCCACTCCTCGGGCTCGGGGGGCGTCCACGCGTTGAGCTCGGCGATGCGGCGGTAGCGCTGGCTGAAGGCGGTGCGCTCCAGCGTGCGCTCCAGCAGGCCGGCCATGTCCGGGGGGAAGCGTGGCTCCACGGGGGTGAGCTCGGCGCTGCGCTCGCGCAGGGTGCGCAGGACGGTGGCGTAGTCGAGCTCCGGGCGCAGGTGGACGAAGGCGCGGGCCTGGGCCTGGCGCGCCTCGTCGCTGGCGAAGTCCGCGGCGGTGGGCCACGTCACCAGGAGGATGGCGCCGTGGGGAAGTGCCTCCACCCGATGCGCCGGCGTGGACAGCAGGCGCTCGCGCCCCACCGTCTCCACCAGCTTCGGACCGAAGATGTTGAGCCAGCTCAGCTCGTAGATTCGGTCGAAGCCGTCTTGCCGTGCGGTCTCTTCATCGCGGCCGTAGTAGGGAGCGCCCGCGAGGTCATTGTCCGCTGTGCTGTGGGCCCAGCAGTGGGTGACCGGGTAGTGCGCGGCCCAGGCACGCACCATGTCCACCAGGCCATCGCAATGCTCCGCTCCCGCGAAGGTCGAGAGCGGATGGACCTTGGCCGTGATCATCAACTCGGACGAAGGTGGGGGTTCAAGCCAAAGCGTCATGTCCAAAGCGGGCGCGCGGGTGCGATAGAGCCCGATAGACAAGTCCCCGCTGTCGCGCTCTTGCTCCGTCGCCTTCCTGAAGGTGGCACGGGAGTACTTGTGACTCCGTGTACCTTTGACGACGTCCGGCATCCAGCCACCCGCGCAAGCCTCCAGTGCCTGAAGGAAGGGCTCCAGCTCGCGCTCGGAGTTGGCCTTGGAGTCGAAGGCGCCTTCGAAAAAAAGACGGAGGCTGTCCGCTGGCTTCAGCTCGTGCCACCTCACCACCTTCATTGAGTCGACACCTCCACTCCTTTGACTGTATGCCGAACCCTCTTCAGGACTGTCTCGAACATGGCCGCATCCACGGGCCTGAGGTTGCCTCCTTCGTAGATGAGGCGGACTCGTTGGACCTGGACCTGCACCGGCTTGCCGTCTGGGCGGAGTGAGCGCCGACGGAGGTCCAGCGTCTCGCCGTAGTAGCGCAGGGCGTCTCCAGCATCCGCAACCATTCGTGCCCGCAGCTCCATGTCATCCAACCTCGAAAGGTCCCGGCTCTTGAAGCTGAAGGTCTCCACGCGAGGCGGCTGGCCCGCGGGCGGACTCTCTTCAATGACGAGCACGTCCGTGTAGCGGACACCCGGAGCGCCCTCCTTCGCGACGCCCACGTGCGTCTCCACTCGCGGCGCGTGGAAGTCCTTCAGCCACTTGCGCTGTGATCTCGGAAGCGCCGCGTCCTCGCGCAGCCGGGCCGCCATGCGCCTCTCGAAGTCCAGCCCCCGCGCGAAGAGGCCGCGCATCGGCTGGTAGCCCTCCCACGTCAGCGGTGGCTTCGCCGCCCTGCCCTGCTTCAGCTCCGCGACGCGCCCCTCCCAGTACGCCACGTACTCGCCCCACAGCGGCGAGCCCTGCGCACCCCTCGGCGGCGCTTCCACGCGGGGGCGCCGCGCCTCCAACGCCGCCACGTCGGCCGTCAGTCGCGCCCCCGGCGCTTCCTGCTCCGCCTGGCGCAGCCGCGCCTCCACCGCCTCCCGCGTGAAGCCCGCTGCCTCCCGCACCAGCGTGGCCACTCCTCCCGCGCCGCGTGAGGCCCCCGCCGTCCCTGGCCCCGCGCGCGGCGGCTTCGCCTCCGACAGCCACGCTTGCGCCCGGGCCACGTTGCCACGCGCCTCGTGCAGCGCCACCGCCGCCGCCTCTCCTCCCTCACACACCAGCAAGGCCGCCTCCCGGCTGGCCTGGAGGTAGCGCGCCAGCTCCCGGAGGCCGTCCCCTCCCAGCCTCCCCACCAGCCGCTCCGCCACCTTCTTCAACCCCTCCAGGTGCAGCGCCGGCGCCTGGACGCGGGGCCCCGCGGCCCTGGAGCCGGTTACGGCGCGGGCGCCCCGGCCCCCCGCGTACAGCGCCACCAGCAGCGCCGACGGTGCCAGCTCTCGCGTCGCCTGCTCGTAGCGGCCTCGCGCCAGTGAGGACACGCCCTGCCCCGTCCCAGCCACCAGGTGGTAGAAGCCCACCGGCACGCCGAAAGTCAGGGAGTCGAAGCCGCCCAGCACCACGCTGCCCGGCTCGAAGTGCTGACGCATCAGCGCCTTCTCCACCTCGTGCATTGCTTCCTGGTACGGCACGGGCAGCTGCACCACCTTCGCCGAGAAGTCTTGGTACCGCGCGCCCTCACTCAACGGGCTGCTGGCCAGTGCATCCCTCGCGGCGCGGCCCAGCCCCCTCGCCACGTCACCGGCTCGCTCCTCCCGGTCCGCGAAACCGGACAGCGACAGTCCCCGCCGTCGCAGCTCTTCGCGCACGCTGCCCATCTCCCCCAGCGTCTGCGCCAGTCTCTTGTCCCGGGCCAGCAGCCGCAGCAACTGACGCACGTCCTCGTCGAAGGCCGTGTGCAGCACGAAGAGGGCGAAGACTTCCGCCCGTGCCGCGCCGTACTTCTCCGTCGCGGTGACGAGGAAGGCCGCGCGCTTGCGGTGGAGGACTTGCGCCGCCTCCGTCCGCAGCGGCCCCAGCGCCCCCAGCCGCACCGCGTCCCAGTCCTTCAGCGACTCCACCAGCCGCGGCATGTCCACCCCGCGCTGCAACGCCACGAAGCCCGCGGGCGACGCGCTCTCCAGGAAGGGCGCCAGCACCTCCTCGCTCGCTTCCAGGTGCGGCCAGCCCGGGGGCAGGGCCGGGACTGCTCCGCCCCTCTGCCCCAGGGACGCCGCGTCTTCGTCCCCTCCGCCCTTCAGACTCCACGACGCCAGCGCACCGTCGGACGCAAAGCCGTCGGCCAGCGCGCCTTCCAGGCCAGCGCCTGCCGACGTCGTCGCGCAGCCGACGGCCAGCAGCAGCCACACCCACGAAACCAGCAGCGCCCCGGCACGCATCACCACTCCATCTCATGAAAGGAAAACTCCGCCGCCTGTCCGTCGCGGAGCACGGCGCCTTTCAGCGGTGCGCCCCAGCGTACTGCCGGACACGAGGGTGGGAGGGCTACTTCGACGCGGAGAGTGCGGAAGGCCAGTCGGCCACCACTCTCATTGGCTGCGGCACCCGCCAGCGCTCAGGACTGGAAGCGCGCGGCCACGCGGTAGAGCTGGGTGAGGGAGTAGTCGAGCAGTGACGGGTTGGAGCGCAGGTAACGGCGAGCGCGCAGGAAGGGCAGCCACACCCGCTGGCCCACCCGCACCTGGGCTTCCTCCAGCTTCCTGCGCGGTATCCACTGCCCTCCCAGGTTTCTCACCAGCACTTCTCCCAGGTACGCCCCCACCGCGGGCACCGCGTGCTCCTCGATGGCCTCCCGCGAGCGCGTCTGGGGGAACTCCTCCTTCCAGAAGTACGCGTCCGCGTCCGTCAGCGACTCGGGCGTCTCCTGGAAGACCGAGGGCACCTCCGTGTGCAGCAGCGCCACGCAGCGCTCGGCGAGGTAGGCATAGTGCTCCTGCTCGCGCTGCGCGTCCTCCACGTCCATGGGCAGGCAGGCGCTGGCGGGCAGCCACTCCTCGGGCTCGGGGGGCGTCCACGCGTTGAGCTCGGCGATGCGGCGGGAGCGCTGGCTGAAGGCGGTGCGCTCCAGCGTGCGCTCCAGCAGGCCGGCCACGTCCGGGGGGAAGCGCGGCTCCACGGGGGCGAGCGCGGCGCTGCGCTCGCGCAGGGTGCGCAGGACGGTGGCGTAGTCGAGCTCCGGGCGCAGGTGGACGAAGGCGCGGGCCTGGGCCTGGCGGGCCTCGTCGCTGGCGAAGTCCGCGGCCGTGGGCCACGTCACCAGGAGGATGGCGCCGTGAGGCAGTGCCTCCACCCGGTGCGCCGGTGTGGACAGCAGGCGCTCGCGCCCCACCGTCTCCACCAGCTTCGGACCGAAGATGTTGAGCCAGCTCAGCTCGTAGATTCGGTCGAAGCCGTCTTGCACCGTGGTCTGCAGGTCCCTTCCGAAGTACGGGCCGCCTGCCAGCTCATCATCCGCCATGCTGTGGGCCCAGCAGTGGGTGACCGGGTAGTGCGCGGCCCAGGCACGCACCATCTCCACCAGGCCGTCGCAGTCCTCCACTCCTGAGAAGACGGAGAGGGGCTGGACATGGAACATGAGTTTCAGCTCGGGAGAAGCGTCGGACCAGAGCGTGAGCGTCATGTCCAACGCGGGCGCCCGGGTGCGATAGAGCCCGATGGACGTGCTCTCTCCATCACGCCGTTCGTCCAGCGACTTCCAGACGGCGGCGCGGGAGTACTTGCGGCTCCGCTTGCCTTTGATGACGTCCGGCATCCACCCGCCAGCATTGGCCTCCAACGTTTGGAGGAAAGGCTCCAACGCTGCCTCCAGATTGGCCTTGGGGTCGAAAGCCCCCCTGAAGGAGAGCCATAGGCGGTCCGCGGGCTTCAACTCGTGCCAACTCACCACCTTCATTGGACCAGGACCTCCACGCCCCTGACCTTACGCCGAGCTTCCTCAACGGCCGCCGCAAATGCATTGGGTGCCGAGGGCACAAGCGGGCCCCCTTCGTAAATGAGGCGAACACGCTGGACCTGGACCTGCACCGGCTTGCCGTCTGGACGCAGAGAGCGACGACGGAGGTCCAGCGTCTCGCCGTAGTAGCGCAGGGCTGCTCTTGAATCCGCAATCAGCTGTGATGCCAGATCAGCCTGCTTCAAAAGCGAAAGGTCCCGGCTCTTGAAGCTGAAGGTCTCCACGCGAGGCGGCTGGCCCGCGGGCGGACTCTCGTCAATGACGAGCACGTCCGTGTAACGGACACCGGCAGCGCCCTCCTTCGCGACGCCCACGTGCGTCTCCACTCGCGGCGCGTGGAAGTCCTTCAGCCACTGGCGCTGCCCCCTGGGAAGCGCCGCGTCCTCGCGCAGCCGGGCCGCCATGCGCCTCTCGAAGTCCAGCCCCCGCGCGAAGAGGCCGCGCATCGGCTGGTAGCCCTCCCACGTCAGCGGTGGCTTCGCCGCCCTGCCCTGCTTCAGCTCCGCGACGCGCCCCTCCCAGTACGCCACGTACTCGCCCCACAGCGGCGAGCCCTGCGCGCCCCTCGGTGGCGCTTCCACGCGGGGGCGCCGCGCCTCCAGCACCGCCACGTCGGCCGTCAGTCGCGCCCCCGGCGCTTCCTGCTCCGCCTGGCGCAGCCGCGCCTCCACCGCCTCCCTCGTGAAGCCCGCCGCCTCCCGCACCAGCGCGGCCACTCCTCCCGCGCTTTTCGCCACGCCCGCTCCCGCCGTCGCCGGCCCCGCGCGCGGCGGCTTCGCCTCCGACAGCCACGCTTGCGCCCGGGCCACGTTGCCACGCGCCTCGTGCAGCGCCACCGCCGCCGCCTCTCCTCCCTCACACACCAGGAAGGCCGCCTCCCGGCTGGCCTGGAGGTAGCGCGCCAGCTCCCGGACGCCCTCCCCTCCCAGCCTCCCCGCCAGCCGCTCCGCCACCTCCTTCAACCCCTCCAGGTGCAGCCCCGGCACCTGGACGCGGGGCCCCGTTCCCCTGGAGCCGGTGACGGCGCGGGCGCCCCGGCCTCCCGCGTACAGCGCCACCAGCAGCGCCGACGGTGCCAGCTCTCGCGTCGCCTGCTCGTAGCGGCCTCGCGCCAGTGAGGACACGCCCTGCCCCGTCCCCGCTACCAGGTGGTAGAAGCCCACCGGCACGCCGAAAGTCAGGGAGTCGAAGCCGCCCACCACCACGCTGCCCGGCTCGAAGTGCTGACGCATCAGCGCCTTCTCCACCTCGTGCAGGGCCTCCTGGTACGGCACCGGCAACTGCACCACCTTCGCCGAGAAGTCCTGGTACCGCGCGCCCTCACTCAACGGGCTGCTGGCCAGTGCATCCCTCGCGGCGCGGCCCAGTCCCCTCGCCACGTCACCGGCTCGCTCCTCCCGGTCCGCCAACTCCGACAGCGGCAAGCCCCGCCGTCGCAGCTCCTCGCGGACGCTGCCCATCTCCCCCAGCGTCTGCGCCAGTCGCTTGTCCCCGGCCAGCAGCCTCAGCAACTGACGCACGTCCTCGTCGAAGGCCGTGTGCAGCACGAAGAGGGCGAAGACTTCCGCCCGTGCCGCGCCGTACTTCTCCGTCGCGGTGACGAGGAAGGCCGCGCGCTTGCGGTGGAGGACTTGCGCCGCCTCCGTCCGCAGCGGCCCCAGCGCCCCCAGCCGCACCGCGTCCCAGTCCTTCAGCGACTCCACCAGCCGCGGCATGTCTACCCCGCGCTGCAACGCCACGAAGCCCGCGGGCGACGCGCTCTCCAGGAAGGGCGCCAGCACCTCCTCGCTCGCTTCCAGGTGCGGCCAGCCCGGGGGCAGGGCCGGGACTGCTCCAGCCTCGGACGCGTCCCTGCGCCCCCAAGCCGCTGCGTCTCCGCCTCTCTCCAGGCTCCACGCCGCCCGAGCGGTATCCGAATGGAAGCCGTCGGTCAGCGCGCCTTCAAGGCCAGGACCTGCCGACGTGCTCGCACAACCGGCGCTCAGCAGGACGACGACCAGCAGCGCGGCCCACGGGTGCAGCCGCGCCTCGGCGCGCCTCGTCCGCTGCCCTCGCATCAACGTGCAACGCCGCGCTCGGTCCTTCGCGGACCACGGCGACGCGCGGCCCTGTCCCAGGGCAGACGCCTCGGAGGGCTTCTTCGAAGCGGCCCGCGCAGGCGGCATTCCGACGGCCGGGCTTCGTTTCCAGGACATGCCCCATCCTCCGTCCCCCGCAGGGGAGAAGCACAGAGGAACCGGGCCCATGCTCGGAGGGCGGACTCCGAAGGGCCCTGCCCCCGGAGGCGGTCAGCACCGCCCCCGAGGACCCGGGCCCTTCCGCACACCACTCAGGGGTCGAAGCCGCCGAGGAAGAGGTCGCGCCTGCCGCCCATGGGCGGCGGCAGCATCCCCATCCCGAAGTCCGCCGGGGCAATCCGCCCACCCGCCACGGAGCATGCGCCCGTGGTGGCATGCGACGAGACGAAGAAGCGGTCCGCGGACACATCCGTGCCAGCCGGGTGCGCCATGGGGAAGCCACGCACCCACCGCAGCGTGCCGTCCACCCGGTCCAGCTTCGCGACGAAGAGGTTGGACTGCACGCCCGGCACACCCGCCATGGGGCCCGTGCCCAGGTCGTCCCCATCCTCGTACCGGCCCAGCACGGTGACGCCGTCCTCGTAGTCCATGGAGACATCCAGGCCGGAGAAGCCCAGCACGCGCACCCAGCGCGCGCTGCCCTCGCGGTCGAAGGCCGCCACGAAGGCATCACTCCAGCTTCCCTTCGCCTGGTACATGCGCCCCTGGAAGATGAGCGGCTTGATGAACCAGCCGGACACCAGCACGCGGTTGCCGTGCACGGCGACGGAGGTGGCCATGCCGTATTCCGAGTCGAACGACTGCGTCCACGCCACGTTGCCCGCGGCGTCCAGCTTCATCAGGAAGGGCACCGAGTCCACCTCCCCCGGCTGCCTCACGGGGTGCCAGCCCGTCACGTAGAAGTAGCCCTCGCTGTCCGCCGCCACGCCCGTCGCGAAGCCCTCGCGCCCGTCCGCGTGCAGCCACAGGAAGTCCCCGTCCGGCCCCAGCTTCAGCAGCGCGGCCACGTTGCGCAGCAGCGCGTCCGGCAGCGTGCCCACCAGCGCCACGTTGCCGAACCGGTCCGTGTCCATCCGCTGCACCTCGAAGGCGGAGGACACGCCCAGCGACTCCAGCGAGCGCGCCCAGACGAAGTCCCCATCGCGGTCCAGCTTCAGCAGGAAGCGCCCCGCGGGCAGCGGGCCCCCGCCGTAGTCCGCTCCGGCCGGGTTGCGGCCCGTGACGAAGACGTTGCTGCGCGAGTCCACCGTGAGCGACTCCGCGAAGCCCTCCAGGTGGCGCGACCACAGCCGCCCCCCTTCCGTGCCGTACTTCACCACCACGAAGGTGCCGGGCGCGTACGACGCCAGCGCGCCCAGCCCGTCCCCCATCGCGTGGTCGACGTTCACCGCCAGCGAGACGTTGCCTTCCGAGTCATGCGCCAGGCCCGCCGCGTGCTCCTTGCCCACGCCCCCCAGCGACTGGAGCCAGCGCGTCCCCCCGGGTGCCGCGGCGGCCCGCGCACTCCCGGGTGCCCGGGGTTTCTCCGCCACCGGCAGCGGTGCCACCTCCGAGGGCCCCTCTTCCACTCCCTCCTCCACCGGTCCCCCGCACGCCGCCACCACCAGGGCCAGACAGGCCCCCCAGCTCCATCCCCATCCACGACGCATGTCACTTCCCCCACGCAGCCCGCCCACGCTTCCCAGCAGCGGGCGGAACACCGCACGCACGGTGAGCATCCGGGCGTTCCCGTGCGACACCCCGGGCGTCTGATTCCCCTTTTGATTGTCAGACAGCGGGGCAAGTCAGGCCGGGGAGCAGCCGGACGTGCGAGCGGGCTGGACGACCTGCCCTCCCCTGGGCTCCAATCCCCCACGTGATGACCGAGCAAGAGGCGACGCAGGTGCTGGCGGACGCGGAAGTGGTCCCCTGTGCGGAGATGGCGCTGATGGACGCGCGGCGACTGGTGGAGGCCTGTCTGGGCGCGGACGTTCCGGCGCTCGTCCACCGCGAGGCCTGCTCCAAGGTGGGCTGCAGCCCGAAGTTCCAGGTGCTGGTGCGCCCGGAGGACGGGCCCCGCGTGGCCGCGCTCCTCCAGCAGCGTTGGCTGGACAGCATCCAGGCCGAGGGACTGATGCCGGAGGGACGTCCCCTCCATGCCCCACCCGTGGCCGAGGACGCCGAGCCGCCCTGCCCCGCCTGTGGCACCGCCGCGCCGCTGGTGGCCGGGGCCTGCAGCGACTGCGGCCTCCAGCTCGACTAGCAGGCAGGCATCAGCGCGGCTCCATCACCCGAGAGGTTTTTCCCCTCGGAGTCACGAAGCACAATGGGTCGCCCGGAGCACGCCGGGGTTGGACCCGCGGGCAGGTGCGCGCGGGGCACGCAGCGGAGGACATGAATGGAAGTCAAAGGCGTCGCGTTCCTGGCACGACAGCAGATGATGGTGCAGTCCCACGGGGAGGCAGCCTGGAAGGCCTTCATCGCGGACATCGCGAAGAAGGAGCCCTTCTTTTCGATGCCCATCATGCCGGTGACGCGCATGCCGGCCGAAGCGTTCCTCCACCTCAACGAGGAGCTGCTGGCGCGCTTCTACGGCAACAACAAGGACGCCTGGTGGCAGTTCGGCATCAAGTCCGCCGAGTACGCGCTGGGCCAGGGCCAGCTCAAGACGATGTTCGCCCAGGGCGACCTGCGGCGCTTCCTCGTGTTCACCCCCGGCATCTGGAAGGGCTACTTCACCGAGGGCGACCTGACCGTGACCCCCGGCCAGGGCCACACGGACCTGAGCATCACCCACGTCCCCAAGCCCCACGTCTACTTCGAGCTGTCCGTCATGGGCTTCGCCCACGGCGGGCTGACGTACCTGGGCGCGAAGAACCTGAAGCACCAGGTCCTCAAGGGCTACAGCAAGGGCGACAAGGAAGTGCTCTACCGCTTCAACGTGAGCTGACGAAAGGCGCCCGCGCTCAAGGCGCGGAGCCGACGGCGGCGCCCTCCCGGGCGGCGCGCTCGGCCACCACCGACGGGTCCTCCGGCTTCAGCCGCAGGTCCGCCACCACCGGGTAGTGGTCCGACACGCCCACGCGCAGCACCCGGCTGGCCACCGGCGTGAAGGCGTCACACGCCAGCACGTAGTCGATGCGCAGCGTGGGCAGCAGGAAGGGCATGGGGTAGGTGCCCTCGGCCTTCCCCGTGGCGGCCACCACGTCCCGCATGCCCCGCCGCAGCAGGCGGATGGGCCGCGAGTCCGGGTCGTCGTTCAAGTCTCCCAGCAGCAGCTTGGGCCGCGCGTCGGCCGCCAGCAGCCGGGCCACCAGCGCGCTCTGCCGCACGCGCGCGTCCGCGTTGAAGGGCCGGCGGATGAGGTGGGTGAGATAGACGCTCACCTCGCGCCCGTCCACCGCCACCACCGCGTGGGCCAGCGCGCGAGGCTCCGCGCCCCGGGGCACCGGCAGTGGGTACTGCGCCAGCGCCTCCAGCGGGAAGCGGGACAGCAGCGCCAGGCCGTAGGCGCCGCCGTAGAGGTCCGTGGTGCGGAAGTGGGCGCGGTACTTCAGGCCGGTGAGGCGGGACAGCTCCGCCGCCTGGTCCAGGCCCCCCGCGCGCGTGGAGCCGACGTCCACCTCCTGCAGCGCGACGACGTCCGGCACCGAGGCGCGGATGACGTTGGCCACGCCCTCCAGCCCGCGAGCGCCGGACTGGATGTTGAAGGTCATCACCCGCAGCTCGCCCGTCTTGCGCTGCACGGTGGTGGCCGGGGCCTCCGGCGGGCGGAGGCCAGGGCCGGTCGCACACGCGAGCGGCCCCATCAGGAACAGGATGGGAAGGAGTCGGCGGAGGTGCATGGGAGGGCGGGGATGATAGGCCGGGCTTCCCGGCCCTGTCGCCCCACCCTCCCGAAGCCGTCCGCCGGGCAGGCAGCCGCCTACGCGGCGCGGCGCGGCCTAGCGACGGCGGCGCAGGCGAGCGCCCAGCAGCAGCAGCGCGGCGCCCAGCAGCGGCGCGCCACCGGCGGCCGCGCAGCCACCCTCGTCGTCGCCACCGCCGCCGCCGCCATCGCCCACCTTGATCTGGAGCGTATCGGTGCCGGAGGCGTCACCCGCCTCCGTCTGGTTGAAGTTGGCCGAGTTGCCGGCACCGTAGAGGGTGAGGGTGCTCCCGGAGGCCGGCGCCACCAGCGTGAAGTCGAAGACGGCCTCGCCGTTGGCGAAGGCCTTGGGGGCGCTGTGCGTCACCTCGCCGCTGAGCAGCCGCGTGCCAGAGGTCGCGCCGAGCTTCGCGTCGTTGCTGCCATCCACCGCCACGTTGAAGCCCGCCCGGACGCCCGGACCGCCGCGGACGATGAGCCGGTAGTTGCCGGTGGCGCCCGGCGCGAGGCTCTCAGGGCCCTCCAGCGTCACCGTGGGGTTGGTCGTGCCGGCGGGGGCGGCGTGACACCCGGAGGCAGTGCACGTCTGCCCCTGCTGCTTGCCGCTGCGACCGGAGATGCCGATGGAGTTGGCGAGTGCAGCGCTGGAGACGAGGCACGCCGCCATGACGCCGGCAGCCCGGAGAGACGAGAGAGACGACCGCATGAAGCCTCCTGGAGACGAACGACTGGGAAGAGGCCCTTCTTAGCGCGACGCGACATCTGTTCACAGCAACACTCAGCGCATCCCCGCCCGCAGCAGCAGCGCACAGGTCTCGTCACGCAGCTGCGACAAGGTGTGCCGTGTAGTGCCACCCGCATCTTCCAGCCCCGCCACCAGCGCGAGCAGCCCGTGCGCCGACGTCCAGGCGACGTTGGCCAGCCGGCGGGGTTGGAAGCCCGGGGCCAGCCGGCCCGCGCGCGCGTCCTCCTGGAGCCGGGCCTCGAGCACGTCGTTGAGCCGGGCACTCAGCGCGTAGACGCGCTCACGCTGCGAGTCGGACTGCCGGCCCAGGAGCTGCGGCCAGAGGTACACGACGCGGAAGCCGTCCAGGTCCTCCGCGTACAGGTCCACCTTGGCCCGCACCAGCGCCGCCAGCGCCTCCACCCCGCTGCCCGCGCCGGCGACGGCCGCCTCCAGCACCTCCACCTCCCGCGCCAGCCCCTCCACCGCCAGCTCCCCGGCGAGCTCCTCCTTGGAGCGGAAGTAGTAGAAGAGCGACGGCTTGCTCAGGTCCGCCTCCGCGGCCACCGCCTCCAGCGTCAGCCGGGAGATGCCCTCGCGCACCAGCACCGCGCGCGCGGCGGTGAGGATGGCCTTGCGCCGGCCCTCCTGACGCCGCGCCTTGCGGGCCTCGCGCTCCGCGTCCGCGCCAGGTGTCGCGGGCGGCGCGCGCCGGCGGGCAGGAGGCTTCCTGCCTCCTCCGCTAGAGCCAGGCGAAGCCATTCGCCAGCGCCTCCCGGCCACCGCGCTCCACCACGTCGCCGTGGCACACCACCACCCGTTCCACGTCCCACGCCAGCGCCGTGTCCAGCGACGCGCGCGCCGCCGCCCGGTCCTCGAGGATGGCGCGGACGATGAACGTGGGCGCCAGCCGCTGCCAGGCGCGGTTGAGCTTCAGGTACGTCCGGGTGAACCACGAGCCCGTCCGGTGGACGTTGAAGGCCAGGTCGGTGACGAGCAGCGTGCGGCCAGGCCGGTGGAAGAAGAGGTACTCGTCCAGCTTCGGCATCCCCCGCACCAGCACCTGGTCGATGACGCCTGCCCAGCCCGCGTCCGGCGCGTCCCCCAGCTCCAGGTCGATGCGCAACTCCGGGCGCTTCTTGCGCAGCCCCGCGGGCGCCGCCACCTTCGCGTCCGGGTACGCCGCCGCCCAGTCCTGCAGGCTCAGGTGGTGCATGAGGTTGGGCGCCACCAGGAAGCGCACCGGCCCCAGCGCGTCCACCGCCGCGCGCGCCTCGGGGCTGAAGCGGACGGGCGAGTGCACCCACAACCCTCCGTCCGGCAGGCGGACGACGGTCATCCGGCCTCCCAGGTCGAACGCACCCATCTTGAAGTCGACGGTGAGGACGTGGACGTCCTCGGCCACGGGGCGAAGCATGCGTGCCTCCAGATGCGGATTCAAACCTTTGGTTCGTATTTTGACCAGCGGTCGAAGAATTTGCAATCCGAATGGGGCCGGCGTAGGCAACCCACCTCTATTTCCACGCCTTTAGAAGGGTGCTCCGCACATGGCCGAGAAGCTCATGCCCCGCGAGAAGGGCTTTTCCGAGTGGTACGTCGACCTGGTCCAGAAGGCGAAGCTCGCCGACTACTCGGACGTGAAGGGCTGCATGGTCATCCGGCCCAACGGCTATGCGCTGTGGGAGAACATGCAGCGCGTCCTGGACAAGATGTTCAAGGACCTGGGCCACAAGAACGCCTACTTCCCGCTGCTCATCCCCGAGAGCTACCTGAAGAAGGAGGCCGAGCACGTCGAGGGCTTCAACCCGCAGCTGGCCGTCGTCACCCACGCGGGCGGCGCCAAGCTGGAGGAGCCCTACGTCATCCGGCCCACCAGTGAGACCATCATCAACCGCAGCTTCGCGAAGTGGATCCAGAGCTACCGCGACCTGCCCATGCTCCTGAACCAGTGGGCCAACGTGATGCGCTGGGAGATGCGCACGCGGCTGTTCCTGCGCACCACGGAGTTCCTCTGGCAGGAGGGCCACACCTGCCACGAGACGGAGGAGGACGCGGAGAAGGAGACGCTCCAGATGCTGGAGGTCTACCGGACGTTCGCCGAGGACTACATGGCGATGCCCGTGATGACGGGGCGCAAGTCGGAGTCGGAGCGGTTCGCCGGCGCGCTGCGCACCTACAGCATCGAGGCGATGATGCAGGACAAGAAGGCGCTGCAGGCCGGCACCAGCCACAACCTGGGGCAGAACTTCGCCAAGGCGTTCGACACGAAGTTCCAGGGCCGCGACGGCCGGGAGCACTACGTGTGGCAGACGTCCTGGGGCGTGTCCACGCGCCTCATCGGCGGCCTCATCATGACGCACTCGGATGACTCGGGGCTCATCGTCCCGCCGAAGCTGGCGGCCACCCACGTGGTCATCATCCCCATCGCCGGCAAGGCGACGGACGCGGAGAAGGCCCAGGTGAAGGAGAAGGGCCACGCGCTGGCCGCGGACCTGCGCAAGGCGGGGCTGGGCGTGGTGGTGGACGACGACGACAGCAAGGGCCCGGGCTTCAAGTACTACGAGCACGAGCTCATCGGCACGTGCCTGCGCATCGAGATTGGCCCCAAGGACCTGGCCAAGAACTCCTGCGTCATGGTGCGCCGTGACTTGAAGCAGAAGGAGTTCATCCCGCTGGACGAGGCCGTGGCCCGTGCCCAGGCCATGCTGGACGCCATGCAGAAGGACCTCTTCAACAAGGCGAAGGACTTCCGCGAGTCCCACACCTTCGAGGTGAACAGCTACGAGGAGATGAAGGAGAAGGCGGACGCGGGCTTCCTGCTGGCGCACTGGAACCTGGACCCGAAGGTGGAGGCGCGCATCAAGGAAGAGACGGGCCTCACCACGCGCAACCGCCCCTTCAGCCTCACCCAGGAGCCGGGCAAGTGCGTCGTCACCGGTGAGCCCTCGCCGGGCCGCATCGTGTTCTCCAAGGCGTACTGAGCCGCTTCGCTCGCGGCGGACACAAGGGCCGGGTGGGGGTGTTGCAGCCCCCGTCCGGCCCTTCGCCATTCCCGGCCGCTCAAATCTTGAACGGCGTCTGGCTCTCGAACTCGCGGCTGGGGACGCCGACGATGGAGTACACGGGGGACTGCAGCGGCGGCATCCGCCGGACGATGCGGCGGTGGAAGGTGCGGTGGTCGCCGCGGAACTTCCCGCCGTTGTAGACGCGCAGCATGTTGGCGGTGAACAGGCCGTTGAAGGCGCCGTCGCTGGACAACTGGTTGTCCTGGCAGCCGGAGATGAGCAGCACCGTCGCCTTCACCGTCGCCTTGGGGTCTTCCTTGGGCAGCTCCGCCATGATGGCGTCGTACATGGCCCTGTTGTTGCGGTAGGTGCGCAGGGCGATGCCCACCGGCATGTCCTTGAAGCGCCGCTCCTCGGCCACCGAGTCCTGCACGGTGTCCGCCAGCATCTCCAGGCTGCCGGTGGTGCGCAGCGCCGCGTACGCCATCTTGCTCACCGTGCCGGAGTGACAGCTGTCGGAGAACATCAGCACGCGCACGCCCTGCTTCAGCTTCGAGAGCGCGGCGTAGATTTCGTCGTCGATGAGCTCTCCGTCATAGAGCACCCACGTCTCGTCCTGCGCGTCCGACTCGTCGTTGTTCCTGTCGGGGAGCTGGCCGCCGTGCCCCGAGTAGCTCAGCAGGAAGAGGTCTCCGGCGGCGAGCACCTTCGCCGCCTCGTCCAGCTCCTTCTTGATGCGCACGCGCGTCGCATCCTTCGTCAGCACCTTGCGCACCATCCCGAACTTCGCCGCCTTCGCGATGAGCTCCATGTCCTCCGCGTCCGCCTCGCAGGCCATGAGCGCCCCGTCCCAGCCCGCGTAGTGGGCCGGGTCCACGGAGTTCAAGCCGATGTTCAACGAATATCCCTGAGCCATGAGTGACACTCCTCCGGTTACTTTTCCGGGTGGAGTGAGAGTCGTGGACGTGTGACGCGGAGAGGCGGGGCGCTGCCGCCCGCCTGGACTCCGGCTGCTCAGGTGGCCGTGCGCAGTGCGCGCTTCCGGGGGACGAAGGTGGCCACCGGCTCCGCCTTGCCCGCCACCGGCAGGGGCGTGGCTGGCTCGAAGTCAAAGCCCTCCTGGCACTTCTGCCAGGTGTCTCCGGACACGAGCAGGGAGACGCCCACCTTCTTGGTGAGCCCTTCGATGCGGCTGGCGAGGTTCACCGCGTCGCCAATCACCGTGTACTCGCGCCGCTGCTCGCTGCCCACGTCCCCCACCACCACGCGCCCGGTGTGGATGCCGATGCCGATGTGCAGCGGCGCCTCGCCCCGCGCGGCGCGCTCGGCGTTGAGCGTCTCCAGCGCCTCCAGCATCGCCAGGCCACAGGCGACGGCGGCCTGCGGGTGGCCCGGCAGCTCCAGCGGCGCGCCGAAGTAGGCGAGGATGCCGTCGCCGATGAACTTGTCGAGCGTGCCCCCGTGGCGGAACACCACCTCCACCATGCGGGACAGGTACTCGTTCAGCAGGGCCACCACCCGCGGGCTGTCCATGCGCTCGGACATGGAGGTGAAGCCGCGGATGTCGGAGAAGAGCAGCGTCACCTCGCGGTGCTCGCCGCCGCCGGACTCGGCGCCACGCGCGGCAATCTGCCGGGCCACCTCCGGCGAGAAGTAGCGGCCCAGGCGCTCGCGCTGCACCTCCTCCTGCGCCACCTCCGTCACCAGGCCCAGCACCTGCCGGCCAATGAAGACGGCCGCCAGCCCGGCCAGCGCCAGCACCAGCACCAGGCCCCAGAAGAAGTCGCCCCACGCCAGCCCCGCCCCCTGGGCCAGCAGCGTCTGCAGGACGATGGCCAGCACGGTGGCCGCCGCCACGCTCACGCGCGACAGCGTCACCAGGGCCACGACGACCACCAGGGTGATGAAGACGCCCAGCGTCAGCAGCGCGGTGGGCACCGGGGAGGTCGACTCCGGGAGGGTCTGCCACTGGAGGACGAAGACGGCGGGCATGTCGACGATGGCCAGCAGGAGCGCCGCCCGTCGCCGGAGCGCCGGGACGCGCCGCGCGCCGAGCCAGAGGACGAAGGCCAGTCCCAGGTAGGCGGCCAGGGCAGCCTTCGGCACCTTCCATTGCAGCAGCGAGGCCACCAGCAGCCAGCAAGCCGTGCCGGCGAACCGGACGCGGTTGAGCCACTCACCCACCTGCGCGCGCCAGCCCTCCAGCCGCCGCTGGAGCGTGTCTTCCACCTGGGAGCGTTTCAGCATGAGCCGCGGACGGTAGCCCAGGCGCTCGCTCCCCTCCAGCAAGCGACCACACGGCGCCTGGCCCCGGGTGGGCTATCTTCACGGGGCAATGGCGAGCATCGGTCACGTGGCGGTGGGCATGGCCCTGGGGCGGTACGAGGCGGGCGGGGCATCCGCGCGCAGGCTGGGGGTTGCCATGGCGCTGCTCTCCCTGCTCGCCCTGCTCCCGGACGCGGACGTGGTGGCCTTCAAGCTGGGCATCCCCTACGCCGCGCCCTGGGGGCACCGGGGCGCCTCGCACTCGGTGGTCTTCGCCGCGGGCGTCGCGGTGGCCGCCGCGCTGGCGGCCCGGCTCCTGCGCGCTCCGGCCGCGAAGTGGGGCCTGCTCACGTTCCTCGCGGTGGCCAGCCACGGCGTGCTGGACGCGCTCACCAACGGCGGCCTGGGCGCGGCGCTGTTCTGGCCCTTCACGGACGCGCGCTACTTCGCGCCCGTGCGCCCGCTGCCGGTGTCGCCCATCGGCTCGAGGATGCTGTCCTCGCGCGGCCTGTACGTCGTCGCCGTGGAGCTGTTCGCCTTCATCCCGTTCTGGGCCTACGCGCTCTGGCCGCGCGGGCGCCGCCAGGAGCCGTGAGCCATGCGCCTGTTCACCGCCGTCACGCTGGGAGCCACCATCGAGTCGCGCGTCACGGCGGATTTCGACCGGCTGCGCGCCCTGGCACCCCACGCCCGCTGGGTGAAGGCGGAGGGCGTCCACCTCACGCTGCTGTTCCTGGGTGACGTGGAGGAGGCGCGGCTGCCCGCCCTGCGCGACGCGCTGGAGCCCGTGGGCCCGCGCCACGCGCCCTTCGTGCTGTCGGTGGGGGGTGGGGGCAGCTTCGGCTCGCCCTCGCGCCCGCGCGTGCTCTGGGCGGACGTGCGCGGGGCCACGGACGCACTGAAGGCACTCCAGGCGGACACGGCCTCCGCGCTCCAGCCGCTGGGCTTCGAGCCCGAGCACCGGGAGTACACCGCGCACCTCACGCTGGCGCGCTCGAAGGACCCGCGCGGAGACCCGGCGCTGGCACGGTGCGCCCAGGCGCTGGAGGCGTCGGACTTCGGCGAGGGGCGCGTGGACCGGCTGGTCCTCTTCGAGAGCCGGGGTGGCCACTACGTGCCCCGGGTGGAAGTGCCGCTCAGCCGCGCGGGCTAGGGTTTCCGGGTTGGCACCCGGGCTGCAATGCCACGGTGCGAGCGCGACCAGGCGCCTGAAAGGACTCAGACGATGCGGTGGAGTGTGTTGCTGGCGGTGTGGCTCGGTGCCCACGGTGCGGTTGCCGCGCCACGGGAGGACCTGGAGGCGGAGCTGCGGACGGGGGACATCGTGCTGCACACGTCCCGCTCTCGGCAGTCCCAGTTCATCCAGGTGGCGACGGAGAGCCCGCTGTCCCACGTGGGCATGGTGGAGGTGACGCCGGAGGGCGCGTGGGTGGTGGAGGCGGTGCAGCCGGTGCAGCGCGTGCGGTTCGCGAAGTGGAAGGCGCGGGGGCTGAAGGGGCGCATCCTGGTGCTGCGGCCGAAGGAGCTGAGCGACGCGCAGCGGCAGCAGGCGGTGGACGCGGCGAAGGCGCACCTGGGCAAGCCGTACGACCTGCGCTTCGAGTGGGGCGACGAGGCGATGTACTGCTCGGAGCTGGTGCGCAAGGCGTATGCGCGGGGCGCGGGCGTGGAGTACGGGAAGCTGGAGCGGCTGGGCTCGCTGAAGGTGAAGGGGCTGGAGAAGCCCATGCGCGAGCGGTACGGCAGGAAGGTGCCCGTGGAGTTGGAGCTGGTGACGCCCGCGAGCCTCGCCGTGGATGCCCGGCTGGAGGTGGTGCACTCGGACTTTCCGGCGGTGAGGTAGGCCGGGCCCTCCGGTGGCCTCGCTGGCGCGGGAGAGCGCGGATAGAGTGCGCGCCATGCGACGCGTCCTGTTGCTCCTTTCGCTCTTCGCGCTGGCTTCCTGCAAGGAAGAGCCGACCCAAGGCGCCGTGAAGCTCACGGTGACCTACTCCGGCTTCCGGCCCCGCTGCGTCCTCGTGCTGGCCCGGGATACGGCCAGTGGGAAGGAGCTCTCGAAGACGGTGGAGGGCAAGGGCGAGCCCTCGGGGGGCTCCCTCGTCGTGGCCGTGCTCCCGCCGGACGACTGGGGCAGCGCGGTGGCCGTCGAGGCCCGCGCCTTCGAGCGCGCCGGCTGCGAAGGGAATCCGGTGGCGAGCCAGGCGTCGAGCGCCACGCTGACGCCTGGCGTCCCGAGCCCGGTGACGCTGACGCTGACCGCGGTGGACGACGACGGAGACGGCTTCGTCTCCCCTGTCACCAACGGCACGGACTGTCAGGACAAGGCGGCCACCATCTACCCCGGCGCGGAGGAGCGCTGCAACGACGTGGACGACAACTGCGACGGCGTGCTGGATGTGACGACGTTCCAGCTGGGCCAGTCGTGCAGGGAGGGAGACAGCTGCCAGGGCACGTACCGCTGCAACGCGAGCGGCGCGGCGTACTGCGACCTTCCGACGGCCACCCTGGCCTATCCGGACGTGGACCGGGACGGGCATGGGAAGAAGGACGCCACCGCCGAGCGCTTCTGCGGCGCCGTTCCCGCCGGCTACACCACCGGGGCCGCCGACGACTGCGACGACTCACGCATGAGCGTGCGCCCTGGCGCCCAGGAGCTGTGCAACGACGTGGATGACGACTGTGACGGCACCGAGGACGAGGACTACGCCGCGCAGCTCGGAATGGCCTGCACCACGTCGCAGAAGTGCGCGGGCCGGAACATCTGCGATACCAGCACTGGAACCGCAGTCACCTGCATGGGCACGGAGGATCCGACTGCCTGGTACCTTGATGGGGACAGCGACAACTACGGCGGCGCCACCGTGGTGCAGTCCTGTCAGCGCCCGAGTGAGCGGCACCTCGCACAGGGTGGCGACTGCAATGACGGCAACCGGTTCACCCGTCCGGGTGCTCAGGAGCTGTGCGACCAGGAGGACAACGACTGCAATGCCGCCACCGAGGACACCAGCGTGTGCCCGGCGGGTGGACCGCGCTGGGCGGCTCGGGTCATCCCTGGCGGCGCCATCCTCAGTGGCATCTCCCTGTGGGGGGACGGTGGAGTGTGGGTGTCGGGCACCGGTGGCGCGCTCGCCGTCAAGAAGCCGGAGGAGTCCGCCTTCACGTCTCGCGCAGGCATCTGTGACTCGAGCCCCTGGTATGGCATCTGGGCGGACCCGCGCAGTGGCCGCGCCTATCTGGGCGGGACCAACGGGCGGCTGGGCATCGTCGCGGATGCGGACGCCACCTCCTGCCAGCGCAATCCCCCCAGCGCGCGCAGCGACACCTGGGGACTGGTGGGATTTGCTGACGGCAGCGGCGTGAAGCTCTTTGGGGCGGGCTACATTCCCCCGACCGTCGTGCTCCCAGACGGGCACGCCTTCGTATGGGACGGCACTGCTTCCGCGGTGACCGTCACACTTTTCGACCTTCTGCCGCGCTACGACATCCATGGCCTGGTCAATGGCCCCATCTTCGCTGTTGGAGCAAACGCGGTCGCCCAGGCTGCCATCCACCGGTTCGATGCCATGCAGGGAACCTGGGTGCGGATGACCGACGGCGTGAGCGGAGGAATGCTCAACGCCGTCAGGGTGGTCCATCCACAGCTGGCCTATGCCGTGGGCAACAACGGCACCGTGCTGAAGTGGGAGGGCGGCAACTGGGCTGCCATGACGACGAAGCCCACCAATGACCATCTGGGCGGCGTGGAGGCCTTTGGCCCGTCAGCCGTGTACGTGGCGTCCCGCGCGGGGAAGATCTACCGCTTCAACGGGGCCCAGTGGTCCGAGGTCGGCAGTCCAGGCGGCAGCCTCTTCCGCATGGCCGGCACCCACCCCGGTGACCTCTGGGTCGTCGGCGATGGGGGCCGTGTCATCCACTGGCCGCAGTGAGGTCTCCGCCCCTGGGTCTGCCAGGACCAGGGGCGCTGCGTATGGAAGCCCGGATAGGATGCGTGCCATGCGACACGTCCTGTTGCTGCTCCCCGTCCTCGTGCTGGCTGGCTGCAAGGAAAAGATTCCCCAGGGTGCCGTGAAGCTCACGGTGACCTACGAGGGCTTCCGGCCTGAGTGCGTCCTCGTGACGGCCCGCGACACGGCAGACAGCAGCAAGAAGCTCTCCGAGGAAGTGGCCGGGAAGGGCGAGCGAACTGGAGGCGCCCTCGTCATTGCCGTGCTCCTGCCGGCTGACTGGAGCGCGTCGGTAGAGGTGGAGGCCCAGGCCTTCGAGCAGAGCTGCGCGGGCAAGATGGTGACGAGCCACTCGGCGCGCGTCGCGGTGACTCAAGGCGAGGCCGCGAAGGCGGAGCTGCTGCTGTCCGCCAGGGACCAGGACCAGGACGGCTACGTGGCCGTTCTCAATGGTGGCACGGACTGTCGGGACACCGATGCCGCCATGCATCCGGGTGCCGAGGAGCTGTGCAACGACGTGGACGACAACTGCGACGGCCAGCAGGACACCGTGGAGCTCCGGCTGGGTCAGGTGTGCACGGAAGGCGCGGGCTGCGAGGGCACCCGGAACTGTGGCGTCAACGGGACGGTGGTCTGCAACGTGCCGAACGCCACGCTGGCGTACCCGGACGTGGACCGGGACAACCGGGGTGAGCGGAACGTCGCCGCGACTGCGTTCTGCAGCGGCGTGCCGGCAGGCTACGTCACCACCCCGAATGATGACTGCGACGACACCCGCGCCCACGTGTTCCCCGGAGCCGATGAGCGCTGCGACGGCCTGGACAATGACTGCGACGGGCCGAGCGACGAGGACTTCCCGCAGCTCGACATGAACTGCACCGACCCGATGACGCAGTGTGGTGGGCGGTGGAGGTGCACCACGGGCGGCAATGCCCTGGAGTGCCTGGTGTCCCAGCCGGTGCCGACCTGGTACCTGGATGAGGACGGAGATGGGTTCGGCCGGAATGAGGGCTCGCAGCAGGGCTGTACGCGGCCGACGGGCAGCTACGTCAATCAGGGCGGTGACTGCGATGACGGCAATCGCTTCACACGCCCTGGCGCGAATGAGCTTTGCGACGCGCTCGACAACAACTGCGATGGTCAGCCCGAGGCCGCGACGGCCTGCCCCGGCGGTACGCGTTCGTGGGTGGAGCGCACCGAAGGCGGAGGAAGCCAGGTATGGCGCTCGGTCTCCACCTGGACGCCCGGCGGAGCATGGGTCGTGGGGAACAACAACCGTCGCGCCGTGCAGACCCCGCCAAACACCACGTTCACGGTGACGGACTCGGCCGCAGGGGGTTGCGGTGACAACACAGGGGGTGATTCCACCGCATGGTATTCCGTCTGGGCGGACCCGACCACCGGTCGTGCCACGCTCAGCTCGGGGGGAGGGCGGCTTGCCCATCAGGCAACGAACGCTACTGCCTGCACCCAGGTGCTCAGCACCAATCTGGCGACGCATGGCATCGTCGGCATCCCGGGTGGAGGCGGCATTGAGTTCTGGGGAGCGAGTGCAAGCACCTCCTCCGGCGAAGGCGAAGGAGCGGCTTTCAGTTGGAATGGCGTCAGCACCTCAGTGACGTTCAACACACCCACCAATGACATTGGCTTCGTGTTCGACGTCCACGGAGTTTCCCGAGACGTGCTCTTCTGGGCGGGAGGGTATGACGCTGCCTCTGGATTCACCCCTGGGCCGCGCATCTATCGCTTCGACTCCGCCAACAACGAGTGGGACACGCAATCCGTGCAGAACATCCAAGGGCTCGCTCGTCTCAACGGGGTCTGGGTCGTGAATGAGAAGCTCGCATTCGCCGTGGGAAATGCAGGTTCGGTCGTGCGCTGGACCGACACGGGCTGGAGTCGAGTCACCTTCACCAACAACCACAACCTGACTTCCGTCGTGGCCTTCGGCGCATCCTCGGTCTACGTGACGTGCACGAGTGGCCACGTCTATCGTTACGATGGCCAGAGCTGGCATGAGTTCCTCTCGTTCCCAGGCACCGTGTTCAACGACATCGCCGGCACCAGCCCGGAGGACCTCTGGGTGGTGGGCACCAACGGGAAGATCTTCCACTGGCCCCGGTGACGCGGCTCAGCGGCCCCGCCGCGCCACCACGAAGCGGCGGGTGAAGAGGAACGGCGTGCCCCGCTCGCGCGCCGGGTAGGACTGGCGCAGCAGCGGCCTCAGCGTCTCCAGGAACGCCCTGCCCTCCTCCGTCCCCAGGGCCGCCAGCACGGGCCGCAGCGTGGTGCCCAGGAGCCACTCCAGCACCGCGTCCTCGCCCGGCAGCACGTGCAGGTACGTCGTCTCCCAGGCGTCCACCTTCAGCCCCAGGCCCGACAGCAGTCCCTCATACGTCGCGAGTGACTCCGCGTGCCCCCTGCGCACCGACGCCAGCTTCGCGGCGAAGCGCGGCAGCTCGCGCACCTCGTCGATGTGGCGGTGCGACGGCGCCTCGAAGTTGGCCGGCACCTGGAACGCCAGCACTCCGCCCGGCGCCAGCTTCGCCACCAGTTGCTTCAGCAGCGTGTCGTGCGCTGGCACCCAGTGCAGCGCCGCGTTGGAGAGCAGCACGTCCAGCGGCGCGGGCGGCTCCCAGCCCGCGAGGTCCGCCACCTCGAAGCGCAGTGACTCCGGTGACGGACGGCGGCGCGCCTCCTCCACCATCGCTTCCGAGGAGTCCACGCCGTACACCCGCGCGCCCTTCCACCGCTCGGCCAGCACGCGCGTCAGGTCTCCCGTGCCACAGCCCAGGTCCACCACGTGCCCGGGCGCGTCCACGTCCACGCGCATCAGCAGCTCGAAGAAGGGACGCTTCCGCTCGTCCCGGAAGTGCGAGTACTGCGTCGGGTCCCACATGGCTTCCTCCTGGCGGCGCGGCCTCGCAGCCCGTCCGCCAGGAGGTGTAACGCAACGGGCTCCTCAGCGCTTCACTCGCAGCACCTGGAAGCCCATGCCGGACGTTCCGAAGCCGCGCACATTCTCCATGCGCACCAGCAGCTCTCCCGTGGACAGCACGCCCCACACGTCCGCCCGGGCAAAGGCCGTGCTGCTCAGCCGCTCGTAGCGCAGCGCCTCCGCCCACGACACCCCATTCCCGCTGATGAAGATGCGGGCATACACGTCACCGGGCGCATGGACGTCTCCGGAGCTCGCCCAGCCCGTGCCCATGGCCCACCCGCCTCCGGGCACCGGGAGCAGTGAGTACACGGGGCCCGGGAGCTGGAGCAGCGCGTCCACCCGGCCGCTCGGGAAGAGCCGCAGCAGCTTCGGGTACTCCGGCTGGTACAGCGTGGACTGCCCCAGGAGCAGCGAGCCGTCCGACTGCACCACCCCCGCCACGCCATTCGCGGCATACCCGCCCAGCACCGTGCTCCACGTCCTCCCGCCGTCCGCGGAGCGCAGCACCGCCGACTGCGTCTTGCTGCTCCCGAGCGTGGCCCACAGCGCGCCCGTCGTCACGTCCGAGAAGAGCGAGTACCCATGCCGGTGGGCCGTCAGCGTGGAGCGCACCGCCCACGTCGCCCCGCCGTCCCCGCTGGCCCACAGCCGCACCGGCACGCTGGACGAGGTGAAGGTCTGGTACTCCAGGAAGAAGAACGTGCTCCCCAGCTCCGCGAAGCTCCGCGGCCCCTGGGCGCGGTAGTTGCCCAGGCTCACCGGGTCCTTCCACGTGGACCCGCCATCCGTGGAGCGCTGGAGGGAGTAGACGCCGCTGCGGCTCACCACCGCGAGCAACGTCCCGTTCTTCATCGCCGCCATCGTCCAGAGGCTGCCGCCGTCCTGCCCGCGCGGCGTGAAGGTGCGCCCGCCGTCCGTGCTCGCCACCAGGCGCGAGCGGCTCGAGCCGAGCGCCAGCGCGTACACCGTGCCCGCGCCGTCCACCGCGAGCACCTCGTGCGTGGTGTTGGTGTGGACGGGCTCCAGCGTGAAGGGCCCCGATGTGCCGCCGTCAGGCACCGGCGTCCCACCGTCCGTGCCCGGCGTGCCCCCATCCGTGCCCACGCCACCGTCGGGCCCGGGGGTGCCCGCATCCACGCCTCCGTCCGGCCACGGCGTGCCGCCATCCGTGCCGCCGTCCGGGCCGGGCGTACCGGCATCCGTCCCCGTGCCGCCATCCGGCCACGGCGTGCCACCGTCCAGCGGCGGCGGCGGCGGCTGGACGCTGAGGGCCACCCGGGACACCGTGCCCCGCGAGCTGGCGTCGGGCGAGTCGCCGAAGAGGCACGGCACCTCCGTGCTGTCCGCGGGCAGCACGTCCACCGCGTTGAGGTAGCCCTTGAACGTCGTCTCCCCGTCGAGCGTCACCGCGCCGCCGAAGACGCCGTCCTTCAGCACGCGCACGCGCAGCTCGTAGTGCGCGTTCAGCACGCGCATGCGGTTGTAGAAGACATACAGCGTGTCACCGATGCGCGTGGTGGCCGCCTGCATCGCCCAGTCGGACGTGCCCTCCACCAGGATGCGTGGCCCGAAGTCAGCGCCGTCGAAGTGCCGGTAGTAGAGGCGCTCCGTCTCGTCCTTGTAGACGAGGTGGATGCCGCCCTTCCCGTCCTCCACCGCGCTCAGCGCGGCCCCGTGGTAGATGCCGTCGGAGAACGCGTCGCGCACCGGGCTCCACGTGTCCAGCGGGTCCGAGTCGTTGCGCACGCGCATGCGCGTGGGCTCGAAGCCGTCGTGCATGGCGTAGAAGAAGACGAGCTTCGTCCCCACGCTCAGCAGCCGCCCGCCGCCCCGGCGCTTCACCCGCCCCAGGTCCGGCTGGCGCACGAAGCTTTGGCCCCCGTCCGTGGACACCGACACCACCGCCGTGGAGCTGCCGTCCCGCTCCAGCCGGAAGGCCTGCACCCACAGCCGCCCGCGCGAGTCCCGGGCCAGCAGCGCCCGCGAGAAGCCCGTGCTGTCATCCGGCGTGTCCAGCACCCGCACCGCCGGCTCCGGCGCCCACGTGTCCGAGCCCGACTGGTAGCGCCACCACTGGAAGTAGACGTCGTGCCGCCGCGAGGGCTCCAGCCGCGCCCCCTCGTACGAGTAGAGCAGCGCCACGTCCCGGCCCACCGCGAGCAGCTCCGCCCGGTCCGTGTGCGTCGCGTCCGGCTGCACGTCCGCCACGCGCCGCACGGAGCGGAGCCCGTCCTCGGAGCGGTACAGCACCAGCCCCTTGCCCTCCACGCCCCCGTGCTGAATCGCCACCAGCCACGTCGGTGGACGCCCAGAGCCTGTTTCGATGTGAACAATGTGACGCTGGGCCGGGAGCGTGAGGGCATTGCCCCCGCTCACCGGAACCAGCGGTGTGCCGCCCGCCGCGAGCACCGCGGCAAGCAGGGCACCAGCCAGCCCCGTCATTCCTGTCCCCCTCCCCGTCAACTCCGCGGAGGGAAGCTAGGGCCTGGCTGGAGGGAAGGAAACCGGGTCAGAACGACCACATGGCCCCCTACGCCGGGCCTGCCAGGCCGCCTGCCGCCCGGTCCACGCTCCCACGAGGGAGCGTGCCCGGTGGCGAGCCGCCTGCCTACTTCGTGCCGCGGCGGCGGCGGGTGCCGGCGTCCGTGGCGGGGGTACCGGCGTCGGCGCCCATGTCGCCCGCATCGCCGCCGTCCAGCGCCAGGCCACCGTCGGCCATGCCGCCATCCGCGCCACCGGCACCGGCGCGCTGCACCGGCGGGGGCGGGTTCACCAGGGCCAGCGAGCCGAGGAACTCATCCGAGCCCGGCGCGCCGATGCTCGGGTTGTAGAGCACGAGCATGGTGTAGAGGCGCGGGCCCACCAGGTAGTTGCGCGCCTTCACCTCGCCGTTGGGCGAGGACACCGTGTAGGACTTCCCGGGGTAGCCGTCGATGGTGATTTCCTGCTCGTTGCTGACGGTGCCCTTGAGCTGGTTGGTGAGGCCGTCGCGGCCCTCGTTGAGGAAGGCCTCCGGGGGACGCGCGGCGACGACCTTCTCCGGGTAGTCCGCGGTGCTGACGGAGAAGATGACCCCTTCCGGCGTCTGGATGGAGTAGGCGGCCGTGGCCACCTCGCCCGCGGGGATGGTGACCTTCTGCCGCTGCGGCTGCGGCTGGCCCGGCATCTTCACGGTGAAGCCCTCTTCCGCCGTCACCGTCGTCAGCTGCGAGGCGGCGTCGGCCGGCGCACCCGTGTCGCCCCCCTCTCCGGGGAGCTCCTCGATGGTGGAGGTGGCCGACTGGTTGTCGGCGGGCTTCTGCTGACCGGCGCACGCGGCGGCAATCAGCGCGAGGGTGGCAAGGGCGGCGAGGAGGCGGGACAACGAAGGCATGGGCACGCTTCCTAAGTGAGGTTGAACGCTGTGCGTCGATTGACGCTAGACGAACTGCGCGGCTACTGACTACCCGAGTTTCAAGGCGCCGCCATTTTCAATGCGACTTCGGGCGCCGGGGAGCGTCAGCGGGAGGACGTAACAGGTGCTACCCGTTGACGGGAGTCTCCCGGGGACGGGCGCCCCGGGAGCCCACGCGGCCCCTATTCGCCGAGGTACGCGCGGCGGACCTCGGCGCTCTCCAGGAGCGCCTTGCCGGGGCCCTTCATCACCACCTCGCCCGTCTCCAGCACATAGCCGTAGTGGGCCGAGTTGAGCGCCAGGTGGGCGTTCTGCTCCACCAGCAGCACGCTCACCCCGGTGGCGTTCACCTCGCGCAGGGTGCGGAAGATGGTCTCCGTCACCTGCGGGGCCAGCCCCAGGGAGGGCTCGTCCAGCAGCAGCAGCTGGGGCCGGCTCAGGAGCGCGCGGGCGATGGCCAGCATCTGCTGCTCGCCGCCCGACAGCGTCCCCGCCATCTGCTTGCGCCGCTCCTTGAGCACCGGGAAGAGCGTGAAGCCCTTCTCCATGTCCTGCTGGACGCCGGCCGCGTCCTTGCGCAGGTACGCGCCCAGCTCCAGGTTCTCCTGCACGGAGAGGTTGGGGAACACGCCCCGCCCCTCGGGCGCGTGCGCCATGCCCCGGGGCACCAGCTGGTGGGCCTTGAGGGACGTGGTGTCCTTGCCGTCCAGGGTGATGCGGCCCGCGCTGGGCTTGAGCATGCCGCTCACCGCGCGCAGCGTGCTCGTCTTGCCCGCGCCGTTGGCGCCGATGAGGGCCACCACCTCGCCCTTGCCCACCGACAGCGACACGCCCTTGAGCGCCTGGATGGCGCCGTAGTGCACCTTGATGCCTTCCACCGCCAGCAGCGGCGGGAAGGCCCGGCGCTCGCCCAGCGTCTTCACCTGAGCCTCGCTCACGCCGCCCCTCCGTGACTCTCCAGGTAGCTGTCGCCCAGGTACGCCTCGATGACCTTCCGGTCACTGCGCACCTGCGCCGGCGCGCCCCGGGCAATCGTCTCGCCGTGGTCCAGCACGGTGATGTTCTCGCAGATGCCCATCACCAGCTTCATGTCGTGCTCAATCACGAGCACGCCCAGCTGGAAGTCGTCCCGCAGCTTGCGGATGAGCACCATCAGGTCCGCCTTCTCGCGGGTGTTCATGCCCGCCGCGGGCTCGTCCAGCAGCAATACCCGGGGCTGCGTGCCCAGCGCGCGCGCAATCTCCAGCCGGCGCTGCTCGCCGTACGGCAGGTTGCGCGCCTCCTCGTCGCGGCGGTGGGACAGGCCCATCACGTCCAGCAGGTGCTCCGCCTGCTGCGTGAGTGCCCGCTCCTCGGCCTGGAAGCGCGGGGTGAGCAGCAGCGCCCGCCACCAGTCGCGGTAGTTGATGAAGGCGCCCTTCATCTTCGCGCCCAGCCCCACGCCCTCCGGGTGCAGCGCGCCCTGCGCCCGGCAGGCCACCTTCACGTTGTCCAGCGCGGTGAGCGCGCGGAACAGGCGGATGTTCTGGAAGGTGCGCGCCAGCCCCAGGTGGTTGATTTGGTGCGGCTTCCACCCGTTCACCCGCTGGCCGGCCACGCGCACCTCGCCCCCGGTGGGCGGGTACACGCCCGTCAGGACGTTGAACGCGGTGGACTTGCCCGCGCCGTTGGGGCCGATGAGGCCCAGCAAGTCCCCCTGCCGCACGGTGAGGTGGAAGTCCGTCAGCGCCTTGAGGCCGCCGAACTGGATGCTCACCCCGTCCACCTGGAGCAGCGGGGCCCCAGCCTCTGCGTTCATCTGCACGGCCGTGCTCACGCCAGCCCCCTGCGCTTGCGCGGAAGCCACCGCGGCAGCACGTCCCAGATTTCCTTCGTGCCGAACAGGCCCTGGGGCCGCGACAGCATCAGCACCACCAGCAGGATGCCGTAGATGGGCATGCGAATCTGGTCCACCTTCTGCGCCAGCGTGCTCTCGGTGCCCAGCAGGTTGAACATCGAGCGCAGGCCCTCCGGCAGCAGCGTGAGGAAGATGGCGGCGATGATGGCGCCCGTCGTGGAGCCCAGGCCGCCCAGCACCACCATGACGACGATTTCCATCGACTTCACGAAGGTGAAGGAGCCGGGGTTGATGATGGGCACGAAGTGCGCGAACAGCCCGCCGGCGATGCCCGCGAAGAACGAGGAGATGACGAAGGCGCGGACCTTGTAGCTGGTGGTGTCCACGCCCATGGCCTCGGCGGCGACTTCATCTTCGCGGATGGCCCACAGGCTGCGGCCATGGCTGGAGCCGGCGATGCGCCGCGCGACGAGGATGGTGAGGAACACCCAGAAGTACACCATGGCCGGGCTGGAGTACTGGGGGATGCCGGACAGGCCGAGCGCGCGCCCGAACATGTCCGTGTTCTGCACCACCACGCGGATGATTTCGCCGAAGCCCAGCGTCACAATCGCCAGGTAGTCGCCGCGCAGCCGCAGGGAGGGCAGGCCCACCAGGAAGCCGCACGCCGCCGCGGCAAGGCCACCCACCAGCAGCGCCACGGTGAAGAGCACCTGGTCGCTGGCCGCCACCGGGAGGAAGGACAGGGCCACCTCCTTGAGGCTCAGCGACAACACGCCGGAGATGTACGCGCCCACCGCCATGAAGCCCGCATGGCCGATGGAGAACTGGCCCGTCATCCCGTTCACGATGTTGAGGCTCACCGCGAGGATGATGTTCACCCCCATCACCGACAGCAGATACACGGCGAAGGGGGACTCGCTGAGAATCCAGTGGAGCGCCGCCAGGATGGGCAGCGCCACCAGCACGGGGAAGATGCCGCGCAGGCCCGCGGGGAGCGCAGAGCGGGCCTCGGGCGCCGGAATCGCGGGGGTCTCCATCAGACCTTCTCCGCGGCCACGCGCCCGAACAGGCCGCCCGGCTTCACCAGCAGCACCAGGATGAGGAAGCCGAAGGCCACCGCGTCACGCCAGGTGCTGGCCGCGTAGCCCACGACGAACTCCTCCACCAGCCCCAGCACCAGCGCGCCCACCACGGCGCCCGGCACGTGGCCGATGCCGCCAATCACCGCCGCGACGAAGGCCTTGAGGCCCACGTACAAGCCCATCAGCGGGCTCACCGAGGTGTCCTTGATGGCGTAGAGCAGGCCCGCGCCGGCCGCCAGCGCGCTGCTGAGCATGAACGTCAGCGCAATCACGCGGTCGGTGGGGATGCCCATCAGCGCCGCCACGCGGTGGTCCCAGGACACCGCGCGCATCGCCCGGCCGAAGCGCGTGCGGAACACGAGGTACTGGAGCGCCACCATCAGCCCCACGGCGATGAGGAAGCTGATGACCTGCCAGTTCCACACGACGACGTCGCGGTCGCCGATGGTAATCCACTCCTTGGGCTCGATGATTTCCGGGAAGGCGCGGGGTGACGCGCCCGGCAGGAAGCCGATGTCGAGCTGGAAGCCGTAGGAGAGCGCGAAGGAGATGCCGATGGCGGTGATGAGCGCCGTCAGCCGGGGCTTCTCACGCAGCGGTCGGTACGCGAAGCGCTCGAAGAGGAAGCCGAGAAACGCGCAGCCGAGCATGGCCACCGCGAAGATGAGCGCCACGCCGACGAGCGAGCTGCGCATGTCCCGGCCGAGCGCGAACGCGGTGGCGTAGCCCATGTAGACGCCGACCATCATGACGTCGCCATGGGCGAAGTTGATGAGCTTGAGGACGCCGTACACCATCGTGTAGCCGAGCGCGACGAGCGCGTAGATGGTGCCGGCGGCCAGGCCGTTGATGAGGTGCTGGAGGAGCTGTGCCATCAGGGATTGATGGTGGTGACGTATTGGGTCTTGCCGTCCGCGACCTTCAGGACGACGGCGGACTTCACCGCGTTGCGATTCGCGTCGAGCGTGACGGTGCCCGCCACGCCCGGGAAGTCCTTCGTCTGGCCGATGGCCTCGCGCACCGAGGGACCGCTCAGGTCCTTCGCGCGCTTGAGGGCGTCAATCGCCACGCGGGCCGCGTCGTAGCCCAGCGCCGCCAGCGCGTCCGGCACACCGCCGTAGGCGGCCTTGTAGTCCGCGATGAACTTCTGCACGCGGGGGTCCGGGTTGTCCGGCGAGTAGTGGTTGGAGAAGTAGCTGCCCTCAATCGCGCTGCCGCCCAGCTCGAAGAGCTTCTCGGAGTCCCACCCGTCGCCGCCCATCAGCGGAACCTTGAGGCCCACCTCGCGCGCCTGGCGGGCGACGATGCCCACCTCGCTGTAGTAGCCCGGCACGTAGATGCCGTCCGGCTGCGTCTTGCGGATGGCGGTGAGCTGGGCGCGGTAGTCGGTGTCGCCCTGGCTGTAGCTCTCCACGGTGGTGACCTTGCCACCCATCTCCGTGAACTTGCGGTTGAAGACGTCCGTGAGGCCGATGGAGTAGGCGCTCTTGTTGTCCTGGAGCACCGCCACCTTGCTCAGCTTCAGGTTCTCCCGCGCGAACTTCGCCATCACGAAGCCCTGGAACGGGTCGATGAAGCAGATGCGGAAGATGTTCTCGCCCTTCTCCGTGACGGTGGGGTTGGTGGACGAGGGCGTAATCATCGGCACGCCCGCCGCCTGGGCCTTCTCCGCCATGGCCAGCGAGTTGGACGAGGCCACGTCGCCCAGGATGAGCACCACCTTGTCCTGCGTAATCAGGCGGGTGGCGGCCTGGGCGGCCTCCTCGGGCTTGCTCTGGTTGTCGTAGACGCGGACCGCCAGCTTCTTGCCCTTCACTCCGCCCGCGGCGTTGGCCTCCTTGAGGGCCATCTCGATGCCGTTGCGGGTGGAGATGCCAAATGTCGCCTGGCCGCCGGTGAGCGCGCCCACCTGGCCCAGGAGGATGGTGTCCGAGCCGGCCGGGACGTCACCGCCCGGGGGGGCGGCGGGCTGTCCCTGCTGCGCGGTCTGCGCACCTCCCTCGCCGGACGGAGCAGGCTGCGTCTTCTTCTCGCAAGCGGCCGCCAGGAAGGCGAGCGCGGCGAGCAGCATTGGGGCAAGTCGTCGCATGCGGGGCTTCCCTTTCAGGGGGGACACGGCAAAGCCCCGGTTTTCTAGGGGAGCCCCTTCCATGGGTCAAGCTCGCAGCCGAACCATACCCTCCGTGCGCGGTGCGTCAGTCAGGAGTGGAGGCCATCCACGGGCCCCTCGTGCAGCACCTCGCCCCGCTCTTCCACCTCGGCTGTCTCCCGGCGGACGGTGGTGTGCACCTGGCGGAGCTCCTCCACCGTGGACTTCGCCACGGCGACCTCCTGCCACACGTGGGCCGTCTTGGTGAACTCCACCCGCTCCTCCAGCAGGGGGATGACGAGGGTGGCCTCCTCGAAGGGGCCGAAGCCCGCCGGCCCGGGCCGGGAGTCCGCCGCCCGGGCGCGCGCGCTGTCCTCCGTGCCACCGGCGGGGACCCGCTCCACCACCAGCTCCTCGCGCCGCACGGGGATGGAGAAGTGCTTCACCTCCGTCCGGACGACCTTGTGGACGCGCAGCTGCCCCACCTCGTGCACCAGCGTGCGCGGCACCGCCTCCTCATGGGCCAGCGGGATGACGATGTCCTGGGTCTGCCCGAAGCTGCCCGAGAGCACGGACTCCGTCCGGCCCCCCGCCTCCGCGCGCGCGCCGGGGCCGCGCGACACCTCATCCTTCGTGAGCCCCAGGTGCACCTCGCCGTCGCGCACCGTCACCACGTCCCCATAGCGGGCCCTGTAGTCCCGTGTCTTGAGCAGGCCCCGCTCGACGACGAAGGTGTCCTCGCCACAGCCCACCACGGTGCCCAGTCGCACCCCGTCCGCCGTGAAGACCCGCATCCCTTCCTGAACATCGCTGCGCATTGGCCTCTCCTCTCGAATCCAGCCCCGGTCCGTCAGCCCGCTCACCCCACGGTGGACGCCAGGGCCTCGTGCCAGGGTTGTTCTCTTCCACTGGGCCCCCGCCGCAGCCGGGGCTCCGTCTGCCGGGGCACCTCGCGCGCGGGCGCCTCCGCCACGGTGGCCGCCCGGAGCTCCAGCGCGGCCAGGCGGCGGCGCCGGGCCTCCCTGCGTTGATCCGCGATGGACTCGAGCTCCTCCTCCGGCTCCGTCACCGCCATCAAGGTGGGCGCCGTCGCCGGCTCCTGGGGATGCGCCCTGGAATGGCGGCGGCGCGCCAGGCCTCCGGCCAGCAGCATGCCCACCACGCCCGCCGTCCAGCCCAGCAACCCCCTGCTCCACTGCCCCTGCCGCGTGCTCTCCTGCCTGGTGCGCATCAAGGTGTCTCCCGCGTGGGCACACGCGCGGCCTGAGGGCGCGCGTCCAGAAGGTGGGGTGGGCTGTCCCCAGGTGGAAAGCCCTTGGCCCGCGTGCTCGGCTGCTCACCCGGTTGCCAGGAGCCGTCGCCAGGCGGGAGGACGGGCGCGTGTCGGGGTGGGCAGGTGCGGTGCCGAGCCCACAGGCCCCACCGCCTGACCCCTGTCGATCTGCCCACCCGCTCCCACCTTCCCGATTGAAGCCGGGGCGGAAGAACCAGCCAGAAACCTCGCACCATCGCGAGGCGGGCAATCACCAGGGACCAGGGGGCTCGGGCGCGCTCCGGCACAGCCCCACCCCTGGTCACGAGGAGCCAGCCATGTTCCAGCGCAACGACGTGAGAGAAGGAATGGTCGTCCGTAGCATCGACGGCGAGAAGCTCGGCAAGGTGTTCGCCATTGGCGAGGGCGAGTTCCACATCGAGAAGGGCCTCTTCTTCCCGAAGGACTATCTCGTCCGGTACTCGGAGATCAGCGACATCCGCGGCGGGGAAATCATCCTCAACCACGGCAAGGAGGCCCTGAGCAGCCTGTCAGCCGACGAGAACCGCTACGCCACGACGAGCTCGACGAGCTCCACCGGCATCGGCGCCACCGGCATCGGCACCACCGGGCTGGGCACCAGCGCGGACACCCTGGGCACCAACGCCCGGATGAACCTGGGCTCCGAGCGCACCGTGACGGGCCGCACGGAGGACATCTCCATCCCCGTGCACAAGGAGCAACTGGACGTCGTCAAGCGGGACACGCAGGCCGGTGAGGTCCGCGTGCGCAAGGACATCATCGAGGAGGAGAAGGTGGTGGACGTGCCGGTCCGCCGCGAGCGCGTGCGCGTGGAGCGCCGCGACGTGACTCCGGACCGCCCGGCCATGAATGCCTCCTTCCAGGAGGAGACGGTGGTGGTGCCGCTGCGCGCCGAGGAAGTGGAGGTCCGCAAGCGCGCCGTGGTGGATGAGGAGGTCGTCATCCACAAGGACTCCATCGAGGAGGAGCGCCGCGTCGCGGAGAGCGTCCGCCGCGAGGACGTGACGGTCCGCACCGATGGGGACGTGGAAGGCTCGCGCACCCTGGACGCGCCCACCGACGACCCGCTCAAGCGCGGCTACTGAGCCACACGCCGCACCCCGGGCCCCCGGACCTCCCGCCTGGCGGGCGGCGGGGGCCGCTCTTCGTTCGGGAGCCGGCCGCCTAGCGCAGGCGGGGACGACCGCCCACTTCCGTGCGGTCCAGCCGGTTGAACTCCCGCAGCCGCTCCGGGAAGTGCCGGGCCGTGAGCCGCGCCAGCTCCGTGTCCTTCGCTGGCGCACAGACCTCCACCAGTCGCTCCGCCATCTCCTGCGCGTTGCCGAAGCGCGCCTCGGGCCGCTTGGCCAGCGCCACCTCCAGCAAGTCCCACAGGGGCCGGGAGATGGCGTCCGGCCGCGGCAGCCGCTCGTCGCAGATGGCCTGCATGGAGGACAGCTCGTCCCCCCGGTCGAACGCGCGCCGGCCGGTGAGCGCCTCGTAGAGGATGATGCCCATGGCGAACAAGTCGCTGCGCGCGTCCAGCCGCTGCCCCCGCGCCTGCTCCGGGGACATGTAGAGCGGCTTGCCCTTCACGATGCCCGGCAGCGTCACCGTGCGCTGCGCGCGCGCCTTCGCCACCCCGAAGTCCAGCACCTTCACCCGCCCGTCGAAGCCCACCATGAGGTTGTGCGGGGACAAGTCCCGGTGCACCAGCTGCAGCGGGGCGCCGTCCTCGCCGCGCAGCTGGTGCGCGGCCTGGAGTCCAGCCAGCGCCTGCGTCACCACCGCCACCGCGTGCGCCGGCTCCAGCGGCCCCTTCAGCGAGCGGATGAGCCGGTCCAGGTCCACGCCCCGCACCAGCTCCATGGCGATGTAGTACGCGCCCTGCGCCTCGCCGAAGTCGTAGACGTGCACCAGGTTGGGGTGCGACAGCCGCAGGCCGATGCGCGCCTCGTCCAGGAACTGCTCGATGATGGACTTGTCCGCCGTCAGGTGCGGGAGGATGCGCTTGAGGGCCACCAGCCGCCCCAGCCCCTCCGGCCCCTTCGCCCGCGCCACCAGCACCTGCGCCATGCCGCCGGTGCCCAGCGGCGTCACGACTTCATACCGGCCGATGCGCCCGCGCGGCACGGGGGTGTCGTCCACGGCCAGCTCGTCCAGCCGCTCCAGCGCGCCACGCCCGTCCGTCAGCGCCAGGAAGGACAGCACCGACGTGTCGAGCTGCTCGCCGATGGCCTCCACCAGCTGCAGCACCTGGGCGCCGCCGTCGTCGAAGCGGCCGTCCACCACCAGCCCCAGCCCACCCAGGCGCAGCCGCCCCAGCGCCAGCTGCGTGCAGAAGAGCATCCGCCCGTCCTTCAGCCGGTGCGCGCCCTCCCAGTCCGCCGCCTCGAAGACGTCCACCCCCAGCTCGCCCAGCACGCGCGTCAGCACCGGCCCGCGCGTCCCCCGCAAGGACACGAAGCCGGCGCGCGCATGCACCATCCGCGCGCACTGCGTGAGGAACACGTCCAGCCCGGCGTCCAGGTCCAGGCCCCGCTCCAGGCAGTCCTCCAGGATGGCGTCGGACATCCGGTGGACGGCCACCAGGCCGCGCAGCAGCGCGAGCTCCATCTCCAACGGGGAAGAGGCCACGGGCGCATTCAACACCCGCGGGGCCCGCCCAGGGAAGACGGGGCTACCGGGCTAGACGCGCTCGCGGTCCTTCAGGTTGACACTCGCGGGCAGGCGCTCGGGCGCGCCGAGGCGGGACGGAGGCAGGCGCTCGTCCATGAGGCCATGCGCCTCCAGCACCCGCTCCAGATAGGCCACGCGCTCGCGCAGCAGGGCCGCGTCACCGCTGCCGACGCCGAGCTGCACCTCGCGCAGGCGGATGAAGGCGTCCACCAGCGGCTTGAGGGAGAAGCGCAGGGTGAGCCCCGCGAAGGGGATGCCAATCGTCATCGCGACGATGAGGACGGTGACGACGGCTTCGGTGGTTTCCATGTCGGGGTGCCTTCCGGGGAGACGGCGGGAGTCGCCCCAGTCTACGCGCGGGTGCGGAGGCGATTGCACCCGGCGCGAAGAAGGCCCCGGCGCTAGCTGGCCTGGCCCGTGTAGATGGCGTCGGCGATGCGATAGGCGCTGCCCTCCAGGCGCTGGAAGGCGTCCTTGAGGACGGCGGTGTCGGCCGTGTTGAGCAGGCCCTTGAGCCGCTCCAGGTCCGACTTGATTTCCTCGCGGTCCTTCTCCGACAGGAGGCTGGCGTACTCCTCCAGGCTCTTCTCCGTGGTGTAGATGAGCCCGTCGGCGTTGTTGCGCAGCTCCGCCAGCTCCTTCTTCTTCTTGTCGTCCGCCGCGTGCGACTGGGCGTCGGCAATCATCCCCTGGATTTCCGCTTCGGACAGGCCGGAGTTGCTCACCACGCGCACCTGCTGCACCTTGCCGGTGCCCAGGTCCTTGGCGCTGACGTGGACGATGCCGTTGGCGTCGATGTCGAAGGACACCTCGATCTGCGGCACGCCGCGCGGCGCCGGGGGGATGCCCACCAGCTCGAAGCGCGCCAGCGTCTTGTTGTCCGCCGCCATCTCGCGCTCGCCCTGGAGGACGTGCACGCTCACCAGGGGCTGGTTGTCCACCGCGGTGGAGAACACCTGGCTCTTCTTGCAGGGGATGGTGGTGTTCTTGTCGATGATTTTGGTGAAGACGCCGCCGGCCGTCTCGACGCCCAGCGACAGGGGCGTCACGTCCAGCAGGAGGACGTCCTTCACCTCGCCCTTGAGCACGCCACCCTGGATGGCCGCGCCCACGGCGACGACCTCATCCGGGTTGATGCCCTTGTGGGGCTCCTTGCCGAAGAACTCCTTCACCTTCTGCTGCACGCGCGGCATGCGCGTCATGCCGCCCACCAGGAGCACCTGGTTGATCTGCTGCGCCGGCACGCCCGCGTCCTTCAGGGCGATGCGGCACGGCTCAATCGTGCGGTCGACGAGGTCCGCCACCAGCGCCTCGAAGGTGGTGCGGTCCACCGTCTCGGTGAGGTGCTTGGGGCCGCTGGCGTCGGCGGTGATGAACGGGAGGTTGACCTCCGTCTCCGGCGCGCTGGACAGCTCGTGCTTGGCGCGCTCGGCCGCTTCCTTCAGGCGCTGCAGCGCCATGCGGTCCTTGCGAAGGTCCAGCCCGTTGTTCTGCTCGGCGAAGCGCTTGGCCAGGTAGTCGATGAGCCGCTGGTCGAAGTCCTCGCCGCCGAGGAACGTGTCGCCGTTGGTGCTCTTCACCTCGAAGACGCCGGCGTTGAGCTCCAGGATGGAGATATCGAACGTGCCGCCGCCGAGGTCGTAGACGGCGATGCGCTCGGTGCCGCCGTCCTTCACCTTGTCCAGGCCGTAGGCCAGGGCCGCGGCTGTCGGCTCGTTGATGATGCGCAGGACGTTGAGGCCGGCGATGCGGCCGGCGTCCTTGGTGGCCTGGCGCTGGCTGTCGTTGAAGTAGGCCGGAACGGTGATGACGGCCTCGGTGACGGGCTCGCCGAGGTAGTCCTCCGCCGTCTGCTTCATCTTCATCAGCACGATGGCCGAGATTTCCGGCGGGCTGTAGCCCTTGCCGCGAATCTCCACCCACGCGTCGCCGTTGGGGCTGGAGGCCACGCGGAACGAGCTGACGCCGATGGCCTTGCGCGCCTCGGGCGAGTCGTACTTGCGGCCGATGAGCCGCTTCACCGCGAAGACGGTGTTCTCAGGGTTCGTGATGGCCTGCCGCTTGGCAATCTGCCCGACGAGGCGCTCGCCCGAGTCGGTGAAGCCCACCATGGAAGGCGTGGTGCGGCTGCCTTCACTGTTGGGGATGACCACCGGCTCGCCGCCCTCCATGACGGAGACGCACGAGTTGGTCGTCCCGAGGTCGATTCCAATCACCTTGCCCATGACGGTTACTGACTCCCCCCGGAAGAATCCTCGGGATGCTGGGGCGCGGTGGTCCCCTCTGCGCTGGACGGGGAGGCGGCCTGTGCCGCCGCCGGCTCACTGACGGTGGCCGCCGCCTCGACGGGCGCGGGGGCCCGGGCGACGACGACGAGCGCCGGACGCACCAGCCGCTCGTTGAGGAAGAAGCCGCGCACGACCTCGAACGCCACGTGGCCGGCGGGGACGTCCGCCGTCTCCACCTGTTGAATCGCCTCGTGCATGCGCGGGTCGAACGGCTGGCCCCTGGCGCTGAAGGGCTTCACGCCATGGCGGCCGAGCGCGTCCTCGAAGGACTTGCGCGTCATGGCCACGCCCTTCTGGAAGCTGTCGATGTCCGGGGCCTTGGCGGCCGCATCCAGCGCGCGGTCCAGGTTGTCCAGGACGGGGAGCAGGTCCTTGAGCAGCTTCTCCGAGCCGAAGCGCTGGACCTCCTCCTTCTCCTTCTGCGCGCGCTTGCGGTAGTTCTCCAGGTCCGCCGCGGCGCGCACGGTGCGCTCCTGCGACTCCTTGGCGCGCTCGTGCGCCTCGCGCAGGCGCTCCAGCGTCTCACGGGCCTTGGCCTGGCTGAACTCGAGCTGCGCCTTGAGGGACTCCACCTCCTGGCGGAGCGCGGCCACCTCCTCGGGCGTCGCCGCCGTCTCGGGAGGGGCCTCCTCGGTGGCGGACACCTCCGTGCCGTCCGACGAGGGAGGCTCGGCGGCCTCCACCTCGACGACCGTCACTTCCTCGTCCTCGTCCATGCGACGCTCGACACTGCGCACCGCCGCGTCGATGACATCCTGCCCGATGTCCGTCTGGATGCTGCCCTTCTCATTGGAGCCGGCCACGGCGCGCACTATCTCACGCGCCGCGAACCGTTCCAACTGATGGGAACGACTGGCAGGGCCCAGCCCTGGGGTACGAGCAGGCCGGCTTCACACGCAGCGGAACTTCACGCTCCGGCGGTGGGCTTCTTCGCCTTTCCAATCGTCTTCTTGGAGTTCGGAGCCGCCTTCTTCGCGGCCTTGGCGGGAGGGCGGGAGGCCGGGCTCTTCGCCGCGGCCTTCTTGCGGCCGATGGACTTGGGGGCGGCCTTCTTCGCGGCGCGGGGCTCGGGGTCCGGCTTCGGCGCCCGGGTGGCGGCCGGAGGGGCGGAGGCCTGGCCCGTCGCCGCTGACGGCGTGCCGGGGCTCGAGCCCGCGTCCTGTGGGCCGGCCTCGTCCGCCTTGAAGGCCCGCTCCACGGCGCCCTCGACCTGACGGACCGCGGTCTCAATCTTCTCCGACGCCACCTTGCTGGTGGCGGTGGCCCAGGTGCGCAGCTGCTCCAGGCCCTCCTTCACCTTGGCCTGCTTCTGCGGGTCCTTCACCTCCTTGAGGAGGCGCTGGGCCTCGCCGCGCAGGTCATCGGTGGTGCGCTTGAGCTCGTCACCCGTGCGCTTGAGGAGTTCCATCAGCTGCTTGTCCCACTTCTCGGCCATGTGCTGTGTCCTCCGTGGGGCGGCGGGGCCCCCGAGTCATTCCACTCCACGCCCGCCGGGAGCGCAAAGCCTTCCTGGGCTTTCAGGAATCACGAACGAAGGGGGTCATGATTGCCTTCCCGGCGCGTGAAGCCCTCCGGCGACGGGGCCTCCGTGCAACGCGAGCGCGGCTGGGGATAGAGTGCCCCGGTTTCGGGCCCGAACCCCAGGGCCCGCGCTGGAGCCCTTCGTGATGACGTCTGCCCGCCTGGCCGGGACGCTCGCTGTCCTTGTCCTGCTGTCCGCCTGTTCCAATGGCCGTGATGAGCCGGGAGGCGGGCCGCGTCTGCCCAGCAGCGAGCTGCCCTCCACCACGGTGGGGGCCACGGGCTACGAGGTGCTGCTGAAGGCCACCGGCGGCACGACGCCGCTGACCTATGCGACGGTGGGCACGCCGCCGCCGGGCTTCTCCTTCGCCCCGGTGGACGCGAAGCTGACGGGCCCGGCCAGCGAGGCCGGCGACCACTTCCTCACCGTGTACGTGCGCGACGCGGAGGGGCGCGAGGACACCCGCACCTGGTCGCTGAAGGTCTGGCCCGCGCCGGTGGTGTCCAGCGCCGCTCCGCCCACGGCCACCTCGGGCAGCAGCTACCTGCACACGTTCGTCGCCACCGGAGGCCAGCCTCCGCTGCGCTGGTCCGTGGCGGAGGGCTCGCTGCCCATGGGCCTGTCGCTCGGCGAGGACGGCGTGCTCAGCGGCCTGCCCCAGGGACGTGGCCCGTACCCCTTCACCCTGCGCGTGCAGGACGCCAACGGGGTCCAGGGCGAGGCCCGGCTCAGTCTGGAGGTCTCCGCTTCCGGGGGGCTGCCTGACGGAGGCCCGCCCGATGGCGGCCCGTCCGACTCGGGTCCCCCGCCTCCCACCTTCCCGCTGGCGGTGGCCAACTGGAACATCGAGTTCTTCGGGCAGGCCGACGCAGGGCCGTCCAACGAGGCGCTGCAGCTCACCAATGTCCAGGCGGTCATCGCCGACGCGGGCGCGGACGTCTGGGGCCTGGCCGAAATCGTCAGCACCGCGCAGTTCAACGAGCTGAAGACGCGGCTGCCCGGCTACGACGGCTTCCTGGCGGACGACAGCATGCGGGTGTCCTCGGGCTCGAGCTACTACGACGAAAACGAGCAGAAGCTGGGCGTGCTGTTCAAGTCGGGCGTGGTGCAGGTGCTGCGGGCAGAGGTGGTCCTGACGCAGTACAACTTCGAGTTCGCCGGAAGGCCGCCGCTGCGGGTGGACCTGCGCGTCACGCGGGGCGGCTCCAGCATGGAGATGACCGTCATGGTGGTGCACCTGAAGGCCATGGCCACCACGAGTGACTACAACCGGCGACAGGCCTCGGCCGTGGCGCTCAAGAACTACCTGGACACCAACCTGCCCACGCAGCGGGTCATGGTGGTGGGTGACTGGAACGACGACGTGGACACGTCCACGACCGGGCAGGACACGCCCTTCCGCAACTTCGTCGACGACACGGCCCGGTACACCTTCACCACCCAGGCCCTGACGTACCGGAGCAGCACGTCGAGCGGCGGGGGCTTCATCGACCACCAGCTCGCCACCAACGAGATGATTGCGAGCTACGTCCCCAGCTCCGCCGTCGTCATCCAGCCGTCCATCACCGGCTACCGGAACAACACGTCCGACCACTACCCCATCCTCAGCCGCTTCGACTTGGGACAGGGCAAGGTGCTGCGGCTCACCGCGCCCAACGGCGGCGAGGCGCTCCGCACGGGCACGACGTACGACATCACCTGGCAGTCGAACGGACTCGACACGGTGCGGCTGCGCTACTCGCTGGACAACGGGCAGACGTGGCTCGACATCGCCTCCTCCGTGCCCGCGGCGCCCGGACGCTACACGTGGACGGTACCAGCGGATGCCTCCAGCGGCGCGCGCGTGCAGGTGAGCGACACGCAGGACGCCGCCTTCGGCGACGCCAGTGACGGCACCTTCCTGCTGAACCGCACCGCGCCTCGGGTCTTCATCAACGAGTACCTGCCCCAGCCCCACTTCAAGCCGGGCACCACCACCGTGGACTTCGACCAGATGTTCGTGGAGCTGCTCAACACGGGGAGCACCGCCGTGGACATCAGCGGCTGGCGGATTCACGACGACGAGTCCTACAGCGGCGCGAAGCCCGCGCGGCACACCTTCCCCTCCGGCAGCGTGCTCCAGCCGGGCCAGGTCTACATCGTCTACTCGGGGGCCCCCGCCGTGCCGCCGGGCGCCACCAATGCCACCTACGCCAACGGGAATGACGGGCTGCGCTTCAACCGGGGCGTCAACGTGGGCAGCACCGGCGACTCCGTGTACCTCGTACTCCCGGACGGCACCGTGGAGGACAGCCACAGCTACGTGAACACCACCCAGGGCACCTCCTACAACCGGAGCCCGGACGCCAGCGCCACCGGCACCTGGGTGCTGCACTCCACGCTGTCCTCCAGCCTCACGGCCTCCCCCGGACAGCGCGCCAACGGCTCGGCGTTCTAGGCCAGGGCCCGTCAGGGGCGGACAGCGTCTCCCTCCGCTCCGCGCCGCGGCTGGCGCGGCGGTCAGGCGGGACGGCCGCCCCGCGTCGGCGGAGGCTGCCCGCTCCGCAGGGGCTTCCACTCGCGGAGCGTGGCCTGCCCTATATAAGGAGGGGCCGCCATGGTGGAGACGCTCACGCTGTACCGCCCGGTGGGCCTGAGGGAGGCGGAGCTCGTGCTGGCCAGCGGCTGCTCGGGGTTCCCTCCCCGGCTGCCGGACCAGCCCATCTTCTACCCCGTCATGAACGCGGACTACGCGCGGCAGATTGCCCGCGACTGGAATGCGCCGGACGCGGGCTCGGGGCATGTGGGCTTCGTCACCGCGTTCGACGTGGACGCGGCGTACCTCTCCCGCTTCACCGTGCGGACGGTGGGGGGCCGGGGACATCAGGAGCTGTGGGTGCCGGCGGAGGAGCTGGCGGAGTTCAACTCGCGCCTGGTTGGCCCGGTGCGCTTCACGGAGGCCTGGTACGGCCAGGGGTACCGGGGGCCGGACTCGCCACTGGGGCCGCTGGCGTCGCAGCTGGGGGCCCTGCACGCGCGCGCGGGTGGGTCCGACGCCCGGCTCCAGGAGCTGCTCCAGGCCTGTCCGGCCGTGGTCCTCTTCAATGCGGGCTGGTGGGAGGCCACCCCGGCCCGGGTACAGGAAGTGGCGGAGGACGTGCGGGCCGGGCTCCTGGACCGGGTGCGCGCGGCCTGGGCGGCCAGCTTCCCGACGTGGCCCCTGCCCGGCCAGGGTCCGCGGGCCGCGGGGGCCGCTTCCACTTGAGTGGAACCAGCCACCCTGCTCCCACTTGAGTGGGAGCAGCCCGGCCTCGGAGGCCCTCACTCCCACTCAAGTGGGAGCAGCCCTGCCCGGAAGGTTTCACTTCCACTTGAGTGGAACCGACCCCGGGCCCTCACCTCCGCACGTGCAGAAGCAGCCCCCGGCCGAATCGTTGGAGGCCATAAAGCCGCCCCCCGACAATCAATTCCCCCTCGGGGGCTCAAGAAATCGCCTGGTCGTCGTTCCAGCCGACGACCCAGATTGCGAGCACGCTCCGTATTCCTTTTTGAGAGGGTGACGGACGGCCGGGCACGACGCCCGGACCTGCTCGCCGGGACGGAGAGTCCGTGCTGCCAGGAAACGATCGGTCCGTCTTGGAGGCCTTCCGCCAAGGGGAGGCCACCGTCCTCACGCAGGTGTACCGCGCGTATTCGCCGGAGGTGCTGCGCTACCTCTCGCGGAAGTTCGCGGTGGGCGGGGAAGGCGGGACGCGGACCGTGGCGCTCTCCGCGTTGGACCTGGACGCGGCACACCAGGAGACCTTCGTCCGGGCCTTCCGCCCCAACATGCGGCAGGCCTATGACGGAGTCCGCCCCTACCTGGGCTTCCTCCTCACGGTGGCGCGCTCGACGGCCATCGACCTGATGCGGGCGTCGGGGCGCGTGTCGCGCGAGGCCATCCCCATGGACGACGCGCCGGAGCTGAGCCACCTGCCCACCGAGGGTCGCAGCCCGGAGGAGGAGGCGCTGGGGACGGAGGTCCGCACGCTGGTGCGCCGCTTCCTGGACGCGCTGCCCGAAGAGGGGCGCGCCCTGGCGCAGCTTCGCTTCGTGGAAGGGTTGTCGCAGGAGTCCGCCGCCGAGCAGCTCCGCCTCACCCGGGGAGAGGTCCGGGTGCGCGAGCGGCGGCTGCGGACGCAGTTCACCGAGCATTTGAAGGCCTCGGGCTGGCTGGAGGCCTCAGCCGAGCCCGGGCGCATGGAGCTGGGAGTCCTCCTGGCCTCGCTCGCGCTGTGCGCGATAGGGAGCATGCCCTCATGAGGTGGTACGAGAGACACGTCGACGCCAGCCTGACACGGTGGTCCCTGGGAGCGCTGTCCTCCCGCGAGTCCGCCCGCCTGCTGCGCCACGCTCATGCCTGCAAGCCCTGCGGCGCCCGCTACGAGCGGTGGGTCCGGGCGCACCGCGCGCTGGAAGGTGGCGATGTGGACGCTCCCTCCTCCATGGAGCGCCTCGCGCTGACGGAAGGTGGCCTGGAGGCCGTCCTGGCCGCCGCGACCCCCGCGGAGGCGCCGTCGCGGTGGCCCTCGATGGCGCTGCTCGGCGGCGCGCTGGCCGCCGTCTTCGTGGGCCTGGTGGTGATGCCTTCCACCACTCAGGACGAGTTCGTCTCCCGAGGTGAAGGCACGCCGCCACCCGCCGTGGCCCTGCGGGTCTTCTGCGCCGCGGCCGGCCAGCCCCTGCGCGAGCTGCACGCGGGCGAGAGCTGCCGGGCGGGAGCGATGCTGGCCTTCGCCGCCGGAGGCAATGCGCCCTACACCCACGTCGCCATCCAGGTGCGCGGCACGAAGAGGGCCGAGGTGACGGCCGGCCCGTTCCTCCTGTCGGGCGCGGTGGGCAAGGAGGGCCCCCTGGAGCTGACCGTACCCATGCCCCAGGCCGCCGGGGTGGTGGAGGTCACCGCCGTCTTCGCGGACAGCCCGTCCGCCACGCTGGCGGCCCTGCGCGGTGAGCAGCACAGCGAGGCGGTGGTACTCAAGCAGGAGGTAAGGGTAGAGGAAGGGCCATGAAAAAGTTGGGAGTGCTCCTCGGAGCATTCACGCTGTTGCTGGCCCCCGGCGCCGCCTCCGCGCAGGCCGTGGTGCGTCGTGCGCTCGTCATCGCCCACAACGGGAGCGATGACCCCTCGCTTCCGGACCTGCGCTTCGCGGACGACGACGGCGTGCTGTGGGCGGAGACACTCCAGCGGCTGGGCGTGGAGACCACGCTGCTCGTGGCCCCGGACGCGGCGACGCGCGCGGGCGGCCGGCCGGTGCTGGCCGGAGCGCGCCCGCCCACCCCGGACGAGGTGAAGCGCGAGGTGGCGCGGCTGCGCGCGGCCAGCCTGGCGGACGACGAGCTGGGGCGGCAAACGGACGTGCTGCTCATCTACGTGGGCCACGGCAACACGGACGAGTCGGGGCGCGCCTACTTCACCCTCGCGGGCGGCCGGCTGGACAAGTCGAGCCTCTACGCGGACGTGGTGGACCCGCTCGCCGCGGACTACGTGCACGTCATCGTGGACGCGTGCCGCGCCTCGGGCGTGGTGGGCAGCCGCGGCGGCCAGACGGACGCGGCCGTGCTGGCGGAGCTGCGCGGCATGCTCGCGCGCGAGCAGCTCGCCACCCGCCCCACGGTGGGCGCCCTCTTCGCGGAGAGCGACGACGGCGAGACGCACGAGTGGTCCCGCATCCGCGCCGGCGTCTTCAGCCACGTGGCGCGCTCGGGGATGATGGGCGCGGCCGACATCAACGGCGACGGGCGCGTGGAGTACAGCGAGCTGGGCGCCTTCGTCACCGCGTCCCTGCAGGGCGTGAAGGGCCTGCCCGCGCGGCTCACCCTGCATGCCTTCGCCCCCACGCGCGAGCCCCGCCGCCCGCTGGTGGGCCCCGCCCCGACGGGCCCGAGCCTCACCCTGCCCTCCGGCTTCGAGCACTCGCGCATCTCCGTGGAGGACGCGGACGGCCGCCGCCTGGCGGACGTGCGGCGCTCGGAGGACCAGTACGTGCTGCTGCGCCTGCCCGAGCGCGACGTGTACTGGGTGCGCACCCCCACGGCCGAGGCCCGCATCACCCTGGCGGAGCTCACCCAGGTGCCCCAGCTGTCGGCCCGCGAGCTCCAGGAGCGCGGCCCCGCCGAGGAGGCGCTGCGGCGCGGCCTGTTCGCGGTGCCGCTGGACAAGGACTTCTACGAGCAGTACGTGGCCGCCGCCGGCCTGGTACCGGTGGACCTGTCCCGCGCCTTCCCGCCCGCGCCGGGAGGCACGCTGCACCACCTGCCACGGCTGCTGGACACGCTGGGGTGGGACTTCGGTCTCACGGCGCTGCAGGCCCCGCTGGGGCTGGGGGTCTTCGCCGTCGGGCCCAGCGTGTCGTTCCGCAAGGAGCTCCGGCCCTTCGTCTACTACGGCGTGCGCGGCAGCTACTCGCTGACGCCGGTGGCGGCCTTCGACATCAAGACCCGCGGCGCCACGCTGCTGGCGGTGTCGAAAGACGGCATCCGCACCCACCGCGCCACGGTGCAGGGGCTTTTGGGCACGGAGGGCCTGGTGGGTCTGGCGGGCCTGCCCCTGTTCGCCGAAGCGGGCCTGGGCTGGGGGGTGCTGGGCGTGACGAGCGACTTGAAGCCCATGGCAGACCCCACCGTCTTCACCTCGCACGCGGCCGCGGGGGTGACGGCGAAGGTGGCGGGACTGCGGTGGAGGCTGGCGGCCACCGTGGCCATGGACCTGGTCACCGTCCGCGGGGACGACTTCCTGGACCGTTCCTTCGGCCTGGAGCTGACCTTCAGGCGCTGAGGGCCCTCGGCCCCACGAAGGAGACCCGGCCATGGCACGCACCTGGGGACACATCTGGCTGGTGGGGCTCGTGGTGGCCACCGGCTGCGATGACATTGACCTGGGCCAGGTCCTCAAGCCACCCCAGACACTCATCCGGCAGGACGGCGAGCCGGCGGGATTGAACTGCCCCCTCGGCGGGCGGAAGGTACGGGCAGGCCCGGACCTGGACGGGGACGGCACGCTCGCCGAGTCCGAGGCGGAGGCCACCGAGTACGTCTGCGACTCGACCATCCCCGGCATGCTGGTGCGGGTGCTGCAGCTGCTCCCGGGCGAGCCGTGCCCCTACGGAGGCCAGCGCTTCCAGGCCGGGCATGACCTGAACGGCAACGACATGCTGGAGGACACCGAGGTCCTCCGTGAGGTCCATGGCTGCTCGGAGCCGGAGACGGTGACGACGCGTGTGCGCACCGCCCTCCCGGAAGAGGTCTCCTGCGAGGCGGGCGGCTCCGCGGTGGAGGCCGGGGCGGACCTCAACCGCAATGGCACGCTGGAGGACTCGGAGCGCCAGGCACTGCTCTTCATCTGCGTGGAGCCCGCCGGGGTCCTCACCCGACAACTGGAGATAGCCACCCCCAGCCCGATTTGTCCGGCCGGGAGCACCCGCGTGTTCGCGGGTGAGGACCTGAACCTGGACGGCGTGCTGGATGGCGACGAAATCCTCAGGGACATGTGGGTGTGCTGGCCCCTGAAGACGTTCGACGGGACGTACACGGTGAGGGACGGGGCGGACCTCGCGGCGCTCCAGGGCATCTCCCGCATCCGGGGCTCGCTCGAGGTCGCCGCCACGTCGCTCTCGGAGCTGTCGCTGCCGAACCTGATGATGGTGGAGGGCAGCATCTTCATCCAGGACAACCCGGACCTGACGGGCGTGTCCCTTCGCCAGCTGCGCTTCGTGGCGGGGGACCTGAACATCACCGGAAACGCGAGCCTGCAGGTGCTCCACGTGGGCGACCCGAGAGGGGGGCCGGTGAAGCTGGACAGCGACCTGACGGTGGCGCGCAACGGCCGGCTCGTCACCCTGGCGGGCCTGGACGCCGTCGTCCCGGGCCGCGGCCTCAACATCATCGACAATGCGCTGCTGCGTGTCGGCGGAGCGTTCAGCTACGTGCACGCGCTGCCAGGGGACATCACCCTCCTGGACAACCCGCAGCTGCAGGCCCCGCCCTTCGTCAACCTGAAGCGGCTGGGCGGCACCCTCACCATCACCAACAACAGTGCCCTCACCTCCCTGGAGGGCCCACCTCTGGAGTCCATTGGCAGGGACCTCGTCATCCATCGCAACGGGGGGCTGACCACCCAGCTGGGCCTGGGGACGCTCAAGTCCGTCGAGGGCTCACTCGACATCCAGGCCAACGCCTCGCTGAGGAGCCTGGGCCCGGGGCTGCGCAGCCTCACGTACGTGGGGGCCATCTCCATCGTCGACAATCCCAGCCTGGACGAAATCTACGGCGTCAGCCTTCCCCTCCGTTCGGTCGGAGCGCTCTACATCGGCGGCAACGAGAGCCTGCGGTCGCTGGATGTCTTCATGAACGTCCAGGCCGCGAACAGCGTGGTGCTCATCGGAAATCCCTCGCTCGGGAGCTTGTACGGACTCCGCAGGCTCCGGAGCGTGGGCTCCCTGCAGGTCCACGACAACGACACGCTGCTGACGCTGGCTGGAATGGACGAGCTCCGGGAGGTGAGGGAGCTCCGGGTGAGCTTCAACGGGAAGCTGTCAGCGCTGGGGATGAACCAGCTGACACGGGTCAAAGACGCCTTCTCCATCGTGGAGAACCCGAGCCTTCCCACCTGCCTGGCCACCGCGCTCGCGGCGAAGACGTTCTGGCAACCACCCGACATCTCCCGGAACGACGACACGGCGACCTGTGACTGAGCAGGCGCGGGGCGCACGAGGCCATGCCCTCCAGGAACAAGGAAGAGAGACAGTGATGCGGTGGACGTGGATGGTCATTCTGGCGCTGGCGGCGGGCTGCGACGGCATCGGGCCGAAGGACCTCTTCAAGCAGCACCGCTCGCTCACGCGTGACGCCCTGGAGCCGGCCGGCGAGCACTGTCTCCAAGGGGGGCGCAAGTTCGAGAGCGGCCTGGACGAGAATGACAACGACCAGCTCGACGACCTCGAGGTGGACGAGACCCAGACCCGGTACTTCTGCGTCAGCGCGCTGTCGCGCCGTCGCGAGGAGCCGGCCGGCAGCCACTGCGAGAAGGGCGGCCAGGCGGTGCAGACCGGCGTGGACCTGGACTCCAGCGGCACGCTCGAGGACGGGGAGGTGACGCACACCGACTATGTCTGCGCCACCTCGGTGCCCGGTGTGCTCGTGCGCACGCGGCCGGTGCCCCCCGGCACGCAGTGCCCCATGGGAGGACAGGTCTCCGAAGCCGGGAATGACGACAACGGCAACCTGCTCCTGGAAGACGACGAGATTGACAGCGAGGCCCACGGGTGCACGGAGGTGGACCCGGTGCTGTGGCGGCTGAGCACGGGCTCGGGCGTGGCCCTCGAGGGCTGCGACACCACTGGCACCACCGTGAAGGCGGGACCGGACCTCAACCGCAACGGCGAGCTGGAGGACGGCGAGGTGCGAGGCGAGGCCTCCGCCTGCATCCACATCAACCAGGCCGGCGTGCTCCAGCGAGCCGTGGCCGAGGCAGAGACGTGCCCGACCGGCGGCACCCTGGTGGGCATGGGCAGGGACAGCAACGGGAACGGAGTCATGGAGGAGGCGGAGCTCCTCGCCCGCGCATATGTCTGCCTGCCCACGCTGACATACGAGGGCAACTACACGGTCACCCGCCCGGCGGACCTGGTGGCGCTGCGAGCCGTCTCCCGCATCCGGGGCCATCTGACCATCACCGGCCCCACCCTGGCGGAGCTCGTGCTGCCGGGGCTGGTGGCGGTCGAGGGCAGCCTGCGCATCGATTCGACGCAGGTCCTCAAGCGCGTGGAGCTGCCGGGGGTGCGCTTCGTGGGCCAGGCGCTGTCCGTGAACGACAACCCGCAGCTCGAAACCCTGGTCGTGGGCGGGAACCCGAGCGAGGAGGTGCCGGTTGGCACCGACCTGGTCATCAGCGTCAACCCGCGGCTCACGTCGCTGGAGGGACTGGCAGCCGTCTCCCCTCGCGGAAGCGTCGAGCTGAGCTTCAACCCCGCCCTCGTCGAGCCGGGCGACCTGGTGAACGTTCGCGAGCCCAGGGGCAGTGTGACTGTCCACATGCACGGCGCCCTGCGGACCTTCCCGATGCCGAACCTCCGTTCGGTGGGCGAGTCGCTGACCATCAGCAACACCCGCATGCTCACGTCGCTGGACAGCCTCTCGCAGCTTTCGCACGTGGGGAAGGACCTCAGCATCGAGGACACCTTGGAAGTGGTCAGCCTGAAGGTGGCGCTCCAGTCGCTCCGGACGGTGGGCGGGGTACTCGAAATCGTTTCCAACGCCAAGCTGGAGAACCTGGGGGAGATGCCCGAGCTGACGCAGGCGGGCTCCATCCACATCCTCGGCAACGCGGCGCTCCAGGAGGTCCTCCCGATGGCCCGGTTGGAGGTCGTGCTGAAAGAGATACGGGTCATCAACAATCCGTCGCTCCATACGGTCGAGCGCTTCCCGTCGCTCCGGTATGTGAAGGAAGTCGCGCTCATCGACAACCCGGTGCTGACGGGCGTCCACGGCTTCGGCAAGGTGCGGTGGCTGAGCGAGCTGACCGTGTTGAGGAACACCGCGCTGCAGGACCTGGAGGGCTTCCTGCTGCTGAGCGAGGTGGACATGCTCTCTGTGGCCGAGAACCCGCGGCTGACCGCGCTGAGACTGGTCGCGCTGACCGACGTGACGACGTCCTTTTCCATCAGGGACAACACGCGGCTGCCCACCTGCCTGGCCGTGTCGCTCGCGGACCGCGTCTATAGCGGCCCCCCCGACCAGCGCATCATCGAGCGCAACAACGACCAGGCGGGCTGCGGGCCATAGCCCCCAAGCGGGCCACATCGGCGAAGCGGGCCCTGGGGTGGAGGCCCGCACGGAAGGACGGAGCCATGCGTTGGATGTGGATGGCGGTGCTCGCACTGGTGACAGGCTGCGATGACATCAAGCTGGAGGACCTCGTGAGACAGCCCGAGGCGCGCACCCGCGTTGCCTCGGAGCCGCCCGGGGAGCACTGCCCTCATGGCGGACAGGAGGTGCTGACGGGCCTGGACCACAACGACAACGGCGCGCTCGACGATGCCGAGGTGACGGGCACCGAGTTCCTCTGCCTCACGCCCATTCCCCATGTGCTGGTGCGGGTGCAGGCGGTGCCTCCCGGGGAGCAGTGCCCCCTGGGGGGCCAGGTCTCCCGCGCGGGGAACGACACCAACGGCAACGGCGCGCTGGAGGACAGCGAAATCACCCGCGAGGCGTATGGCTGCACGCAGCCGGAGCCGGTGGTCACCCGCGTGCGCGTGCCAAGACCCCCGGCCTCCGCGTGCCCCATGGCGGTGACGGTGGTGGAGGCAGGGCCGGACATGGACGGGGACGGCGCGCTGGACGACAGCGAAGCCCGGGCCCGCCTCGAGGTGTGCGCGGAAGCCCGCCAGGTCCTCTCGCGACTCTCCCCGGAGCCCGCGGGCGCGCGGTGCCCCGCCGGAGGCACGCAGGTGGTGGCGGGCGCGGACGCGAACGGGGATGGCGAGCTGGGCGAAGAGGAGGTGTCCGCGGGGGTGTACGTGTGCCAGCTGCAGCACACCTACCAGGGGCACTACATGGTGCAGAGCGCGGCGGACGTGGCGGCGCTGCAGGGCATCTCCCGCATCCGCGGAAGCCTCTTCGTCCTGCGCACCGGGTTGACCGAGGCAGTCGTCCCGGGCCTCGCGGTGGTGGAAGGCGAGGTGACAATCGCGGGCAACGAGAAGCTGACGCGCCTGGAACTGCCCGACCTGCGCTTCGTGGCGGCGAGCCTCAGGGTGACCTCCAACCCCGTGCTGGAAACCCTGATGCTCGGCGGTTCCTCGCACGAGCGGGTGTGGGTGGGGGAGGACCTGGATGTGACGTCCAACCTCCTGCTGAAGAGCATGGACGGGCTGAAGTTGGCATCTCCTCGCCGCAGCGTCTACCTGAGGAACAACCCCGTGCTGACGTACACCCTGGGAGAGGGGGGACTCCAGGGCGTCGAAGCCCTCGGTGACACGCTCATCGTGCTGAACAACGACGCGGTGACGTCCCTTCCCTTCCCCAACCTCCAGCGGGTGGGCGGCTCCGTGCAAATCGAAGACAACGACAGCCTGCAATCCCTCAGGGGGACGGGCCTGTGGTTCATCGGCATGGGCTTCCATGTCTCTGATAACGATGCGCTCCAGGACCTGTCCGGGCTGGAGAAGCTGGAGGTCGTCGCCGGCCCGCTCAGTGTCTCAGGCAACGACGCACTGCGCTCCACCGAGGGACTGGTGGCGCTCGGCCACGTGCGTGGACTTGGCATCATCTCCAATGCCGAGCTGGAGTGGGCGGGAGACCTGCCCAACCTGCGGAGCATCCACGTCGAGCTCGACGTCCGCTACAACCCGAAGCTGCTCGGCTTGCGCAACCTGGGCAGCCTCCAGTCCGTCTCCCAGGTGCGCCTGCACGACAACCCGCTGCTGGCGGAGGTGTCGGGACTCGCGAAGGTGACAGACCTCGCCATCCTGTCCGTGCAGCGCAATGGAGCCCTGACGAGCCTGGCGGGCCTGACACACCTGCGCGAGGTGGGGAGCCTGAGCTTGTTCGAGAACCCGGAGCTCGCGAGCTTCGGCCTGGGCAGGCTGGAGCGGGTGAGAGACGAGTTCCAGGTCATCCTCAACCCGAAGCTGCCCACGTGCCTGGCCACGTCGCTCGCGGCGGCCGTGTACACGGGCCAACCGGCCCTGCTGCGCATCCGGGACAACGACGACGGTGCCACATGCGGCAACTGAGGAGTGGGGCGGACGGCCTTCACAGGAGGAACTGCACGATGCGCTGGACGTGGCTGGCGGTGCTCGCACTGGTGGCAGGCTGCGATGGCATCAAGCTGGAGGACCTCGTGAGGCAACACGAGGCGCTCACGCGCATCGTCCCGGAGCCACCCGGGGAGCGCTGCCCGCATGGCGGCCAGGCGGTGCTGTCCGGCCTGGACGGCGATGACGACGGCGTGCTCGGCAGCGCCGAAGTCACGGACACGACGTACGTGTGCACCACGTCGCTGATGCACCAGCAGCCAGAGCCCGCGGGGCTGAACTGCGAGCACGGCGGGCACGCCGTGCGGACCGGCCTGGACCTGGACGCGGACGGCCAGCTCGACGACGAGGAGGTTCGCCGCACCGAGTACATCTGCGCCACGGCCACGCCCGACGTGCTGGTACGCACGCAGCAGGTGCCTCCCGGGGAGCGGTGCCCCCACGGCGGGCACGTCTCCCACGCCGGGCGGGACCTGGACGGTGACGGCCTCCTGGAGGACGGGGAGATTACCCGAGAGGTGTACGGCTGCACGGAGCCAGAGCCGGTGCTCGCGCAGGTGCGGCCCCTGACGGAGCCTCCCTTCGTGTGCGCGATGGAGAGCACCCTCGTCGAGGCGGGTGTGGACATGGACCGGGATGGGGTGCTCGACCGCGAGGAGCTGCGGACCTCCGTGCGACTCTGCGTGCTGCCCTCCCGGGCCCGGGTGCGCCAGCGGCCGGAGCCGGAGGGCGCGCGCTGCCCCAGGGGGGGCGCCGGGGTGGAGCTGGGACAGGACTCGAACGAGGATGGGACGCTCGAGGACTCCGAGGTCCAGGACACCCTGTACGTGTGCTACGAGACGGCGGCCTACGAGGGGGATTACGAGGTGCGCAGCGCGGCGGACCTCGCTGCGCTGCGAGCCGTCTCCCATATCCGGGGTGCGCTCAAGATCATCTGGGGGAGCGTCACGGAGGTGGTGCTCCCGGGACTGACCTTCGTGGAGGGCGACCTGGACATCAACCACAACCCGGCGCTGACACGGGTGGAGCTGCCGGGCCTGCGCTACGTGGGAGGGGGGCTGCACGTGGCGGACAGCGAGGGGCTCGTCACGCTGGTCATCGGCCCACCCGGTCCCGAGCCGGAGTGGCCGGTCAAGGTGGGTATGGACCTGCACGTGGGCGGCAACCCCCAGCTCACGACGCTGGCCGGACTGACCGCCGTGGCCCCGCGGCGCGGCCTCCACATCGGCCACAACGCGGCGCTCGTGGATGCGCCGCGCTTCCCGTATGTCGAGGCGCTCGCGGGCTCCGTGAGCATCCAGGCCAACCCCCTCCTGCGGGAGCTGCCGTTGAGCAGCCTGGCGTCGGTGGGCGGAAGCGTGGAGGTCATCGACAACGATGCGCTCACCTCCATCGAAGACCTCCGCCATTTGGAGAACGTCGGCGGAGACTACGTCCTCCGCGGCAACGACACGCTGGAGACCACCTTCGGCTGGTGGTTGCTGCGGACCGTCGGCGGCGTCCTCGAGGTGTCGGACAACGACAGCCTGGAGGCCATCGGGTCGTCCTCGCTGCGCAGCGTGGGCGCCCTCACCCTCCACGGGAACGCCTCGCTGGAGACGGTGTCGTCGAATTCCCTGAATGAGGTGGTCGGGCATGTCTCCATCACCTCCAACCCGAAGCTGCTGGGCGTGGCGGAGCTTCCCGTCCTGCAGAGCGTGGGCGGGGGCCTGACGCTCTCCGACAACGCGCTCCTGGCCGACCTGTCCGGCTTCGACCAGATACCGATGCTGGAGCACCTGCGGGTGGTGCGCAACGGCGCCCTGACGGGGCTGGGTGCCCTGCGCACCCTGCGCGAGCTGAGGGAGCTGACCGTGCGGCACAACCCCGAGCTGACCCGGCTGGAGCTGGCGAGGCTGGCACATGTGAGCACGCGCTTCGAGGTGACGGGCAACCCGAAGCTGCCCACCTGCCTGGCCGTGTCGCTCGCGGAGGACGTATACGCCGGCACGGCCGAGGCGCGCGTCATCCAGGGCAATGCGGACAGCCCCTGTGCGCAGTAGGCCGCACGGACGAGCGGGACGGCGCGGGGCACGGACCGCCGGCGCGAGGCGGAGCGCGAGCAGTCCTCCGCGCTCACGCCGCGGCCCCTGACCGGGCGCCCCCGGACGGTGCTTGCCCGTGCCGGAAGCAAGCCCCTACAGTGCGGCCCCTGCCGGGGCACGCGCCGGCGCTGATGGAGCCCACCTCGTCCACGTCCCCCGCGCCGGTGCCCGCGTCCTCTCGCGTGAGCCGGCTGGCGCCCTGGGTGGCCGCGCTGGGCGGACTGGGCTGGTTCCTCTGGCTGGGCGGCGGCAACGTGCTGCCGCCCACGCGCATCGACTGGATGATGCGCGAGGACTGGGCGGGCCACATCTTCGGCTGGCTCTTCTACCGCAACGCCCCCTGGGGCCTGCCGCTGTCGTCCTCGCCCAACCAGCTCTACCCCTACGGCACCTCCGTGGCGCTCACGGACGGCAACCCGCTGGTGGCGGTGCTGCTCAAGCCCTTCGACGCGCTCTTGCCCGCGGACTTCCAGTACACCGGTGCGTGGCTGGCGCTGTGCTTCGTGCTGATGGGGTACTTCGGCGCGAAGCTGGTGGCGGTGGTGTCCCCGCGCCCGGTGCACCAGGTGCTGGGCGGCGTGCTGCTGGCGCTGACTCCGCCCATGGCGGCGCGCTTCGGCCACCCGACGCTGGTGGCGCACTGGCCCATCGTGGCCCTGCTGTGGCTCCACCTGCGTGACACCCCGGACGCCCACGCGGCGCGGAGGAGCCTGGCCCTGGCCGCCCTCCTCAACGCGGTGGGCGCGAGCACGCACCCGTACCTCGTGGCCATGCTCGCGCCGCTCGCCCTGGCGCTGGCCGTGCGCCTGGCGCTGGGCCGGGTGCTGGGCTGGGCAATGGCGGCGCTGGCCGCGCTGGGCGTGGTGGCGCTGGACGTGGGCGTCTTCGCCCTCTTCGGCTACTTCGGCGGCAGCGGGCTGGGCGCGGAGGGCTTCGGCGACTTCTCCGCGGACCTGGCCACGCTCTTCAACCCCATGGGCTGGTCGAAGCTCGTGCCGTCCCTCCCCGCGGCCCCGCGCCAGGGCGAGGGCTTCGGCTTCCTGGGCCTCGGCGCGCTGCTGCTGCTGGCGCTCACCGGGGCCTGCGCGCCGTTCCGCTTCCGCGCGCTGCGCGCCCTGCCCTGGCGCCGCGTGGCGCCGCTGGCGGTGGTGGTGCTGCTGATGGCCTTCTACGCGCTGTCCTGGCGCGTGACGTGGACGGGACGGCAGGTGGCGGACCTGGGGGCGCTGTACGAGCCCTTCTCCCGGCTGACGTCGGCCTTCCGCTCGTCGGGGCGCTTCGTGTGGCCGCTGTGCTACCTGCTGGTGGGCGGCGCCGTGCTGCTGTGGCTGCGGCAGTGGCGCGAGCGGCCCTGGGTGGGCACCGCCGCCCTGGTGCTGGCGGTGGCGGTGCAGGCGTATGACTGGCGCGCGGACCGCAGCCAGCTGCAGCGCACCGGGGGCTTCCGCCGCCTCCAGGCCGCCGAGTGGGCCGAGCTGAAGGGCGCCTACCAGCACGTGGCCCTCTTCCCGCCGCAGGTGCAGTGGCTCTGCCGCTACGACGAGCCGCTGGTGAACGCGCTGGGCTACGTGGCGTACCGGCTGGGGCTCACCTTCAACAGCGGCTATGCCTCCCGCACGCCACCGGAGCTGGCGCGGGACTGCCACGCCCCGCTGCGCCCCGGCGGGGTGGACGCGGACACCGTCTATGTGGTGGTGCCCGAGCACGTCCCCGCCTTCCTGCGCGAGCAGGCCCGCTGCGGCGTGGTGGAGGGGCTGCCGGTGTGCGTGGCGGGGCACCGGACGGACGCGTTTGCCCGGGCGCTGGAGCGCCAGCCGCTGCGATAGCGGGCAGGCGGCCGGGCGTGCCGCGTCCCGAGCGGGTAGAACCCACGAAGCCAGGAGATGGACACCCTCCCAGGGAAAGGCAGCATCGGTACGTATGGGTCGCGAGGACATCGTCACAGCGCTGCGCCGGGTGCCGCTGTTCTCCCGGCTCACCGACGGGCAGCTCGACTGGATGGCGGGCCATGGCCGGCAGCTCCAGTTCAAGGCGGGCACGCGCATCGCCGCGCAGGGAGACCCGGCGGACGGGCTGTCCGTCATCCTGGAGGGGGACACCCAGTGGACGCGCCGCGTGGGCGCGCAGGAGGTGCCCGTCACCAGCCTGAAGGCGGGCGACCTCTTCGGTGAGCTCATCCTCTTCCTGAACTCGCCCCACCCCACCACGGGCTGGGCGGTGACGGACGTGCGGCTGTTCCGGCTGGAGCCGTCCACCTTCTGGGAGCTGCTGCGCGTGGCGCCGGCGCTGATGCGCGGGCTGATGGAGCTGGCCTCGGAGCGCTCGCAGCCGCAGGAGACGAGCTCCCGGCAGCAGCCCGAGCTGCTGTCCGCGGGCCAGCTCGCCTCCAGCCTGGGGGCCGAGCTGGACAGCCCCTCCTCGGCGGCCCGGCGGGGCGCGGCGCGGCTGAGGGAGACGCTGCGCACGGTGTCGGCGCGGGCCATGGCGCTGGGCGAGCACGGGCTGTCCCCGGCGCAGCGGGGCGCCCTGCTGGCCCTCCCCCGCGAGGCGGCGACGCGCGGCGCGGCGGCCCCGCCGCTGGGGCCGGTGGCGCGCATGGAGCGCGAGGAGGCCCTGGGCTCCTGGCTGGAGTCGCGCGGCGTGGCGGACGCGTGGGAGACGGCGCCGGCCCTCGCGGCCTCGGGCCTGGACGTGGCGTGGCTGGAGTCGGTGGCGACGCGGGTGGGCCCGGTGCTGCTAGCGGACGTGCTGGCGTGGCTGGTGGCCGCGGTGAGCGGCGACGTGCTGCTGGCCGAGGTGGAGCGCGGCACGGCGCGCGTCGCCACGCTGGTGGAGGCGATGAAGGCCTACAGCTTCCTGGACCCGATGCCTCCCCGGGAGGTGGACCTGCACGACGGCCTGGAGAGCGCGCTGTCGGTGCTGAACCACCGGCTGGCCGGCGACCGCCTCACCGTGGAGCGCCTGTATGACCGGGGCCTTCCACGCCTGAAGGCGGAGGGCGGCCCGCTGGAGGAGGTGTGGACGCAGCTGGTGCTCAACGCGCTGGAGGCGCTGGGCGAGCGCGGCGGGACGCTGAAGCTGCGCACCTTCACCGAGCCCGGGCGCGTGGTGGTGGAGGTGGCGGACGACGGGCCGGGCATCCCCAGGGACTTGATGCCGCGCATCTTCGAGCCCTACTTCAGCACGAAGCCCGGGGCGGCGGGCCTGGGGCTGGACGTGTGCCGCCGCATCGTCGAGCGGCATGGCGGCGAGCTCCGCGTCCTGTCCGAGCCGGGTGGCACCCGTGTGCAGGTGCGGCTTCCGGTGTAGCCTGCAAGTCGTGACAGGCGCTCCGATGTCCGGCTTCGCACGCGCGCAGCATCCACCCCGCGACGAAAGCGCCGTGCGGGCGGGGCCGGAGCGTCACCCGCTTCACTTCCGGCCCGGGGTCGGATGGTCCTCGCGGGCACGGAGGCGTGGACTGGCGGGAACCCTCCGAGGAGGAGCCTCGAATGTCCGGTGAAATCCAGGGCGCCTGGTTCAAGGCCATCCTCGGCTCGATGACGGCGGCCTCGTCGCGCTTCCCCCAGCACCAGCTGCACATCAACGGCATGCGCGACGACACCTGGTACGCATGGGAGGACTACGTCCGCATGACGGGCGAGCTCCACGCGGCGCTGGGGGACCGGGCGGTGGAGGCCATCGCCCAGCGCTCGGCGATGCGCACGCTGCCGCTGGCGCGGGCGCTGGGCTTCGACTCGGTGGAGAAGGTGTTCGGCGACTTCGACGCGCTGCTGCGCGCCATGGTGAGGGACTTGCCGGCGGCGGACTCCACGCGCACGGTGGCCTTCATGCCCCTGGCGGCGGAGCTGGAGAGCCACTCGCGCCTGCCCCCCGCGCTGCTGCTCGGCACCTTCCGGGGGCTGCTCATGGGCTTCGGGAAGATTGTCACCGAGGCGAAGGTGACGACCCGGGGCGGCGCGCAACGCTTCTCGTTGAAGTGGATGTAGCCGGGCGCTCTGGCAGGCTCTCGCCCCATGGTGCGCATCGGAGTCATCGGGACGAAGTGGGGCCTCATGCACGTGGGGGCCTTCCGCGCGGCGGGCGCGGAGGTGACGGCCCTGTGCGGGCACGGCCTGGACAACACGCGCGCGGTGGCGGCCCGCGAGGGCATCCCCCTGGCCACCACGGACGTGCGCGAGCTGTGCGCCGCCGTGGACGCGGTGGTGGTGGCCTCGCCGGACGCGCTCCACCGGGCCCACGTGGAGACGGCGCTGGACGCCGGCCGCGCGGTGCTGTGCGAGAAGCCCCTGTGCCGCACCGCCGGGGACGCGAGGGCCCTGCTCGCCCACACCCGGGGCCGTGTGGGCATGCGCCCCGCCGCGGTGAACTTCCCCTACCGCATGCTGCCTCCGCTGCGCGCGCTGAAGGCCTGGCTCGCGGAGCGGCCGGTGCGCCACCTCGCCCTCACCGTGCGCAACGGCTTCCTCACCGTGGAGGGAGACGGCTCCGGCCCGCTGCTCGGCGCCTCGGGGGACTTCGGCGGCATCTCCCACGTCCTCGACGCGGCGCTGTGGCTCGTGGGCGCCAGGCCCGTCTGGGTGCAGGCCTCGCTGACGGGCCGGCCCGTGCACACGGCCGCGCTGCACGTGGGCCTGGCCTCCGGCGCGGTGCTGGTGCTCACCCATGCCCCCAGTCCGGAGCCGGGAATCCACGGCGGGTGGACGCTGCTCGGGCGCGGGTGGGAGGCGGGCTTCACCGGCGGCTATGTGCCCTCGCGTGAGGGCTGGTGCCTGTCCCCGGTGCGCGGCTACGAGCACTCCGAGTGGAAGGACCTCGCCCCCGGCCTGGAGCCGCTCCCCGGCGAGCGGGAGCCCTGGGCGCAGGCCCATGTGGAGGGCGCGCGCCGCTTCCTCGGCCTGCTGCAGGGGGCGCCGCGCGACGGGCTGGCCACGCTGGAGGACGGGGCCCTCGTGCAGGAGGTCCTCGCCGCGGCCATGTCCTCCGAGGAGGAGGGCCGCCGCTTCCGCCTGGAGCCGCGCGCCGGGACGTGACGCGTCGAGCCCCCCTGCCCGTCCAGCGCCCTTGCGCTTTCGGCCCGGCGGCCGCGTCCTTATCCAGGGGGCCGCCCACCTTGCATCCCACCCCCCATTCGTTGCGAGATAGCCCCTGACGGAGCCCCCCGCGACGTCGAGCGATGCTGGCGTCCGGCATCGGGGAAGTGCCTCGAACATGTCGTCCCCTCCCTCCAGCCCCGCGGCCCGCGCCTCCCGTGTCACCGAGCCCTGGCTGGCGGAGCTCGACATCCTCGTCCGCGCCCGCTACCCGCTCCTCTACCTCGTGTCCTGGGAGGAGCACCGGGTGGACGCCGTCCTCGCGGAGCTGGCGCGCGCGCACGGCAAGGCGCTCTTCCACTGGTCCGTCACCCGGGGCCTGCGCAATGTGGGCAGCTCGCGCACCGCGCCGCTTCCCGAGGACACGCAGAACCCCGCGGCGGCGATGGCCGCCATCGAGAAGCTGGGCGAGCCCGCGCTGGTGGTGCTCAAGGACTTCCACCCCTACCTGGAGGACAAGGGCGTGGTGCGGGCGCTGCGCGAGCTGGCGCACTTCCTCAAGAGCACCTTCACCACCGTCATCCTCCTGTCGCCCTCGCTCAGCATTCCCGTCGAGCTGGAGAAGGAGGTCTCCGTCGTCGACGTGCCCATGCCTGGGTACAACGACCTGCTGGCGCTGCTGAAGGAAATCGTCGCGCTGGTGCGCAGGAACAACAAGGCCACCATCGAGCTGTCGCGCGAGCATGCCGACCAGCTCATCAAGGCGGCGCTCGGGCTGACGCTGTCGGAGGCGGAGAACGCCTTCGCCAAGGCCATCGCCGCGGACGGGAAGCTGGGGCCCGAGGACATCAAGCGCATCCAGGACGAGAAGCGCCAGGTGATTCGCAAGAGCGGGCTCTTGGAGTACTACCCGCCCGAGCAGAGCCTGCGCGACGTGGGTGGGCTCAACAACCTCAAGTCCTGGCTGGACATGCGCACCGCCGCCTTCGGGGAGCGGGCCCGCCAGTTCGGCCTGCCGGAGCCGCGCGGGCTGCTGCTGCTGGGCGTGCAGGGCTGCGGGAAGAGCCTCACCGCGAAGGCCGTCTCCGCGCACTGGAACCTGCCCCTGCTGCGGCTGGACATGGGGCGCATCTTCAGCGGGCTGATTGGCTCCTCCGAGGAGAACCTGCGCAAGGCCATCCGCGTGGCGGAGAGCGTGGCGCCCGTGGTGCTGTGGGTGGACGAAATCGAGAAGGGCCTGTCGGGCGTGGCGTCCTCCAGCACCGCGGACAGCGGCGTGTCGGCGCGCGTGTTCGGCACGCTGCTCACCTGGCTGCAGGAGAAGACGGCGCCGGTGTTCGTGGTGGCCACCGCCAACCGCATCGACGGGCTGCCTCCCGAAGTCCTCCGCAAGGGACGCTTCGACGAAATCTTCTTCATCGACCTGCCGGAAGCCGCCGAGCGCCAGGACATCTTCCGCATCCACGTGCAGCGCCGGAAGCGCGAGCCCGCGAGCTTCGACCTGGAGGAGCTGGCGAAGCTCAGCGAGGGCTTCAGCGGCGCGGAGATTGAGCAGGCGGTGGTGGCCGGGCTGTACGAGGCCTTTGGCGAGGGCGGCGAGCTCGCGCAGCAGCACCTGGTGCGCGCCATCCGGGACACCTTCCCCCTGTCGGTGACGATGTCGGACGAGATTGGCCGGCTGCGGGAGTGGGCCCGGGGCCGCACGCGCCCGGCGTCTGCCGTGGCGCACCCCGAGAGGCCGCGATGACCTCCAAGCTCTCCCGCTTCCTCCACCTGGAGCGCCCCCGCGCCGAGCGCCCGGAGGCGGAGGCCACTTCCCGCCTGCAGAGCAGCGGCCGCTTCGAGGCCCCGGTGGAGCGCGGCGAGGCGCCCCAGGAGGCCGCCATCCCCGAGACGCACCTGGAGCGCTTCCGGGGCCACGAGCCCCTCGTGCTCGCCCAGGCGCCGGACGCGTCGCTGCGCTTTCCCCGCTGCATGCGGTGCGAGTCCGAGAACGGCCGCTTCGTCACCACGTGCGTGGTGTGCGGCGCGGACCTGGAGACGCCCCAGCAGCGCGAGTACGACGAGCGGCGCTGGCAGGAGCACGGGCCGGGCCTGCTCCAGGCGCGCGACACGGTCGACGAGAAGCTGCGCCTGGACGAGGCGGAGCGGATGGCGGACGCGGAGCGGTACGCGCGCCAGCTCGAGCAGCTGCGCGAGGCGGAGCGGCCCCACCGCTGGATTCGCGCCTTCTCCCAGCACTCGACGGTGGGCACCGCGCTGCTGTCCCTCATCCCCGACGCGCGCGTGCGGTGGCTGACGCTGGCGACCGTCGTCGCCGTGCCGGTGGGGATGTGTCGCTATGGCGAAGGGCGGGTGCCGTTCGCCGGAGTCCTGCTGGGCATCGTCCTCCTCGCGCTCTTCATGCCCGCGAAGTCCCGCCGGCGCTGAAGCCTCAGCCCACCCGGCCGAGCGCTGCCACCGCCGCGGCCATGACCTGCTTCACGGGCACGCCCGCGGCCTCCGCCACCCGGCGGCAGTCCTCGAACTCCGGGTGGGCGTTGAGCACGGCGCCGCCGCGCAGGCCCCGCTTCACGCGGACCTTCCCCCACGGCGTCTCCACCTCCACCCAGTCGCGCTCCAGCGCCTGGCGCTCCACGCGGTGGTAGCGCACGCCCAGCGTGGTGGACTCGCGCAGCACCGTGTCCACCACCACCTCGCGCTTGCCGCCCTCCGTCACCGCGCTCAGCAGGTGCCCGGGGCGGCTCTTCTTCATCACCACCGGCGCCACCCACGCGTCCAGCGCGCCCACCGCGAGCAGCCGCTCCAGCAGGTACCCCAGGAGCTGCGGCGTGGCGTCATCCAGGTTGGCCTCCACCACCCACAGGCCCTCGGTCCGCTCGGACTCCAGCCGCCCCAGCGACGCGCGCAGCACGTTGGGCCTGTCGCGGAAGTCCTTCGTCCCCACGCCATAGCCCACCTTCTCCACGATGAAGTCGGGAGGGTGGCCGATGTGCGCGAGCACCTTGAGCAGCGCCGCGCCGGTGGGCGTCGTCAGCTCGCCCACGCCCTCGAAGCGCACGGGCACGTCGCGCAGCAGTTCCAGCGTGGCCGGCACGGGGATGGGCATGGCGCCGTGGGCCACGCGGATGGTGCCGCTGCCCAGCGGGGGCGGCGCCGCGTACACCTCCGGGTTGCCCAGCAGCTCCAGCACCACCGCCGCGCCGCAGATGTCGACGATGGAGTCCACCGCCCCCACCTCGTGGAAGTGGATGTCCTCGAGGGAGACGCCGTGCACCTTCGCCTCGGCCTCGCCGATGGCGCGGAACACCTTCAGCGCCCGCTCCTTCGCGCGGGGCGGCAGCGTGTCCGCCTCGCCGATGAGCCGCTGGATGTCCGAGTACGCCCGGTGCGGGTGCGCCTCGCGCGCATCCAGCACCACGTCCAGGTGCGTGCCGCTGATGGCGTGGCGCACCGCGCGCTGCACCGCCAGCTTCCAGCCCGGCACGCGCAGGCCGCCCAGCGCCCGCTCCAGGTCCGCGGGCGACAGCCCCAGGTCGATGCCCGCCGCCAGGAACATGTCCCCGGCGATGCCACCCACCGGCTCCAGGTAGAGGATGCGTCGCATGGCCGTCACCGCCGTCCCTTCGTCCGGGAAATCAGCGCCGCGTAGAAGCCGCCGCCGAAGCCGTTGTCGATGTTCACCGTGGCCACGTTGGAGGCGCACGAGTTCACCATGGCCAGCAGCGCGGACACGCCCTTGAAGTTGGCGCCGTAGCCCACGGACGTGGGCACCGCCACCACGGGGATGCCCACCAGCCCGCCCAGCGCGCTCGCCAGCGCGCCCTCCATGCCCGCCACCACCACGGCGACATGGCACTCCTGGATTTCCTCGCGCCGCCGCAGCAGCCGGTGGATGCCGGCCACGCCCACGTCATAGACGCGCCGCACCTCCGCGCCCATGGCCTGGGCGGTGAGCGCCGCCTCCTCCGCCACGGGGATGTCGCTGGTGCCCGCGGTGACGATGGCCACACGGCCCGCGCGCACCTTGCCCTGCTTCAGGTGGAAGATGCGCGCCACCGGGTGGTACTCGCCCTTGGGGAAGCGCGCCACCAGCGCCTCCGCCTTGTCCGGCTGCAGCCGCGTCACCAGCACCGTCTGCTTGCGCTCCACCAGCGCGCCGACGATGCCCAGCAGCTGCTCCACCGTCTTCGGCTCTCCCAGCACCACCTCCGGGAAGCCGAAGCGCAGGTTGCGGTGCGTGTCGAGCGTTGCGTAGCCCAGCTCCGCGTAGGGCAAATCCTTCAGCTTGCCCACGGCGGAGTCCACCGAGACACGGCCCGACTTCACGCCCGCGAGCAGCTGCTTCAGCGCCTTCTCGTCCATGGGCGCCCGTCTACCGCGAAACGGGCTACACGCCCAGCCGCGCCAGCAGGGCCCGGGAGCTGTCCCGCTCCAGCACCAGCAGCAGCTGCCCGCCCACCGGGGGCGCGGAGGCCGTCTGGAAGCGGGCCTCCAGCACCACCAGGCGGCTCGTGTCGCCCTGGGCGCCCGGCACCTGCTCCAGCGCCGAGTCCACCACGTCCCGGGCGGACGTCCTGCGCAGCGTGGGCACCGTGGGCATCAGCTTCCAGCCGGTGAGCCGGCCCAGGGCGGACAGGCACGCGCTGGCGACGATGTTGGCGACCTCCGCCACCACGCTGTCACGCTCCTCCAGCGGGGCGGACGGGCTGCCCAGCAGCAGCGCCTCCAGCGCGAGGGAGTCCGCGTGCGGCAGCACCGTCAGCATGACGCCCTTCAGCTCGCCCCGGATGCCCAGCCACGCGGCCACCACGGGCGCGTCCCCGCCGAGCAGCGCGGCGGCATCCGCCTGGGCCGTCAGCAGCACGCGGGGGACGGAGAGGTCCACCTTCCGCCCGCCCATCAACCGGGAGAGCGCATTGGCCGCGTGGCCGCAGCCGATGTTCGCCACCTCGCGCAGGGCATCGAGCTGCGCGTCGCTGGGGAGGGAGAGGCTCACGCGGACAGTAACCTCGGCACGTCCAGGATGAAGACCGGGCGGCCACTCCCGAGGATGGTGACCCCGGACAGGCCGGGCAGCAAGTCCAGCGGACGGGACAGCGGCTTGAGCACCACCTCTTCCTGGCCCAGCAGCCGGTCCACCGCCAGCGCCACCCGCCCCGCGTCCGCGTCCATCACCACGAAGGGCCGGGCCCCCTGCCGCGCCGGCGCCGGGACTCCCACCAGCGAGTCCAGCGAGTGTACCGGCAGCAGCGAGTTGCCATGGGGCAGCAGCGCCGTCTCCCGGCTGCGGCTGAGCATGTCGCCGTCCGCCTCCGTCGCACCCACCACCTTGGCGATGGGCAGGCCGAAGACCTCCTCTCCCACCTCCACCAGCAGCAGGTGCACCACCGCCACCGTCAGCGGCAGGCGCAGCGTGAAGCGGGTGCCCCGGCCCTTCTCGCTGTCGATTTCGACGGTGCCGCCGACGTTCTCCACCACGCGCTTCACCGCGTCCATGCCGACGCCGCGGCCGGAGATGTCGGTGATGTCCTTGGCGGTGGACACGCCGGGCAGGCAGGACAGCATGAAGGCCTCGCGGTCCGTCATGCGCGCGGCGGCCTCCGTCGACAGCAGCCCCCGCGCCACGGAAGCGGCCTTCAGCTTCACCGGGTCCATGCCCCGGCCGTCGTCCTCGATTTCGACGATGACGCGGTCCCTGGCGCGCTTCACGGCCACCAGCACGCGCCCGCGCGGGCCCTTCTTCGCGGCGACGCGCTCCTCGGGGGACTCCAGGCCGTGGTCGATGCAGTTGCGCAGCAGGTGCAGCAGCGGGTCCGCCAGCTCGTCGAGGATGGCCCGGTCCAGCTCGATTTCCGCGCCGGTGATGACCAGGTCGACCTCGCGCTCCTTGCGGCGGGCGATGTCTCGCGCGGCACGGGGGAGCCGGTCGGTGATGAGCGACAGCGGCGTCATGCGCGCCGTCATCACCTTGTCGTGCAGGTCCTTCACCAGCGTGTGCAGCCGGTAGACGCCCTCCTCCAGCGCGGGGCGGGTGTTCTCCGGCAGCACCTTGCCCACCTCGCGCAGGCGGGCCGTGGCGAGCATCAGCTCACCCACGGTGTCCAGGAAGTAGTCGAGCAGCTCCGTGCGCACGCGCACCGTGCGGGACGTGGAATCCGCGCTGGCACGGGCGCCCTCCGCCACCGGCGGCACCACGGGCACCGGGGCCGGTGCGGCCACCGCGGGCTTGACGGAAACGACGTCCACCTCGGCCACGTTCTTCAGCGACGCGTGGATGCCCGCCTCGCCGGCGGAGGTCTCCAGCTCCAGCTGGATGTAGCCGTCGGGGATGCGGCCGGCCTTCAGCTCCTCCAGCGCGGGCCGCAGGTCCACCAGCGTGCCCAGGTTGGTGAGCCGCTTGTGCACCAGGAACGCGCGCACGCCGGGCACCTGGCAGGTGGGGGCGATGCGCAGGCGCACGGCCCAGCGCTGCGTGACGAGGCGGTTGTCGGGCGCCGCTTCCGCCACCGGCGCGCCCGCGGACGCCTTCAGTCCGTTCGCGAGCTCGCTCGGAGAGACGGGCAGCCCCAGCGCCGCGGCCACGACGGTCGCCGCTCCCGAAGAGACCCCGGGCGGTGCGAGCGAACCGGAAGCAGGGCCCGGAACGGAGAGCAGGTCGGGAGGCAGGGGCGCACCCAGGGACGCCACATCCACGGAGGCACCGGCCACGCCGACGACGCCCTGAGCGTGGGCCGCGCCGGAGGACGCCAGCCGTGACGAGGCACCCGGGTCGCCGCCCTCCGCGGAAGGAACGTTCATTCCACCGGGATGCGCCAGGGAGACCCCTCCTCCGGCCGCCCCGGAAGGAACGTTCATTCCACCGGAATGCGCCGGGGAGACCCCTCCTCCGGCCGCCCCGGCTTCTCGCTCCGTCCCACCGGAGCCCCCGGTGCCAGAAGCAGGAAACCCGGTTCCACCCGAGCCCGAGGCCGTTCCGCCAGTCCCCGAACCCGGGCCACCCGAGCCCGCACCCGAGCCGCCAGTCCCCGAACCCGACCCACCAGAAACCGAGCCGCCAGCGCCCGAAGCCGAGCCACCCTGCGAGGCCGAGGTGCCGCTGCCCCCCGAGCCCGACGCCGAGCCCCCGGTGCCGGTGCCCTCCGAGCCCGACGCCGAGCCCCCCAGCTCACCCTCCTGGGGCTTGATGAGGGCGGTGACCTTGGCGACGCGGGTGGCCGCCAGGGCCTGGCCCGTCATGGAGGTGACACGGGCGCCGAGCTGCGCGAGCAGCGACGCGGCGTCATCCGGCGGCTTGTTCTCCGCCACGGCGCGCACCTGCGCGAGCATGGTGTCCGCGGCGGTGAGCAGCAGGTCCACCACGTCCCGGTCCAGGCGCCCGCGGTCCTGCCGGACGGCATCCACCAGGTCCTCCACGCGGTGGGCGAGGATGGCGATGGGCTCGAAGCCCATGGACGACGCCATGCCCTTCACCGAGTGGGCGTGGCGGAACATGGAATCCACCACCCCGGCGGAGCTCTCGCGCTCGAGCTGCACGAGGTCGCGCCCGAGCGCCTCCAGGTGCTCACTGGCCTCCGAGATGAAGAGGCCCAGGTAGCGGGACATGTCCATGGTCATGGCCCGGCCCCATCAGGACGAGAAGAGCGGCCGCCGTGAGGCGTACCGGCTCAAGACTCGCCCAGCACCTTCTTGACGACCGCCAGCACATCTTCCGCCCGGAACGGCTTGACGATGAAGTCGGAGGCTCCCGCCTCGATGGCCTCCATCACCAGGCTCTCCTGACCGAGCGCCGAGCACATGATGACCACGGCGCTGCTGTCGGCCTTGATGATTTCCCGGGTGGCCTCGATGCCGCTCTTGAACGGCATCACGATGTCCATCGTGGTGAGGTCGGGCTTGAGCTCCTTGTACTTCTCGACAGCCTCCAGGCCGTTGGCGGCCTCGCCGACGACCTCGAACCCTCCAGACGCAAAGATGTCCTTGATCATGTTGCGCATGAAGATGGCGTCATCGACGACCAGGACCCGCTTAGCCATGTGAAGAACTCCGCCTCCGAATCACCTAGAGGAGCGCGGACACTAGCATCCGCGCTTTCCAGGGGGCTACTCACTTGGAATGGGTGAACAAGGCAACCACCGCGGCATCCAACCCCTCGGGGTCCAGGACGGTTACCCCCAGACCTCCCAGCCGGGCGACTCCCCGGATGGCCGGGGTCAGCTTCCCGGGTGCCGCGCTGACTCGCTCCACCGCTTCGATACCGTCCACATCCGTCACCAGCAGCCCCAGGTCCCGCCGCCCCCTGTCGAGCAGCACCACCCTCGCGGGAGGCGTGGCGCCCTCGGGAAGGCTCAGCAGCTGCCGCAGCTCCACCACCGTCACCACCCGGCCACGAAGATTCATCACCCCGGTAATCGCCGGGGGTGCACGCGGCACGCGGGTGAAGCGCTCGGGAGGCACGACGACCTCCCGCACCGCCGATAGCGGCAGTCCGTAGCGCTCCTTCTCGACCCGGAAGATGACGTGCCGCACAGGAGTAAGGTTCTATCCGCTCTGAAATGGCCGGAATGTCGGCCCTTCCACTACCGCTTCACCCGGGACGCCGTCGCCGTGCCACGTCGCGTCGTGGCCGCCTTCTTCGCGGCCGCGGCTGGCTTCTTCACCGCCGCCTTCCGGGCCGCCGGCTTCTTCGCCGCCGGCTTCGCCACGACCTTCTTCTTCGCCGGCGGCTTTGGGGGAGCCGGCTTCTTCGCCACCACGTTCTTCACCCCGGGCGCGCCCGAGTCGAGCGCCTTGAGCACCTTCTGCGGGGCCACGGCGCGGAAGCTCTCGTGAATCCACTGGCTCAGGAGCTCCACGGGGACGGCCTGCCCGGGCTTGAAGGTGGACGTCACCCAGCCGCTCTTGCCCAGCCCGTAGCCGGTGGGCTCGGCGAAGGGGAGCATCAGCGCCGCCTCGTTGGACTGGGGCAGCTTGGTGGTGACGGTCAGCCGCTCGTCCTCGAGCACCAGCACGGCGAACATCTTCCCCTTCACCTTGGCGGTGCGGTGGCCCCAGGGAAACTCCTCCGAGACCTCGGGCAAGGAGAGCATCACCTCGCGCAGCCGGTGCTCGGCGGCCTGCAGCTTCGCGTCGGGCCTACGGGGAGGGAGGGAGGTCATGGGCTCAGGCGGAAGCTTCGCACGACGCTCTGCAGCTCGACGGAGAGGTTGGTCAGCTCGCTGGCCAGCGACGTCATGCGCGACACGGCGGCCGTCTGCTCCTGGATGACGGCCTGGATGGCCTCGGTGGAGGACGCGTTGTTGCGCGCCACCAGCTTGATTTCCTCAATCGCCTTCACCATCTCCTCGCTGCCCTTGAGCTGCTCGCGGGTGCTGTCGGAGATGAGGTGCACCTTCTCCGCGCCCTTGCGGATGGTCTCGGTGATGGCGCCCATGGAGCGGACGATGTTGCCCAGGTCCTCGCGGCCCTCGGCCAGCTCCGCGATGCCTTCCTTCATGGCACTCACGACGGAGGTGGACTGGCCTGAGATGTCGCGCGCCAGCTTCGAAATCTGCTCGGCGGAGCGGCCCGCGCTCTCGGCCAGCTTGCGGACCTCGTCGGCGACCACCGCGAAGCCGCGGCCGTACTCACCGGCGCGCGCCGCCTCGATGGTGGCGTTGAGCGCGAGCAGGTTGGTCTGCTGCGCCACCTGGGTAATCGCGTCGACAATCTTGGAGATTTCCTGCGTCTTCTCGCCGAAGGCGAACACCTGCTGGCTGGCGGACTCGATGCGGTTGAAGACCTTCTTCACCTTGTCGCCGGCCAGGCGCGCGGCCTTGGAGCCGTCTTCCGCCGCGCCGCTCGTCTCGGCGGTCGTCTTCGCGGCGTCCTCGGCGCTGGCGGTGGTGCGCTGGATGCTGCCGGCCATCTCGGTGATGACCTTGGACGCCTTGGAGACCAGCTGCGACTGCGCCTCGGCGCCGCCGGCAATCTTGTTCATCGACGAGCCCACCTCCTCGGTGGAGCCGTTGACGTTCTCCGCGGAGCGCTGCAGGTCGATGGCGGTGTCGGCGACGCTCTTGGCCGTCTCCTGGATCTTGCCCACCAGCTCGCGCAGGTTCTCCTGCATGCGGGTGATGGCGCCGGTCAGCTCGTCGATTTCGTCGCGGGTGCTGCCGCCCTCGGCGGCCACGGGCTTGGACAGGTCGCCCTGCGAGATTTCGTAGGCGGAGCGGCTGAGCACCTTCACGCGGGTGACGCGCGCGAGCAGCGACGGCAGCAGCGCGGCGGCCGCGCCGGTGATGAAGATGGCGACGCCGATGCGGACGATGTCCTTCCACAGGGCGGGGCCGGGGCTCAGCTCCCGGAGGATGATGTCCGACGTGAACATCCACACCGTGAGCAGCAGCCCGAGGACGACGTAGCCGTTGAGGATCTTCCGGTGGAGGGAGACCTCACGCGTGGCACGAGGGCTGTCGACCACGCGCAGCACTCGCTGCATGGGCTCGCGGCGGGGGGTGAGTCCGGGGGATGTGTCGTCGCGGTGGGGACGGCGCACGGGGGCTTTCAGGGGAGGAGAAGCGTGACGGGTTTAGCCTTGCTGTGCGGCAGAATCAATCAGGCGGCGGGTCAACCGAAGTGGTCGAACCCCGCAGGCGGTGGGAGAACGCGGCCTGTCATGTCCCGGGCCACCCACCCTTTTCCCTCTGAGAGTGCACCGATTCGTGTCACGACATGTTGCGCCCTGGCGCACGCGCGCTCGAATGCCCGGCTGCGTCCCGGGGGGACGGCCAGGAGCAGCTCGTAGTCCTCGCCCCCGGCCAGCGCGCCCTCGGGGCCGATCAGCCTGCGCACGGTGGAGGTCATGGGCAGCGAGGCCAGCTCCAGCGTGGCCCGCACGCGGGAGGCGGCGCACAGATGACCCAGGTCCTGGGCCAGCCCGTCGGAGACGTCCATGGCCGCGGAGGCGAAGCGCGAGGCCAGCCGGCCCAGGGCCACGCGAGGCTCGGGGCGGCGCTGGCGGCGCACGGAGGGGCCGCGCTTCAGGCCCGAGCGCAGGTGCGCCAGGCCCAGGCGCGCGTCGCCGAGGGTGCCGGAGACGTAGAGGAGGTCTCCGGGCCGTGCGCCCGCGCGGGTGAGGGGTGGGCGGGACAGCTCGCCGGTGGCGGTGATGGTGACGGACAGCTCGCGGGCGGAGGTGAAGTTGCCGCCCACCAGGGCGATGCGGTGCTCGCGGGCCAGCGCCGCCATGCCGCGCGCGAGGCCGGACAGCTCGCGCGGAGGGAAGTCCTTCGGCAGCGCGAGCGCGCAGACGAACCAGCGCGGCGTGGCGCCCATGGAGGCGAGGTCGGAGAGGTTCACCGCCAGGGCCTTGTGGCCGATGTCCTCGGGCGAGAAGGCGGCGCGGGTGAAGTGGACGTCCTCCACCACGGCATCGGTGGTGACGCACAGCGCGCCGCGCTGCGGGGCGAGCACGGCGCAGTCGTCCCCGGGCCCCACGGGCACGCGGGCCCGCGGGAAGTGGCTCAGGAAGCGGCGGATGAAGTCGAACTCACCGGGCATCGGCTGGCAGGAAAGACCAGCCGGTGCCCGGGGGCAACGAGAAGCCGCTCGAGGATGTGGCCCCGCCCCTCACGGGATGCCAGGCTCACCGGCCAGGCCCCTGGGGCGCGCGAGCGAAGACGACGCGCAGCTCGTGATGGGTGAAGACGCCACCCAGGGACTCCACGTCGAGCGGGAAGTGGTGCCGCGACGTCAGCTCGAAGCGCGTTCCCGCCACGGCTTCGGGGGCCGACAGCATCTGGAGGTCCACGAACGTGCGGTGGGTGGCGTCGGACGCGAAGCCCTTGCGCCCCGGCACGATGACGAGCGCCCGCTCGATGCCGAGCCGCTCCGCGGCCTTCAGGAGCGAGTTGAGGGACCTGACCGGCTCGTCGAGGTGCTCGAGGACGTGGCTGATGGCAATGGACTTGAAGCGACGGCCCGACTCGACGAGCTGCGACAGGGACCAGTCGTCGGTGCTCGCGTCGTAGAACAGGACGTCCAGCCCCTGGCCGCGGCAGTGGTCGACGGAGGCCTGGTTGATTTCCAACCCCACGGACCCCGCCGGCAGTCGGGCCAGGAACTCACCCACACCACAGCCGAAGTCGATGGTCGGCCCCTCCACCAGGGCCGCGGCGGAGCGCAGGTAGAACCCACGCACCCACTTGCGCAGCAAGCTGCGTTGCAGCTGGTACGCGGTGTAGCGCTGGTCATACGCCTTGGGATTCGCGGACATTGCAACCACTGTCTTGCCTGCACGCACCAGGGACGACAAGCATCAAGAAGCGGTTTTTCTCCCGGAAGGTCGTGATGGAGGGCCAGGGCTGCGTGCGCCCGTCCTCCCGCCTGCTGATGCAAAGGAATTTCACGCTGTGGCGCCTCCCATTCCCACTCATGGAGCAAGAGGAAGCGCCCCTTCGTCCGACAGCACACGCAACCCGGTGTCACGGGTGGGTGAAGCGGTGGCCGCGCTGACCCTCGCTCCCTACCGTCGCCGGAGGCAACTGGACGGGGAGGTAGTCGATGCGTGGATGGTGCCGAGGGGTGTTGGTGGGCTTGCTGGCCTCGGGGTGCGGGGGAGCGCTTCCAGAGGAGGAACTCTCGTCGGAGGTCGCGACGGCGGTGCACGAGGCCGCCCTGACCACGCCGGGAACACCGCGCCGGGTGGAGGTCATCTTCCCGCCGTCGCAGTGGGGGAGCGCGCTCTTCGCGGAAGCGCCCGAGTCCCTGGTGGAGTTCCGCGGCCGGCTCGCCTTCGCGGCCAACTTCGAGGACGGCGCCCGCGCGCTGTGGACGAGCGACGGCACCGAGGCGGGCACCTTCGCGGTGAAGACCTGGCCGGTGGAGACGCCTTCCTCCGGCTTCCGGGTGGCCCAGCTCACGCCCGCGGGGGAGCGCCTCTTCTTCACCGCCGGCGAGTCCGCTCACGGCAGCGAGCTGTGGGTGAGCGACGGCACCCCGGGCGGGACGCAGCGGGTGGCGGACCTCACGCCCGGGCCAGAGCACTCGAACCTCTCGGGCCTCACGGGCCTCGGGAGCACGCTGACCTTCTTCCGCACGGTGCTGGCCACCGGCTCCGCGCCGGAGCGCGCCGAGCTGTGGCGCAGCGACGGCACCGCGGCGGGCACGGTGCGGCTGCTCGACCTGGGGGCGGGGAGCTCCGTGGCCTGGCAGACGGGGCGGGCGGGAGACGTGCTCGTCTTCATCGTCACCGGCGCCTCCGGCGGCACGACGGTGTGGAGGACGGACGGCACCGCCGCGGGCACGCAGCAGCTGCGCTCCTTCCCCGGCACGCCCGCGGGCTACGGCTTCCAGGACGTGAACAGCGCGGGCCCGCTGGCGTTCTTCAGCATCCCCGAGCCGGACGGTGCCATCTCGGTGTGGAAGACGAACGGCACCCGCGCCGGCACGGTGCGCCTGTACCTGTTCGCCGCGGATGGCCGCTCCCCGCGGATGCTGACGGCGCTGGGCAACCACCTCTACGTCTCGCTGACCGACGGGGTGACGCAGCGGGCCGCCCTCTTCCGGCTGCGGCTGGACGGCGTGGGCGGCAAGGAGCACGTCGCCACGCTGCCCAACCCGTACGCGGCCCAGCAGGACGCCTGGCCGTACATCTCCACCTTCACCGCCGCGGGGGGCCGCCTCTACTTCGAGCTGGCCATCGGCAGCTCGGGCCCCGTGCCGCGTGACACGCAGCTGTGGGTGACGGATGGCACGAAGGCCGGCACGCGGCTGCTGCGCAGACCGCTGAGCCGCTCCGACGAGTACGGCTCGCCCATCGTCGCCGCCGACTCCGGCCTCGTCTTCTTCGCCTCGTATGACGACACCACGGGCTTCGAGCCCTGGGTGACGGACGGCACCGTGGCCGGCACGCGCACCCTGAAGGACGTGGCGCTGGGCGTGCGGAACTCCATTCCGCGCGAGTTCGAGCGCGTGGGCGGCCAGGTGTTCTTCAGCGCCTTCGACGACACGGAGGCCGGCCAGCTCTGGACGGTGCCACTGCTGTCCAGTCCGTGAGGCTCGGAGAGGCTCGGAAGCGCTCGGAGACGGCCCTACTTGCTGTCGAGGCTGAGGACGCCGTCCCAGTCCTCGGCGGGAGGCGCCGCGAGCAGGGCCTCGCACCGGGCGGCGAACCGGCGGGAGGGCTCGTCCTCGGGAGACGCCAGGAAGGCGGCCCGGGCCTCGGTGAAGCGCCGGGCCCGGTAGAGGGCGAGCCCTTGTGCGAAGCGAGCCAGGTGCGGCGGAGGCGGCGTGCCCGCCACGCCCACCAGCTCGAAGACGCGCACGGGCTGCTGCTTGCCCTTCACGCGCAGCAGGTCCAGCTCGCGCGCCAGCACCACGCCCTTCGCGGCGTTCAAGGTCTCCTCGGCCACCAGGGTGCGGGTGCCGTACACCTTCGCGGCGCCCTCCAGGCGCGAGGCGAGGTTCACCGTGTCGCCGATGACGGTGTAGTCCTGCGCGGCGCTGGAGCCGATGTTGCCGGCCACGCCCTGCCCCGTGTTGATGCCGATGCGGCAGTCCAGCCGGGGCAGCCCCTTCGCCTCGAACACGGGGGAGAGCCGGTCCACCACCTCCACCAGCCCCAGCGCGGTGAGGCACGCGCGAGCCGCGTGGTCCTCCTGCGGGAGGGGCGCGTTCCAGAAGCACATGATGGCGTCGCCGATGAACTTGTCGAGCGTCGCGCCGTGCGTCGTCAGCACCCCGGTGGCCTGCTCGAAGTAGGTGTTGAGGAGGGCGACGAGCTCCTCCGGGCTCATCTGCTCGCTCATGGAGGTGAAGCCCACCAGGTCGCTGAAGAGCACCGTGAGCATCTTCCGCTCGCCGCCCGGCGCGGCCTTCTCCGGGTGCTTGATGAGCTCGTCCACCACCTGGGGCGCGAGGTAGCGCTTGAAGAGGCCCTTTATCTGGTCTCTCTGGCGCAGGCCGCTGACCATCTCGTTGAAGGCCTGCGCCACGCGGCCCACCTCGTCCGAGCCGCGCACGGGGACCTCGACGGTGAGGTCACCCAGGCGCACGCGGCCCGCCGCCTCCTCCAGCTGGACGAGCGGCGCGGCCATGCTGCGAGCCATGAAGATGGCCGCAGCCAGCGCGAGCAGCGCCACGCCTACGGCGGTGGGGATGAGCCAGCGCTGGAAGCGATTCAGGATGGGGTTGATCTCCGCGTCGAAGTCGCGCAGCACGAACACCTGGCCGATGGGGGCACCATGGACGCCCTTCAGCTCCCCGCTGCGCACCAGGTAGCGAGTGCCCTCGACGTACAGGTCGCGGGCCTGCCCGGGCTGCACGCCGTCGAGGAGCGTGCCCACGGGCAGCTGCGAGGCCAGGGCCCCGTCCTCCGCGCGCACGGCGAAGCGGGGGCGGGTGTCCGCCATCTGGGGCCCCGGAGCCTGGAGCGCCGTCGGATCTCCCAGCAGCACGTCCCCCACCCACTGGCCGGACAGCACCACGCCCACCTTCACCTTGTCCTTGTCCTCCCGCCCCGAGCTGTAGGCGGGCTGCGCGTGGACGAGCAGCAGGTCCCCTTCCCGGAGTTCGTCGGTGGGAACGAAGGCGAAGGGCAGCGCACGGAGCTGCGCGGGAGACCAGAGCGCGGAGGTGGAACCTCCGCGCAGCGCGGCGGCGAGCAGGGGAAAGTCGAGCAGGGGAAAGTCGAGCAGGGAAAAGTCGAGCGGCCCCTCACTCACCCGCTTCGGCGAGGCGTGGGTGTAGACGAGCCGGCCCCTGGCATTGAAGAAGGCCCAGGACACGGTTCCATCCTGGACCCGGCCGAAGGCCTCGGTGTCCGCGGACACGATGACGTCGCGGGCGCTCTTGAGGGCCTCCAGCTCCGAACTCTCGTCGCCCAGGCCCGCCTCGGCGTCCGCGGAGTTGGCGGACAGGGACATCTCCTTGAAGGAACGGTCCAGCGTGCGGGCCCCGGCCACGTCGCGGATGCTCACCTGGCTGACGCGGGCGAACTCATGGAAGCCCTCCAGCGTCCGCTCCAGGTCGCTGGCAATCCTCTCCTCCGCCGCCGCCTTGACGGCGAGGTTGGTGAGCAGCAGCGCGGTGACGAGCGCCGCGCCGGCGAGCGCCATGAAGGCGAGGATGAGCTTCCGGGTGAGCGTCACGGGTGGTCAGGAGGCTATCCCGCGCGGGGCCGCGGCGGGTTCAGCGGTCCTTCTCGATGTAGTCGGGACGGGGGGTGTACTTCTTGCCGCGCTTGTCCAGGTGGGTGTCGTCGGTGCGCGTCTCCACGAGCTTCAACCGCGCCGTGCTGGTGCGGCCCGCCTCCACGACGACCTCGGCGCGGGCGATGTCGCTCTTCTCGTCCCGCCGGTGCACCGCGAAGATGGGATGGCGCCCGGGGCGCACGCCGCTGAGCGTGAAGCGCCCGTCCTTGCCAGTGACGGCGAAGGCGCGGTTGGGCACCACCACCAGCGTGGCGACCATCTGCTCGTGGATGTCGCAGTAGACGTCGATGATGCCCGTCTTCTTGAACGTCTCCACGTACTTCTCGCCCGGCCGGTTCTTGCCCGCGTCGAACTTGCGCGCCACCGAGCGCGAGAAGACGTTGTGCAGCACCACGTCCTTGTTGAGGAACTCCACCTTCTGCCCGGCGACGATGGGCAGCACGCCCGGCATGAACGTCTTCTGGGCCTGGCTCATCACGGCCACCTCGGCGGGAGGCTCCTCCGTGTAGCCGGTGAGGTAGACGACGACGCCGGAGCGGTCCGCCTTCGGCTGCTCCTTCCCGTCCGCGCCCACGACGAAAATCTCCACCTCGCCCTGGACGCTGCCCGTCTGGGCCCAGGCGAGCGGCGCGGCCAGCAGGAGCGCCACGAGGAACGTCTTCACAGAGCGACTGCCCATATGAGCCTCGGCATGAAGCGCGGGGTTTCGGGTGCCACGGCGGTGACGCCGACCAGGGTGCCGACCGTCACCCACGTGCGGCCGAACGTCCAGGCCACGCTCGGGCCGACGAACAGGTGCGGCTCCTGCCCCGCGTCCTTCAGGTCGAGCTCGCCGAAGGACTCGAGCGACAGCCGCAGCTCGTCCGGGATGACGGGATAGGACACGCCGGCGGAGTACGTCCCGAGGATGCGGACCGGCGCCTCGCCCCCGCGCAGCGCGGGGATGCCCACCTGCGCGCCCAGGTCGAGCGCCAGGCGCAGGCCGCTCTCCAGCTCGTACGAGCCGACGAGGTCCACGTCCACGCGCGACGGGTTGGCCGAGCGGATGGCCTGGTGCCACGCCACGCGCACGAGCGGCTGGAAGGCGCGGTCATCGCCCCGGGGGAAGAGCCGGTAGCGGAAGTCGGCCTCGAAGGACTCCAGCTCCGTGACGGTGCGGTTGGCGCGCACCTGGAAGGGAAGCGCGAGCTCCAGGTGCTGGCTCAGGCCGATGACGGGGCCCCACCATATCCAGTACACGGAGGGCCGCTCGGGGAACGCGGGCGCGCGGCTGCGGGCCCACAGCCACTGCTCCAGCTCGACGTCCCCCTTGGGAACGATGTCGGTGTCGTACGTCCAGATGAAGGGGCGGCGTCCGGCCTGCGCGGGCGCGGCCCACGCCAGCGCCACCACACATGTCACCACCGCCGCCCAGCGGGCTGCTCGCATTCTGCCTCCCACCCCCCGGCTCCAGGGGCGCCTGCGCGAGTGACTATCACAGAGCCCGGGAGGCAGGCGGTCCCAGGCCACGCCACCGGACGGGTGGTTGTCCCGCCCCGGAGTGATGCCAAGCCTTCGCGGGGACAGCCTGCATCCGGGCGCGTGGGGGGAGGCTCGTGTCGCAGTCACTCCAGGAAGTGCTGTCGTGGCTCCACGGCCTGAGGATGCCGGCCTGGGGGCCTGAAGCGCTCGTCTGGGTGCTCGGAGTCGGCTTCCTGCTCTGGGGCGCGTGGCACCTGCTGGTGGCGGCGTTTCCCCGGCTGGGCAGCGGCCTCTATCCCCACGCGCTGGTGGGGCTCGTGTTGCTGTTCCTGCTGGTGACGGGCTTCACCGCCCTCGTCCTGGGCATCGACTGGCTCTGGAGCCACCACGACGCGCTCTGGAAGGAGCTGACCCGAGGGAGCCTCGGAGCGGTGCTCGGGCCGCTCGACTGGCTGTGGCCCTGGTTCCCCACGCTCCTGGTCCTCGGCGCGCTGCTGACCCTCGCGGCCCACCACTTCTCGCGCCGCAACTTCCACCTCCTGTCGGCGGGGCTGCTGCTCGGCACCTTCCTGGGGGTCGCACTCCACGGCGAGCCGGCCCCGTCAGGGCAGGTGGCTGGCTGGGGCGTCCCGGAGCGCCAGAGCGCGGGGGGAGCCCTCGTTCCGCCGATGCTCCGCATCCCCCAGCCAGCGATGGTGGCCTGCATCGCCACGGATGCGTCGGTTCCCTTCGCGCCGTACGTCCCCGCCGCGCTCGCCGCGTCGTGTGTGCCAGGGACGGCCACGGGTGACGTGTTCGCCCTGAATCCCAGCCCGCTGGAGCGGAGCGTGGACGCCGTCGTCCTCCAGCGCGGCGCGGAGCGGTTCTTCGAGCCCGTGCTGCACCGGGAGGGCGCCCATCCGGACCTCGTCACCCTCATCCTCCTGGGGGTGGGGCTGCTGCTGGGCTACGGCTGGCTGGACCGCATCAACCTGCGCCAGGCCCTGCTCCCCATCAAGGTCCAGGGCATCGAGGACGCCGGAGGCAAGCGCCGGCCCGACCTCGAGCTGCTCATGCGCGAGTGCCTCCACCGCAACACGCCCCACACGCCCGCGCCGCTCCCCGGAGGCAGCCTCATCTACTGGCAGGACTTCGTGGAGCAGCAGTCCATCAAGGACCAGCACTGGCTCACCCGGGTGGCCGCCCTCGTGATGCGCGTCGTCCATCCCCCCGCGGGGATGGAGATCTCCGGCACCATCATCGACAGCGCCGAGGGCCAGCAGGGGCCTCCCGTGAAGTTCGGCATCCGGGTCCACATGGTGGACGTGTACTCGCGGCAGACGCTGCTGGCGCGCACCTTCTGGAGCAACACCCAGGTGGAGCACGCCGTGGAGGATGCGGCGTACTTCGCGGTGGAGCGGGCCATGGAGGAGTGCGGCAAGCTCCCGGAGTGGGCGTACTGGCGGGAGGAGGATGCGCTCGTGGGGGTGAACTCCGGCACGGCGCTGCGCGAGTACCACGAAGGCGTCCTTCGCATGCGCGAGGACGCGGGCAAGGCAGCGGTGGCGGAGCAGGCGGTGAGCCACCTGAAGCAGGCCGCGCAGCTCAGCCCGGGAACGGCCCTCACCTGGCTCCAGCTCGCCGAGGCGCTGGAGGCGGCGAACGACTACGTCGGTGCCATCGAAATCTACCTGGAGCTCATCACCCGGCACCGGCACCTGCTGGTGGCGAAGTACCGGCTGGCCTCGGTCTGCCGCTCGGTGCGGGAGTGGGGCCCGGGGCTGGACGACTGGAAGCCGTCCCAAGCCGGTGAGCTGAATCCCTGGGCGCGCCTGGGGGTGGCGCTCTCGGGAGTGAAGGCGCGGCGCCTGCGCAGGCCCACCCTGCAATGCCGGGGACGGCGGTGGCGCGCCATGGCCGGCCATGGCTGGCCGCGCGCGCTGAAGGCCACCCTCTCCCGCGAGCCGGACCCGCTCATCGAGGGGAGCCTGGGCGCGCTGCAGGACGTGCTGCTCGACATGGCGCTGCGCTGTACGAAGCAGTTGGAGCGCGCGGCGCGCTGGTGGCTTCCGCTCTGGTGCCTCAAGAATACGTCGGAGCGCCGGCTGTTCTGGAAGACGGTGCTGTGGCCGCCCCGCCGGCTCCGAGGCCTCTATCTCTCCATCAAGGCCGCGCGGCTGAATGTCGAACTGCAGCGGCTGCAGCGGCTCCGGGACGCCTACCTGCCGAGGCCTCCACCCTTCGGGTGGAACGTGCGCCGCGGCGGGTGCCGCTTCCGGGCGTGGCGGGTGGACTTCGAGGCCAGGCACGCCATGCGCATCCGGGGCCACTGGATGGGGAACACGCACTTCAACCTCGCCTGCTTCCACGCGCTGCGCATGAGGGACGAGGACTCGGACCGGGTGCGTGAGGCGCGGCGCGCCACCTTCCACCTCACGTGCGCGCTCGGAGACCCCGAGGGCCCCTTCTCCGCGAGCACGTGGAGGTGGCTGCTTCGCTACCCGGAGCTGGAGCCGTTGCGCAGGTCTGACGCCTTGAAGGCCTGGGGCCACGTCAGCCTGCGCGTGCCGGACGTCCGCGCGGAGCTCTTCCCGGGGAAGGCGTGAGGCCCGCTGCCTACTCGAGGCGCGGCACCCGGTCGGAGTCCATCTGCCGCACCGGGGCCACCGCCTCGAAGCGGTCCGTGCGCGAGTCCAGCGCGGCCGCCTTGCGGATGAGCGCGCCCAGCTCCACCACCTCGGGCTGGCTGCCGAGCGGCGCGCCCACCCCCTCATGGAGCGCACCGAGCTGCGCCCAGGAGAGCGGGCGCAGCCAGTACGACGCGCGCAGCTTCTCCGCGAAGGCGGCGGCCACGTAGGACAGGCGCGTGGGCGACGAGGCGCTGGCCCAGGACGGGCGCAGGACGTGCGCGGGCAGGCCCTTCACCACCTCGCGGGAGCTGCCACCCTCCGGCGCCTTGTAGCGCAGGCGCAGGGTGGCGAACGGGTCCACCGGGGCGCCGCGCAGCTTCACCTCGTAGATGGCGGTGACGGTGTGGCCGGAGCCCACCTCACCCGCGTCCACCGCGTCATCCCGGAACTGCTCCTTGCCGAGGATGCGGTTCTCGTAGCCCACCAGCCGGTAGCGGGCGACGGCGCGCGGGTCGAACTCCAGCTGCACCTTCACGTCCTTGGCGACGACCTGCAGCGTGCCGGTGAGGTTCTGCACGAAGATGCGGTGCGCCTCGGCCAGCCGGTCCACGTAGGCGTAGTTGCCCTCGCCCACGTGGGACAGCCGCTCCATCAGCACGTCGTTGTAGTGGCCCATGCCGAAGCCCACGGTGGACAGGGTGATGCCCCGGGCCGCGTGACTCTTCACACGCGCCCAGATGCCATCCGCGTCGGTGATGCCGTTGTTGGCCACGCCATCCGAGCAGAGGATGACGCGGTTGATGCCGCCCTCCAGCAGGTGGGCCGAGGCGAGCGCGTAGGCGAGGTCCAGCCCCGCCTGGGCGTTGGTGGCGCCATCCACCTGGAGCCCGTCGATGGCGCCCAGCAGCACGTCGCGCTGGAGCACGCTCGTGGGCCCCAGCACCTGCCGGGCCGAGCTGCCATAGGCGACGATGGACACGCGGTCCCGTGCGTCGAGTGCCTCCACCAGCAGCCGCAGGGCCTGCTTCACCATGTCGAGCTTGCCGGCGTCGCGCATGGAGCCGGAGATGTCGATGGTGAAGACGAGGTGCGCCGGCTTGCGCTGGGCGGCGGGAATCTCACGGGCCTTCAGGCCCACGTGGAGCACCTGGTAGCCGGGGCGGCTGGGGGACGGGAAGCCCTCCACGTGGACGGCGAAGGGCACGTCCGGGCCGCTCTCGTAGCCGTAGTCGAACGTGTTGATGAACTCCTCCACGCGCACCGCGCGCTCGTCCGGGAGCGCGCCGCGCTCCAGGTAGCCGCGCGCCAGCGAGTAGGACGCCGTGTCCACGTCCACCGAGAAGGTGGAGAAGCGCTCCTCCTCCGTCTCCACGGTGGGATTCACGCCGTAGCCCTGGAAGTACATCTCCAGGAAGGCCTTGTCGGTGGAGCCCGACGCGGGCGGCGCCACCGTCCTGCCGCTCCCGGCGTGGGTGTTCATCTCGGAGAGCGGGTACGGGCTCGGCGGCGGAGTCGGGGTGTAGCTGGAGTTCCTGGAGCTGTCGGGGCGCCGCCGGGGTCTCAGGGGTATGCTCTCGGAGCCGCCCACGATTTCGACGACCTGCCCCAGACTCTCCGGGAGCAGCGCCACGTTCATCCGGTAGGTCTGGTTGAGCCTCACGACGATGGTCGGAAACACATAGGGCTTGTACCCCTCCTTCTCGAAGCGGAGGGTGTAGATGCCCGGAGGGAGCTGCGGCAGCCAGTAGAAGCCGTCGGCGTCGGTGACGACGGTCGACTCGCCCATGAGGCTGGGCGAGGTGGCGGTGACGACGACGTCCTCGACGACGTACCGGTCCTGGGCGTCCATCACCACGCCCATGAGGACGCCGAAGCCGTCATCCGCCAGGGCGGGCGAAGAGAGCAGGAAGAGGAACCACAGCAGCGCGCTGCGAAGCGTGGGCTTCATCGGCAAGGGCCTCCGTCGTCGGAATGGGCCCATGCTCCCGAAGTCACGCCGTCCCAGCCGCACGGCGGGCTCCGCGCTTCATCATCGTTTCAGCACGGAGCGGCGCTACCCGAACTTCTCCGACAGGCGCGGGAAGCGCTCCGGCAGGTCCTCCTCCTCCCACTCCTCGCCGGTGGGCTCGTCGGACAGGTCCACCGTCACCGACGGAAGCTCGTCGCCGGTCTGCTCCTCGTAGGCCCGGCCCGCGGCGTACAGCAGGTCCTCGCCCTCGACCTCGTCCTCCACGTAGTCCACCAGCGAGTCCGGGGCCGCGAGCACGGCCTCGAACACCGCCTTGCCCTGGCCGATGAGCCAGGCGCGGAAGTAGTCGAAGCCGTCGTCGCTGCACCCGCCGTTGAGCACGTACGCCGCGCCCCAGAGGCCCCAGTCGTAGGAGCGGGCCATCCGCTCGGCGAACATCCGCTCGAAGTCGATGAGGTCGGCGGGCGTCTCGCGTGTGAGCAGCTCCTCCAGGTGCTCCGCCTGCTCCTGTGCGGAGGCCATGTCGCGCGCGCCCCCCGCGGCCACGCGCGACGCATCGATGAGCTGCCAGAACCGCTGCTCGTTCACGCGAGCCTCCTCTCCCTGCGCCTACAGGAACATCCCCGGGTCGAACTCGTCCACGTTGACGGGCAGCATGCGCGGCAGGGGCCGGTTGAACACGCGGGCGTTCAGCTCCAGGTCCAGAATCTTCAGCCCCGAGGGCACCAGCTCACGGAAGCGCTGGCTGACGTACTCGCGCAGGCCGAGCACGGCCACCTGGCGCTTCTCCGCCAGCATCGGCTTGAGGGCCTCGGCGAAGTCCGCCCCGTCGTGGCTGGCGAGCACCACCGCCGCGCCGGGCCGCTGGGTGCGGATGTTCTCCAGCAGCTTGAGGATGCCCAGGTCCACCACCTTCTGCTCCGGCCGCCCGTACAGGAGCGCCACCTCGCAGCCGGCGGACTTCAGCGCCCTCACGAAGCCAATCATCACGTCCGGCAGCTGCTCGCCGCGCGCGTTGAGCACCACCACGCAGCGCACGGGGGCCGGGAAGTTCGTCTCGCAGAAGGACACCAGCCGGTCGAACTGCACGCGGTCCTGGGACTCGGGCTTGCGTCCCACCACGTTGGACACGGCCCAGTCGATGTTCTCGGCGTCGATGAGTACGTAGGAGGCTGCGGGGGGGCGTCCGGAGAGCATGGGCGGAACATATGCGGCACCGGGGTGTCCGGGGAGACTCCGTGAAATTCCCCGCTTGAAAGCCCGACTTCCCTGTCGCCGGGAAGAAATCTCCATGCGCGGATTCAGGTTTTCGTGCCGCCCACGTATTGCTTTTGCGGCACCTGGCGCCCTGGTGATGTTCCTCCCCGATTTCCAGCGCGGCGCCTGGCGTCACTCCTCGTCGCTCGACTCCGACATCCCAGCTCGCGGATACGACGAGGCAACGATGCGGCACCCCTGATGACCGGGCAGGCCGGGCCCGGTCACATCGCAAGTCGTTCTCCAACTCCGCGGTGCTCAGGAGCCCCCTGCTTTGACCCCACGGCCTCTCTGCCTGCTGTCCCTCGCCGCGCTCACCCTGCTCGCGCTTCCCCCTGGGAGAGACGGCTGTCACCGTGACGGCCACCGACGCGTCCGGCAACACGACGACGTGTGGCTTCACCGTAGCAGTGCGCCCGTCCACGTCGCCGACGGACGCCGGGACGGATGCCGGCACGGCCGAGGACGCGGGCACGCCGGAAGATGCGGGCACCACCGACGCGGGAACGACGGACGCCGGCACCTCGGAGGACGCCGGGACGATGGACGCCGGGACGATGGACGCCGGCACGCAGGCCGACGCCGGCACGGGACGTCCTGACGAGCCGGACACCAGCGGCTGCGGCTGTGGCGCCACCAGCGTGGGCGCCCCGTGGCTGCCGCTGGTGCTCGGTGCCTGGCTCGCCGCGCGGCGCAGGCGGGCCGCGCCCCAGGCCTGACGCCCGAGCGCACGGACGTGGAAGGAACGTTCCTTCCACGCTCCGCCCGCGTCAGAACCGGTCCTGCCCCGGGGGCGACTCCGGCATGGGCGGCGGCGCGGTGAGCAGCCCGTGGTCCGGCATGGGCGGGTGCAGCGGCAGCACCACCGTGAAGCGCGAGCCCCGGCCGAACTCGCTCTCCACGGACACGCGGCCGCCGTGGCCCTCCACCAGGCTCTTTACAATCGCCAGCCCCAGCCCCGCGCCGCCGTGCTCGCGGGTGGAGCTGCCGTCCACCTGGTAGAAGCTCTGGAAGATGCGCTCGAACTGGTCCCTGCGGATGCCCACGCCGGTGTCCTCCACGCTGATGCGGTAGCCCTGCGCGCTCACCTCCGTCTGCGCGCCCGCCTCCGACATCACCACGGACACCCGGCCTCCGGACTGGGTGAACTTCACCGCGTTGGCCAGCAGGTTGACCACCACCTGCCGCAGCTTGTCCGCGTCTCCCGTCAGCCGGGGCTGCGGCGGGGGCGGCAGCCGCACCTCCAGCTCCACGCCCTTGCGGTGGGCCTGCGGCGCCACGCTGGAGACGGCCGTCTGGATGACGCCGCCCAGGTCCACCGGGGCCACCACCAGCCGCAGCCGGCCGGCCTCAATCTGGCTCAGGTCCAGGATGGACGAGATGAGGTTGAGCAGCGACTCGCCCTTCTCCACAATCGTGCGGACGTAGAGCAGCTGCTCCGGGTTGAGCGCCCCGGCCAGGCCCTCGGCCAGCATCTCCGAGTAGCCGATGATGGACGCCAGCGGCGTGCGCAGCTCGTGGCTCACCGTGCCCAGGAAGGTGGACTTCAGCCGGTCCAGCTCCTTCAGCCGGATGTTGGCCTGGGCCAGCCGGGTGTTGTGCGCCTCCAAATCCCGGTGCGTCTCCAGCATCGCCTCGATGTGGAGCTGCGTGGCCAGGTACGCGCGCTGCCCGCTGGCCACCAGCGCGGCCAGCACCTGGCCGAAGTGCACCAGCACCTGCGCCGCCGTGCGCTCGGGCGCGCGCCGCACCCGGCTCACCAGTTCGTGCGCCCGCTCCAGGTCCACGCCGGAGATGTCCGTCAGCGAGGCCGGGAAGTCCTTCAGCTCCTCGGGCGTGAAGGGCCCCAGGATGACCCGGCCCAGCAGGTCTCCCTCCCAGCGCACCGGCATCACCAGGTAGCGCAGGCCGGTGAAGCACGGCAGCGCGATGAGCCCCGCCTCGTCCGCGCCGTCGCCCTGCGCGGGGCGCGCGCCGTGCACCGGCGCCACCGGGCCGTCCTTCACCCGGGCCACCGTGGCCGTGCAGCGCGAGCGCCCGTCCGGGAAGTTGAAGACGTAGGCGCAGAACTCGCCGTGCCCCACCTTCACGTCCGCCAGCTTCGCGCCGCGCGCGTCCAGCACCCGGATGCCCACCCGGTACAGCTCGCTGAAGCTCCTCACCACCTCCGTGAAGGAGGGTAAATCCAGCATGTCCGCGAGCATCAGCCGCCGCTGGAGCACCGACTCGCGCCGGGAAAGGTCCGCGGGCCCGCTCATCTCACGCCCCCACTGCCACTGCGCTCGCCACCGCCGGCCGCCGGTCCGTACCGGGCCTCCAGCGCCGTGCCGGTGACGTCCATCCGCCGGAATATCTGTCCCAGGAACTCCTCCTCCGTCAGCCCCAGGTTGCGCGCCAGGTGGGCACGCGCGTCCAGCCGCCGGTAGGCCGCCTGCGCCACCGCGTGGAAGGTCTCCAGCACCCCCTCGCCCTTGAGCGCCACCGCCCCCACCACCGCCTCGCCGCCCCGCCGCCGGGCCGCTTCAATCTCCGCGTCCGTCCGGGCGTCCGGCAAATCCCGCTTGTTGAACTGGATGACCACGGGCACCTGGTCCACATCCAGGCCGTTCTCCTTCATGTTCTCCTGGAGGTTGCGCCAGTAGGCGTTGTTGTCCGCGGTGGCGCCCCGCCGGCTGTCGGCGATGAAGGCCACCGCGTCGGCGCCCTGGAGCACGATGCGGCGCGTTGCATTGTGGATGACCTGGCCGGGGACGGTGAAGAGCTTCACCTTCACCTTGAAGCCCGTCGACGTGGAGAAGAACACGGGCAGCAGGTCGAAGAAGAGGGTGCGGTCATCGTGGGTCTCCACGGTGAGCAGGCGACCGCGCACTTCCGCGGAGGCCCGGGCGTGGAGATGGCGCAGGTTCGTCGTCTTCCCGCTCAGCCCGGGCCCGTAGTAGACGATCTTGAGCGTGAGCTCGCGCTGGGCGTGGTTGAGTTGCAAGGAGGGGACTCGGGCTGGCCGGTTCGAGGCGCGAAGTATGGCGCCTCGCGCACGACTCCGGTTTTTATAGTGGGAAGAGGCCCGGCGCGGAAGGCCGGTCGGCTTCCGGGCGTGGAAGCGGGGCTCATCCGTGGAATGGGCTGGGAGCATGGGGGGTTTGGTCGGGTCCGGCCCTCACAAGCGGGGAAGGCAGTCTCCTCACTTGAGAGGACAATGTGCGCGGAATCACCGCGTGCACGGGTGCCGGGGGAGCGGTTAGGATCGCAGCGCGACGGAGGAGCAAGGCGATGACGATGAAGCAGGTGGACCCGGGTATGGACAAGGCCCCAGCGCCGGTGCTGGATGTGGCGGGCCTGCCCAACGACCTGATGACGGCGGTGAAGTTCACCCTGCCCACCGACGAGGACATGACGTCGGTGGCGGCCCTGCGCGCCGGCTCCGAGCCCTGGAAGAGCCGGGGAGAGACGCAGGAGGACAGCCTCAAGGCCCTCACGCAGCTCAAGCCCTACGTGCATGTGGCGAAGCTGCAGAGCCAGCTGGTGGGCTATGTGACGGTGGAGCGGGACGGCCCGGTGCCGGGCGCGGCGTACCTGCGCAACATCGTGGTGAAGCCCGAGCTGCGCCGCAAGGGCCTGGGCAAGGTCCTGCTGGAGCAGGCGCTCAAGGCGGCCCGGGACATGTACCGGAAGACCATTGCCCTCCGGGTGGACCCGTCCAACTCGGCGGCGGTGAGTTTCTACCGCAAGGAAGGCTTCACCACCGTGGCCACGGTGGTCTCCAAGAAGTCCGGCAAGCTCCGGCTCCTGATGTCCCGCGAGCTGTAGCCGCCCCGCTGTACTCCCGGGCGGGAGGTCGCTCCTCCCGCCCCCCGCTCCGAGCGGGCCCGCCTGCCGGCCCCGGAGCGCGCTTCACTTCCCCACGAAGCCGAGCCATCCCCGCTTCGGGCCTCCAGGCCCTGGCGGGACAGGGTGCCGTGCGTCCGGCCCCCGGAAGCCGGCAGCCACCGCCAGGACGGGCCCCTGCCCGGACGCTGCGTGCGGGCGCCTTGGCGCTGGGTCCGGGCCTGCCATGTCCCTCCCATTGTCGACTATCCTGCGGTCCCCCAGCGCCCCGCGCGCATCGCGGTCTGGACCGACCCCGCATGAAACCCCTCGCAGAGCTGTTGCGGCACCTGTCGCGCCCCGGAGTCACGGAGCTGACCCTGGCGACGGGCCGCCCACCGATGATCCGCGGGAGCAACGGCTACGAGCCGGTGGACCCCGCCGCCGTGACGACGGACGACGTCACCCGGGCGCTCCAGGCCATGGTGGGCCTGGCCCGGGCCTCCACCGTCACGGACACCCCGGTGCAGTGGTCCGTCAACGCCAACGGCCTGGGGGCGCTCTCCATCGCCGCCATGCGCCGCGGAGACCTGCTCCACCTGCGGCTCACCCGCGCCGATGCCGCGCAGCCCGCCCAGGCGCCGGCTCCCGCCGCACCGCAGGCCGCCGCGCCGGCTCCCTCGCCCGCCGCGCGAGCCCCCGCGCCTCCAGCACCCGCGCCCGCCGCGCCCGTCGCCCGCCCTGCTCCGGCACCGGCGGCTCCTGCTCCTGCTCCGGCACCGGCGCGTGCGCCCGAGCCCGCGCCCCAGGCCCGTGCTTCCGCCGCGCAGCGGTCGTCGGGTTCCGCGTCGCACGTGCTGGCCGCGCTGCTCGAGGAGGCCCGGAGCATGCGGGCCAGCGACGTGCACATCATCTCGGAGCGCCCCGTCCTCTTCCGCCTCGCGGGGGACCTGGTGCCCCAGGGCTCGGTGCTGGACGCGGCCCGGGTGGAGCAGCTGCTGCTGCCGGTGGTGCCCGAGCGGCTGCGCGCGGTGCTGGACAAGGACGGCAGCTGCGACTTCTCGCTGGACTCGCCGGAGATGGGGCGCTTCCGCGTCAACGTGGGCCGGCAGCGCACGGGCTACAAGGGCACCTTCCGCGTGATTTCCCGCGAGGTGCCCACGCTGGAGTCGCTGGGCCTGCCCGCGGACATCGCCAAGGCGGTGCACCACCACCAGGGCCTCATCGTCATCACCGGCCCGTCCGGCCACGGCAAGACGAGCACGCTGGCGGCGCTGGTGGACATCATCAACCGCGAGACGACGCACCACGTGCTCACGGTGGAGGACCCGGTGGAGTTCGTCCACCCGCGCAAGAAGGCCCTCATCAGCCAGCGCGAGGTGGGCTCGCACACGAAGACGTTCGCCAGCGCGCTCAAGGGCAGCCTCCGCGAGGACCCGGACGTCATCGTCGTGGGTGAGCTGCGCGACACGGAGACGGTGCGCATGGCGCTGGCGGCCAGCGAGACGGGCCACCTGCTCATCAGCACCATGAACACGCCGAGCGCGGCGAAGACCATCGACCGGCTCATCGACCTCTTCCCGCCCGCGGACCAGCAGCAGGTGCGCCTGTCCCTGTCCAGCGGCCTGCGCCTCATCGTCAGCCAGCGGCTGATGGCGAGCGCGGACGGCAAGGGCATGGTGGCCGCGGCGGAGGTGCTCCCCGGCTCGGTGGCCCTGGGCAACCTCATCCGCGACAACAAGACGTACCAGATTCCCTCCCTCCAGCAGCGCGGCAAGAGCCTGGGCATCGTCCGCTTCGAGGACTCGCTCGCGGACCTGGTGCGCGCGGGCAAGGTGAAGCTGGAGGTGGCCAAGGCCTTCGTGGACAACCCGGACGAGCTGGAGGCCGTGGTGACGGGCAAGCGGGCCGGCAACACGGTGGCGGCCCCGGAGACGTCGCAAGACAGCGCGCGGCTCTTGAGCAAGATGGGCTCGCTGATGGGCAGGAAGGGCTCCTGAGATGAACACCTCCCCTCGTATCGCCACCCTCTTCGACGCGCTGCTGGAGCAGAAGGGCAGCGACCTGCACCTGGGCGTGGGCTACCCGCCCCTGGGCCGCATCCGCGGCGAGCTGAAGCCCCTGCGCGAGGAGCTCCTCACCCAGCAGGAGATGGAGGCGCTGCTCTTCGAGCTCATCAACCCCGAGCAGCAGCGGCAGATTGTCGAGGAGCTGGACCTGGACTTCGCCTACGGCTACGGCACCAAGGCCCGCTTCCGCGCCAACTACTTCAACAAGCTGACGGGCCTGGCGGCCGTCTTCCGCACCATCCCCAGCAAGGTGCTGTCGCTGGAGGATTTGAAGACGCCCGAAGTCGTGCGCAAGCTGGCGGACCGGCGCAGCGGGCTGGTGCTGGTGACGGGCCCCACCGGCAGCGGCAAGTCCACCACGCTGGCGGGGATGATCAACTACATCAACCAGACGCGCCCCGCGCACGTGCTGACGATTGAAGACCCGGTGGAGTTCGTCCACGAGTCCCAGAAGGCGCAGGTGACGCACCGCGAGGTGGGGCCGCACGCGTCCAGCTTCGCCACGGCCATCCGCTCGGCGGGCCGCGAGGACCCGAACGTCATCCTCATCGGCGAGCTTCGCACCAACGAGACGATGAAGCTGGCGCTGCAACTGGCCAGCTTCGGCGTGCTGGTGTTCGCCACGGTGCACACCAACAGCGCGCCGGCCACCATCGACCGCATCATCAACGCCTTCCCCGCGGACGAGCAGGCGCAGGTGCGAGGCATGCTGGCGGAGAGCCTCGCGGGCATCGTCGCCCAGCAGCTCATCAAGACGGCGGACGGCAAGGGCCGCGTGGCGGCGCTGGAAATCCTGGTGGGCAGCAGCGCCATTGCGTCCATGATTCGCGAGGGCAAGGTCTTCCAGATTGCGTCCAAGATGCAGGCCGGCCAGGGCCAGGGCATGCAGACGCTGGACATGCACCTGGAGCGGCTGGTGAAGGACGGGGTGATTACGCCCGAGGCCGCGCTGGAGAAGGCGCAGGACAAGGAGAACCTGGCCAAGGTCATCTCCCGCCTCAAGCCCGAGTGGGAAGTCCCGGAGTCGCTGAAGTCGCTCTGAGGGCCCGCGCGGCTAGAGTGCGCCGCCGAAAGGGGCGAGCGCATGAGCGAGCAGTCGAAGCCGGCAGTGGGCACCGTGGGCTGGATGGACCTCACGGTGAAGGACGCCGTGGCGGTGAAGGACTTCTACCGGGACGTGGTGGGCTGGAAGGGCGTGGGCCTGGACATGGGCGGGTACGAGGACTTCCTGATGATTCCGCCCGGCAGTGAAGCGCCCGCGGCGGGCGTGTGCCACGCGCGGGGCCCCAACGCGGACCTGCCGGCCGCGTGGCTGGTGTACATCACCGTGGAGGACCTGGACCGCAGCCTGGAGCGCGTCACCGCGATGGGCGGCAAGGTGCGCGGCCAGATTCGCGACGGAGGCATGGGCCGCTACTGCGTCATCGAGGACCCGTCCGGCGCGGTGTCCGCCCTGTTCGAGTCGAAGAAGGCCTGAGCTCAGAGCCGCCAGTTGAGGCGGATGTCGCTCAGGTTCTCCGCGAGGATGCGCTCCTTGCAGCCCTCGCAGAACGTGTAGACCTTGGCGCTGTTCGCCGCCCCTGCGCCGAACATGACGCAGGTGTGCTCCAGCTCGACCTCGGGATACGTGGCGGCGTCGTAGCTCAGCGAAGCCTTCTTCGTGAGCCCGTTCGCGCAGTGCAGCCCCTGGTGTGACTTCTCCGTGTAGACGTCTCCGTCCGGCACCCCCTTCGGGAAGGGGATGCCCGGAATGGGCGCCGTGCGCCCCAGGGTCGCGTCCAGCGTCTTTCCGCCATAGGCCTGCCCCATGTTGTGTCCCAGCTCGTGCGTGAGGGCCCGCGCCAGGGCGTTCGCATGGGTCGCGCCCAGGACCGTGCTGAGCCCCGTGTCCCCCCGCAGCGCCGAGCCCCGCGCGGGCTGCAGGCAGACCCCCTGGAGCTGGAAGCTGAGCTGGAACTCACGAGCCCCGGACCTGAAGCACCCGTCGACCACGGGCAGGCGGACCCCCAGGTAGGACGGGTCCCCGGTGGGCGCCTTGAACCGGAGCTTCTGGTAGTGGACCAGCTCCACGTGCGCGCGGATGGCCGCCTCCGTCGTGTACTCGGCCCCCGTCCTCAACACGCCGCCGGGGTCCTCCGCGTCGGTGATGTCCTCCCAGAAGCCCGGGAAGCCGTCATCGCCATCGTCAGCCAGGGTCCTGCACTGGGTGGCCTTCCACGCGAGCCTCTGGATGCAGAACACCCCGGCGCCCACGCCGCCCACGCTGTCGTCGAGCGTGAGCTCGAGCGCGACCCGCGTCGCCATGACGGCATGCTCCCCCGGCGCTTCCACCGCCAGGAAGCTCTGGTCCCACTGCCTGGGAATGACGAGGTAGTCACTCAACAGGATGCTCATCGTGCGGCCGTCACGGTGCTGCATCAGCGCGTTCAGCAGCGTCGCCTGCTGGCCCGTGCTCAGCACGAAGACCTTCGTGCCAGCGGTCTTCTCGAACACCGCCCCGTCCAGGACGTTGGCGGCCCCGCCATGGCTCAGGTCCGTCTTGCGCACGAACTCCTCGCGCCGCTTGACGAGCTTGATGAACACGTCGTCCAGACACGTGGTGGTGGCCAGGAGTGTCTCGTCCTTCAGGCCCAGGACGGTCTTCGACTTGAGGACGGTGAAGTCGGTGAGCCGGTCGTCTCCGTCCGCCGTCGGCTGCAGCAGCTCGTACTCCACCTCCCGCCACGTCTCGAAGTCCAGCGTGTCCGTCACCGTCCCCTTCCGCGCGCCCACCTCCACCTTGCACGTCTCGCCCCCGGCGATGCCCAGGTCCACCTGGAAGCTCGCCTCCTTGTCGGCACCGACGGTGACGCGCCCCGTCTGCACCTTGCCTCCATCCGTGCTCACCAGGTCCTGTACGCCCTTCAGCTCGGGCAGCTCGTCGGAGCGCTTCGACTTCCGGGAGAAGGTACAGGTGATGAAGATGTCCGCGCCTTCGAGGGCAATCTTGTTGAGCGGCGCCCGGGCCCCATCCCCCTTGCCGCCCACCACGAAGGTGATGACCCGGCCCTTGCCGTCCCGGCCCTTGGCGCCGCTGGCGCGGTTGATGACCTGCTGAATCTTCGCGTCGGCCAGCGGCCCGAGGAAGCCCGCGGTGAAGGTCGTCTGGATGCGCGCCTTGCGGACGCTGCCCACCGTCGCGGTGCCCGTGTCCCACTGCTTGAAGACGTAGGGCTTCGCGAAGCGGAGCTCCACCGGCTTCGCCTGGGTGAGCGCGACCTGCCGCTTGTTGTCGACGGCGCTCGTCTTCTGGCTCAGCACGCCCCCGTCCGCCGTGAGGCCGTCCGGAGGCTTCTTCCACACCACCTCGAACGGAATCTCCTCGTTGGCCACGACCTGGTTGTTCTCGTCGTAGGGAACCAGCTCCACGTCGAGGCGTGCGGGCCAGACGCGGTACTCGACGTCCGACACGATGAACTGCTGCTTGAAGGTGACGGCGAAGTACATCACGTAGTACGGCAGCCCCAGCGGGACGGCGGGACAGCGAGGGCCGGCGCAGGTCACGACGCTTCCGCTGAACGTCCCCGCCTGGTCCGGCAGGCTCAGCCCCGCCACGGTGGCGCCCAGGGCGCCCGGAGGAGGACGGAAGACATAGGTGAAGGTCGCCTCGCGCGTGTCCCAGTACCCCAGCTCGAGGACGGCCCGCGGGGCCAGGAGGGAGCCCTCGAGGATGTCCACGTAGCTCATGGCTGTCCCTCTCCGGGGGGAGGCGCGGGAGGAAGCACCTCCGACGTCAGCACCAGGACGGGCGGCGGCTCGGCCTCCACCTCCACCCGGAAGCGGAGCCCGGCCTCGCAGGGCAGCACCGCGCCCCCTACCTCCCGGTCCGAGAACCCCGTCTGCGCCGCGGCGCTGGAGGCCGCCAGCGCCTGCGACTCCTCCTGCCGGGTGGCCCCGCTGTCGTTGCCCGTGCTCATGGCGCCCCTCCGGACGGGGCGGCCCGCAGCCACTCCTGGGTTTCTCGGGTCAGCACGTCGAGCCGGAGGGCCGGCGCCAGGTGCTCCAGCTCCAGCAGCTCGCGGGCCCACTCCAGGCCCGGCGCCGTGTCGAAGTCGCGCCCGAGCACGCACATCAGCCCGGCGTACCGGCAGACCTCCCGCTCGGACCTCAGCCCATGGTGCCGCGCCCGCGCCACGCCGTGGGCGATGAAGCCCGGCAGCGCCTCGCCGAGCGCGTCGCAGCGGTCCGGGAAGAACCGGCGCAGGTGGACGGCGAGCCGCGAGCTGAACGTGTCCACGGTGGACTGGCCGAGCGTCCGGAGCTGGGCCTCTCGAATCATCATCACGGGCCGCGAGTCGCTCACGTCCCCTCCCCGTCCACGAAGGCGACCACCGCGGGGCCGGCCATCCACTCGCCGGAGAAGGCGTAGCAGAACCAGGTCTGCGGCCGGGACGCGAGCGCGGCAATCCCCAGCAGGTCCACCTCGGCGAACCCCACGCCCTCGGGCCCTTCCGCGGGCTCGAAGCTGGGCACGTGGAGCGGCAGCACCACGGGCCCGGGCGTCTGGCTGCCCAGCAGCACGAGCCACACGGGCGCGAAGGCCCGCGCCGTCCGGTCCAGCCCGGCAACCTCCAGCCCGCCCCGGGGAATGCCCTCGCGGGACACCGGCAGCCGGAAGGCCACCCGCAGCGGCGCGGTGGCCCCCGGGCGCAGCGGCACCACGCGCTCGGCGGCGCGCAGCTCCAGGCCCGGCGCCTCGGGGACGGGGGGCGAGCCCTCCGTGGGGCCGAGGCGGGCCCACGGGGCGCCCGGCAGCGGCAGGGGCGACAGCGCCTTCCAGGGCAGGCGCTGCAGGGCCTGGTACCGCTCCACCTCCGGGTCCACGAAGGCGCGCTCGTCGCGCTCCAGCCGCACCGTCACGAGGTTGGAGCAGCGCTCCCTCAGCAGCACCACCACCCGCCACGTCCCCGGCGCCCAGTGCAGCCCGAGCGTCGTGCGCAGGTCGATGAGGTGCTCCATGCCCGCGAAGCCCGGCTGCGGCTCGCCCTCACTCGGCGGGCCCGCGGACTCGTCCGGCTCCGCCAGCGCGGCCCGCAGCAGCCCGTGCTCCAGCTCCACGCCCACTACGACGGCGTGGTCGAACGGCGCGCGCTTCAGCTCCTTCAGGGAGTCGCTGTGGTAGGCCAGCAGGGGCAGCTCCCCCTGCGTGCCCAGCTGCACCTGCCGGGGACAGCCGATGGCGATGCCACGCACCTGGTCGCCAATCCGCTTCCAGGCGAAGTCGCGCAGCGTCCGGTAGGGGTTCTCACGGTAGTCCACATCCGTGAGCCCGAAGATGTCCTGCGTCATGCGCTGTCCCTCTTCCATGCGTGCTCAGCGGCGCCAGTCGCGGCGGATGTCGTCCAGGTCCTCCGCGAGGAGGTGCTCCCGGCAGCCCGCGCAGAACATGTAGACCTTGTCGGACGTATGAACCGCCGTGCCGAACATGACGCACGTGTGCTCCTCGCCTGCCAGCGGATACGTACTGAAATCGTAGTTCTCCGCCCCTTTGTTGGTGAGGCCGCTGGCGCAGTGGAGTCCCTGGTGCGTCTTCCCTGTGTAGATGTCTCCCTCCGGCACCACCTTCGGAAAGGGAAGGCCCGGAATGGGGGACGTGCGCCCGAAGGCCGGGTCGAGCGTCTTGCCTCCATAGGCCTGGCCCATGTTGTGGCCCAGCTCGTGCGTGAGCGTCCGTGCCAGGGCGTTCACATGCATCTGTCCCAGGGCCATGCTGAGCACCGCGTCCCCCGCCAGCGCCATGCCCCCGACGAGGTGCACGCACACGCCCTGGACCTGGAGGGTTATCTGGAACTCGTGCCCTCCGGACCTGAAGGTTCCGCCGACCACGGGCAGACGGACTCCCAGGTAGGACGGGTCCTCGGTGGGCGCCTTGAGCCGGACCTTCCTGGCCAGGAGCAGCTCGACGTGCGCGCGGATGGCCACCTCCGTCGTGTACTCGACCCCCGCCCTCAGCGCGCCGCCAGGGTCCTGCGCGTCGGTGATGTCCTCCCAGAAACCCGGGAAGCCGTCATCGCCATCGGCAGCCAGGGTCCTGCACTTGCTGGCCTTCCAAGCGAGCTTCTGGATGCAGAACACCCCGGCCCCCACGCCGCCCACGCTGTCGTCGAGCGTGTGCTCGAAGGCGAACCGCTTCTCGGCGACGTCCCGCTCGACGGGGCCCTCGACCTCCGCGAAGCTCTGGTCCCACTGCCTCGGGAGCGCGGCGAAGTCGCACAGCAGGAGGCTCATCGTGCGCTTGTCCCGGTGCTGCATCATCCGGCCCAGCAGCTCGTCCTTCCGGCGCTCGGTCAGCACGAAGAACTGGGTGCCGGCGTCCTTCCCCAGGAGGGCTCCGTCGAAGACGTTGTACCGGCCGCCATCCACCAGGTCGCTCTTGCGCAGGAAGTCGGCGCGCCGCTCCACGAGCTTGACGAACACGTCGTCCAGGCACGTGGTGATGGCCGCGACAGTCTCATCCTTCAGGCCCAGCACGGTCTTCGACTTGAGGACGGTGAAGTCGGTGAGCCGGTCGTCTCCGTCCGCCACTGGCTGCAGCAGCTCGTACTCCACCTCCCGCCACGTCTCGAAGTCGAGCGTGTCCGTCACCGTCCCCTTCCGGGCGCCAATCTCCACCTTGCACGTCTCGCCTCCGGCGATGCCCAGGTCCACCTGGAAGCTCGCCTCCTTGTCGGCACCGACGACGACGCGCCCTGTCTGCACCTTGCCCCCCTGCGTCTTCGCCAGGTCCAGCACGCCCTTCAGCTCGGGCAGCTCGTTGGAGCGCTTCGACTTCCGGGAGAAGGTGCAGGTGATGAAGATGTCCGCGCCTTCGAGGGCAATCTTGTTGAGCGGCGCCCGGGCCCCATCCCCCTTGCCGCCCACCACGAAGGTGATGACCCGGCCCTTGCCATCCCGGCCCTCGGCGCCGCTGTCGCGGTTGATGACCTGCTGGACCTTCGCGTTGGCCAGCGGCCCGAGGAAGCCCGCGGTGAAGGTCGTCTGGACGCGCGCCCTGCGGACGCGGCCCACCGTCGCGCTGCCCGTGTCCCACTGCTTGACGACGTAGGGCTTCGGGACGATGACCTCCGTCGGCCCCAGATAGGCCGGTTGCTGGAACTGGACACGGCATGCCCCCGTCTGGGCGTTCGTCACCTTGCGCAGGACCGCCCGCCATGGCGTGCCGTCCGCCGGCTTCTTCTCCTGCACGTGGAAGGCAATGGCCTCGTTCGCCAGCAGCTGGCCGTTCTCGTCGACGGAGACGAGCTCGACGTCGATGTAGGCGGGCCAGACGCGGTACTCCACGTCCGACACGAGCGTCTGCCCGTTGCGGATGGCCGCCGCGCAGGACACGACGTAGTACGGGAGCGCCGCCGGAACGAGCGGACAGCCGGGGCTGACACAGCTCACGTTGGAGCCGTTGAACGTCCCCGCCTGCGTCGCGAGCGTCAGCCCCGCCACGGTGGCACTCAGCGCCCCCGTGGGAGGAAGGAAGACGTAGGAGAAGCGCGCTTCCTTCGTGTCCCAGAACCCCAGCACCGCGGTGACTCGGGGCGTCAGCGCGCTGTTTTCGAGAATGTCCTGGTAGCTCATGGGTGTCTTCCAGGAAGCACTGGAGCAAGCCCCGAGCCACGAAAATCATGAACAAGAGCAACACGGTGGCGGGCCCCTCCCCCTGGCGCCGGCCCTTCCTGCGTGCCGGTGGGACGCGCGCAGCGTCCTGGCGGGACGCGAGCCTCGGGTGTAAGAGAGCCGGGCTCCCCCGGAATTCCCCGCTGGCCCGGGCTGGAGCGCGCGGCACACCGGCTGCACCTGTCTCCACTCGCCGCCCCCCCCGTGCGAGGAGCTCTTCACGTGTCGTTCTCCCGATTCGGTCGTCCCGGCCCCTGGCGACTCCGGGGGCGCCCCCAGCACTACGAGGTCGTCCTCGGGAGCGACGCCGCCGCGGCTGACACCGGCCTCCAGGTGCCCTCCGCCTTCATCTGCTGGCACCTGGACCACTGGCTGACGTACGCGCGCAGCACCCTGCTGGAGATGTACGAGGCGCTCGGCGGCCACGCGCCCCGGGGCCTCTCCTCGCTGGAGCGGAGCCGGAACGACCAGCGCATCCGCGAGCGGCTGGTCCGGGCCTTCGAGCAGGGCGAGCTGGTGGCCGTGCGCGTCGACGAGCCCGCGGGCGCGTGGTTCTGGCCGGAGCCTCCCGAGCCCATCCGGCCGGAGCCCCCCGCGCCTCGGCCGGTGGCCGTCATCGAAGAAGAGCTCTTCCCGGACGCGGCCCGGCAGGCGGAGACGCTCCGGCGCGCGGCCGAGCAGGGCGTGCCCTTCTGCGAGGAGTGCGAGCGTCGCCGGAAGCAGCGGGCCGCCGCATGAGCGCTCCTTACCTCCCCGCGCTGCTGCGCGTGCTCGAGGCCGAGAAGGCACGGACGCCGGGCACGCACCTGTACGCCATCCTCGACGGCGCCAGGGACCGGCGCGTCCACCGGCGGGTGCTGGACGGCCGCTTCCCGCACAGCTGCCTCTACGCGGGGAAGCTTCCGCTGGAGCTCATCGAGGTGGCCCCCTACCTCGTCAGGCTGGACGTCGCGCACCCGCTGACGGTGAGCTTGCTGACCGAGGCCTGGGGCCACAGCTGGGGCATCTTCTTCACCTCGTCCCAGGGGCTGGAGCCGCTGCGGCGGCACTTCCGGAAGTTCCTCAAGGTCCGCGACGAGCGGGGCAAGACGCTGGTCTTCCGCTACTACGACCCCCGGGTGCTCCGCGTCTGGCTGCCCACCTGCACCGCGTCGGAGCTGCACCATTTCTTCGGGGACGTCCAGCGCTTCCACACCGAGTCGCCAGGCGCCGATGCGCTGCTCGCCTTCTCACGAGACGGCGACGCGCTGGCGAGCGAGACGCTGGCGCTCACGGACATGGAGCAGGCCGCCGTCCAGCCCCTCCCTTCCAGGTAACGCCCGGGCTTCTGGGTGTCAGACCCGGGTGGTAGACCCGGCGCCATGGACGAGTCGCGGGAAGGACAAGACAGGAAGCCGCCGCGTCAGGCCAAGCCGCCCCGGAAGGTCTCTCCGACGTACCTGGAGAACGCGGCGCTGCACTACCTGAAGCGGTACGCGGCCACGCAGAGCCAGCTCAAACGCGTGCTGATGCGCCGGGTGACCAAGTCCCTCAAGTTCCACGGAGGAGACAAGGCCCAGGCGCTCGGCTGGCTGGACGAGCTCGTCGCGAAGCTCGTGCGCAACGGGCTGCTCAACGACGAGGCCTACGCCCGGATGAAGGCGCACTCGCTGCGCGCTTCGGGGCGCAGCACGCGGGTGATTGCCCAGAAGCTGCGGATGAAGGGCGTCTCGGCGGACGTCGTCACCCAGAAGCTGGCCGACGCGACGGCGGAGGTCTCCGATGAGGACGCCGCACGCATCTGGGCGCGGAAGAAGCGGCTGGGCCCCTTCCGGAAGGTTGCCAGCACCCGCGAGGAGAACCGCCAGCGGGACCTCGCCTCCCTGGCACGGGCGGGCTATCCCTTCAGCATCGCCAAGAAAATCATCGACTCGGACCCGGAGTAGCAGCCGCGCACGCTCCACGGGCACCGGGGCACCCGCGCAGCCAGTCCCCCGGGCTGAGTCCGTATCTCTCGTGGAGCCCCGCCCGCCCATCCAGGCCACGTGGGGCACCGCCGCCGCGTCAGGCCTGGTCGCGGCGCCACCCTCCTGGAGACGCCGTTGCAGACGTATGACCTCTTCGCCCCCGCCACCGAGTCCGAGCGCCACGCCCTGTATGCCCGCATGCGCGCGGAGCCCGGCCTCTGTCGCATCGCTCCCTTCGGGGCCTACGCCGCTTCCCGCTACGAAGATGTGCGCGCGCTCCAGAAGGACGCGCAGCGCTTCTCGTCCGAAGCGCTCGCCATCACCGCGGAGCCGCCCTGGCTCGGCCCGAATCCGGTGGCTGCGTCCCTGGTGACGATGGACCCGCCGCGCCACACCCAGCTGCGTGCGCTGGTCACCCGCGCCTTCGGCCCCACGGGCATGGCGCGGCTGGAGGCGCAGGTGCGCCACGAGGCGCAGACCTTGGCCGAGGCCGCCGTCCACCGGCGCGAGGTGGACCTGGTGGACGCCTTCTCCTTCGTGCTGCCCCGCAACGTCATCGGCCGGATGCTCGGCCTGGAGCCGTCCACCTTCACCGAGTTCAAGCGCTGGTCGATGAACATGGGCCTCATCAGCTCCGCCGTGCCCGCGCAGCACCAGGGCATCCGCGACACCGTGAAGGAGATGGAGACGTACCTGGGGGACGTCATCGCCGCGCGCCGCCGCCAGCCGGGGGAGGACCTGGTGAGCGACCTGCTCCGCGCGGAGGTGGAGGGGCAGCAGCTCACCGACGCAGAGGTGCTCTCCTTCCTCTTCCTGCTGCTGCCCGCGGGCATGGAGACGACGGCGCAGCTCATCGGCAACGCGGCCATCCTCCTCGCTCGCTTCCCCGAGCAGCTGGAGCAGGCCCGCGCGGACCGCGCGCACATCCCCCGCTTCCTCGAGGAGGTGCTGCGCTACGAGCCTCCCGCGCAGTTCGCCTTCCGCGTCGCCACCTCGGACGTGGAGCTGTCCGGAACGCGCATTCCGGCGGGCAGCCTCGTCATGGGGCTGGTGGGCAGCGCCAACCGCGACGAGCGCGTCTTCGAGCAGCCGGACGCCTTCCTTCCCGGCCGGGACAAGGCCACCCAGCACCTCTCCTTCGGCCACGGCATCCACTTCTGCCTGGGCGCGCAGCTCGCGCGCATGGAGGCCCGGCTCGCGCTGGAGGCGCTCGTCCCGCGCGTGCGCTCGGTGCGGCTGCGCGCCCCGGACATCGACTGGCTCCCCGGGCTCACCATCCACGGGCCCAGGACGCTGCCGGTGGAGCTCGTCCCCGCCTGAGGCCCGGCGCGCCCGGCCGCTACAGGATGGCCCGGACGAAGAGGTACGCCACGTACGCGGCCCAGGGCAGGAAGACGGCGAGCAGCGCGATGGCGACGGGGCGCACCCACGTGGGGGACTTGTCGCGCCAGGGCAGCAGCATCAGGTAGCCGCCCGCGAGCGTGGGGATGGGCAGCAGGTTCAGGGCCGCCATCCTCGCGCTCATGATGCCCCAGGCACGCAGCAGCTCGCCGTCACGCAGCAGGCCCACGAAGCGCTCCACGCGCTCCGGCAGCGCGGCCAGGTTGAACACCGCGGGGAACCCTTCCGTGAACTGGTGGAAGCCCTCGGCGGGGCCCAGGCATGCCATGGCCACGCCAATCTGCACGTACCAGGGGATGGCCAGGGACAGGGCGTGCAGCGGCGGAGGCAGCTTGTTGAGCCGGCTCTTCAGGGTCGGCGCCTGGGCGGCCTCCTCCTCGCCGGGCGCGAAGGACGCGGAGCTGCCCAGGACGATGGGGTGCAGGCTCCAGCCGATGCCCCCCATGCGCCACGCCAGCAGCTTCGGCCCGTAGCCCACCTGCACCGCCAGGGGCCGGGCGCCGAACGCGCTCGCCACCACGGCCTGGGCCAGCGCCCACATGACGTTGACCGCGACGAACAGCAGGCCCAGCCAGAAGAAGAGCGCGACTCTGTCCATGCGCTGAAGTCTATCACCGTGAAACAGGCCCCCGTAGGGCCCGGGTCAGGACAGACTTCCAGGTGTCTGTCCATTCTCCCGGAGGGCGGGGCACATCCGCTCACCTGCCACTCCCGCCACTCATCTGCAGTCCCAGAAGCCGATGGAGAAGGTGACCTCGGCGGAGGTGCGCGAGTTGAGGCCCTGGCGCATGTCGTCCCAGCCCGCGCGCGTCGCGAGCATGAGGTGGAAGACGCACAGCTTCGCCTGCACGCCCAGGCTGGCGCGCAGCGGCACCTCCAGCCGGCTGCTGGAGGGGGAGAACACGGCGGCGCCCTGCACACCGGCGAAGCCCTCGATGAAGCCGGTGTCCCTTCCGAACAGCGTGGCCCGCCGCGCCATGGAGAGGCCCAGGGCCGGCCCCAGTCCGGCCTGGTTGGTGTACGGCGCGGCGGTGCGCAGGTGGAACCCCACCTGGGCGCCCACGTTGAAGTCCTTTGGCCAGTAGAAGAGGTCCTCGCACCAGTTACACGACGAACCGCTCCGCGCGGGCGTGAGCTGCCGGTGGTACGCCAGGTCGAGGCCATGGTTCTTGTTCTGGTTGCCCTGCCGGACCTCGAGGGCCAGCCCGTCCACCTCGTTGTACGGGCGTATCGGCACGTACACGCCCACCCCATCCGCCTGGTTCCCCACGTGCAGGTCCAGTTGCAGGCCGCGCAGTCCGCTGGCGGGCAGCGTCAGCCAGGGGAGCTCCGCCGCCGCGCGCGCCGGCCCCAGGCACAGCAGCAGCATGAAGAATGCCCTCGTCCACGTGTGCCTCGGCTCCATCGTCTCGCGCTCCCGGCGGGGTGATGGCAGTCACCCTACGGGCAGCGGTGCGAGGCAATCCTCACGGGCGCCTCATGGTTTCATCATGGGCGCGGAGCGTGGCGCAGGGGCAGGCGCACCTCGAAGCAGGCGCCGCGCCCCGGCTCGCTGGTGACGTGGATGGTGCCACCGTGGCCGTCGACAATCTGGCGGGTGATGAAGAGGCCCAGCCCCAGGCCGCCGTGGTGGCGGGCGGAGTGGGCGCGCTCGAACTTGTCGAAGATGCGCGGCAGGGCCTCCGCCTCGATTCCCAGGCCCTCGTCGCGGACCACGAGCCGGGCGGAGTCGGCGGAGCCGGACACCTCGACGGACACCGGCTTGCCCTGCCCGTACTTGAGGGCATTGCCGAGCAGGTTCTCCACCACCTGCTCCAGGCGGGCCACGTCCCAGTGGCCGGTGACGTCGCCGTCCACCGTCAGGTGAAGGGGGCTGCCCACGCGCTGGGCCTCGGGCGCGAAGCGCTCCACCACCGCCCGCACCAGGGCCGGCAGCGAAGCCTCCGAGGGCGTGAGCTTCAGCCGGCCGTGCGACAGGCGCGTCACGTCGAGCAAATCCCGGATGAGCCCCGTCAGCCGCTTCATCTGCCGCTTCGCGACGTCCACGTGCCGCTGCACCGCGTCGCCGGTCAGCGGGCCGCGCTCGGCCAGGCGCTGCAGGCTCTCCAGCTTGAGCGCCAGCGGGGTGAGCGGTGTGTTGAGCTCGTGGCTGGCAATCTGGAGGAACTCGTCGCGGACGCGGACGGCCTCGCGCAGCTCGGCCTCCACCGTCTTGAGCCGGGTGACGTCGCTGAGGGTGCCGCGCACGAGCGTCGCGCGGCCGGAGGCGTCCCGCGCGAAGATGTGGCCGATGCACGCCAGCCAGTGGGTGGAGCCGTCCGCGTGGATGACGCGGAAGTCGACGGCGTAGTCATCCGGCCCGCCCGGGGCGCAGGACTCCTGGATGGCGCGGTCCGCGGGCGCCACGTCGTCCGGGTGGGTGGCGCTGGTGAAGCACTCGTAGGTCCACACCTGCTGGGGCGGCAGGCCGTAGAGGCCGTCGTGGTTCTCCGTGCGGGTCATCTGCCCGGCGACGAAGTCGTACTCCCAGACGGCGACCTTCGCGGCCTGGGTGGCCAGGCGCAGGCGCTCCTCGTTGCGGCGCACCGACTCGTCCAGCCAGACCTCGTCGAGCGTCGCCACCCACTCGCCCACGGCGCCCGCGGCGTCGAGGACGGGCACGGCGTGGACGCGGGCGCGCGTGTAGCGCAGGTTGGGACGGCGGATGCGCAGCTCGACGTCGTACGGCGTCGCCGGGGCCTGGGCGGCGGCCCAGGCGCGCCGGGAAGCGTCACGGTCCTCGGGGTGGATGGCGTCACCCCAGCCGGGGCCGCGTGCCTCGTCCACGGACTGCCCCGTGTGCGCGCGCCAGCTCGGGCTGTCGTCGGCGAGGGCTCCGCCGGGAGTGAGTACCCACACCACCTTTCCGGTGGCCGCTGCGAGGGCGCGCACCGTGTCGTGCTTCAGCGGCTCACTGGTGTCCTCACGTCGCAAGGCACGACCCTCATGACCCGCTGGGCTGTCCAGGATGCGGGCTGGCCGCGCCCAGGCCTCGTCACGGGAGCGTCACCCGTAACAGGCGGCGACGGCGCATTCCAAGCACGGCGAGTCACAGCCGCGGGAGTTTGCACAGATGTGCCTTTGCCCTCGGATGGCTTGGGGCGCCAGCGAGCTGCCCACGCCAGCGACTCCTCCCTGCCCCGCCTCCCCCTCGCGTCCGTCAGGAATCCAGGGCCGCCGCGTCCCTCGCCCGAAAACGGAGGGGCCCATGCTCCACGGCGACGACAAGGCCCGCGAGATGGCCCGCAGCCTGCTCCCAGCGAAGAACCGGCACACTGCCCGCAAGGCGCGAGCGGAATTGAGCCGGCGCACCCGACGCTCCGTGCGCACCCGCATGGCCCTGCTCGAATACGACGTGGACGCCGCGGACGACCGCGCCGACCTGCACGAGGACTCCACGCGTGAGATGCGCAGGCTCGTGACCTGGCGACGGGACAGCGACAAGGTGAACCCCTTCCGCCGCTGGGCCCGCACCGTCACCCGGGAGGTGCCGCGTGACGAGCGGCTGGAGCACGTGCGCGGCGTCCTGCCCGAGGGTCTCATCGGCGAACACGCCCTGTCCCACCTGCGCTGGGACGCCCACTTCGAGACCACCGCGGACCGCGAGCAGCGCGAGGCCCGGCGCTGGAGGGGGCAGCTCCGCGACGCACCGCTGGAGCGCGGACTCTCCGCGCAGCTGCTGCGCCGCCTGCTGCAGCTGCCCGATGGCCAGCGGGCCTTCAACGAACACCTCAAGCGCGCCTGCGCGCGGCAATGGTCCTACGTGCGCGGGCATGACGGGCGGCGCCATGTGGTGTGGCAGGGGCTGGAGCCCATCCGGCTGCTCCTGGGCGAGCATGACGTGCTCCCCTTCCTCGACACCTTCCTGCGCCGCTGGCAGCTGGGCCCGTCCCGGAAGGACGTGACGCCCGCGCCCCCGGAGGCCGTCAGCGCGGCCCAGGAGTTCCTGCGCGTGTTCCATGCGCAGCGCGGCGACCTCCCCGCCACGCTCGCAGCGCTTCCCTCTCCTCCGGGAGCGGAGAAGCGAAAGGGCCCGGTGAGGCCATAGCCTCCACCGGGCCCTCCTCGACTCAACCGCGCGCGCCGCTCAGGGCTGCTCTTCCGAGGGCACCTCGCCCGTGAGCACGCAGATGAGCGCCACCGGGTCGCACTTCACGGGGAACACGGGGTTGATGCCCGAGCCGCGCAGCCGGCCCGCGTCGAAGTCCGCGTACGGGTCACACGCCGCCTCGTTGGGCTGGCCGTTGCTGCCCCGGCACGTCACCACCGGCCAGATGCCCCGGGCGACGTACTCGGCGGTGCAGCCGTTCTCCGTGTAGCGCAGGTCCGCGACGAACTGCGTGCCCGGCGTCCCCGGCGTGTTGTAGATGCGCAGGTTGGACCACTCGTACGCGTAGCTCTGTGCAACCCGCGCGGGCGGGCCGCCGTCCGGGAGCGTGCCGCCGTCCAGCAGGCCCACCGGGACGGCGGGCAGCTCCAGCCGGGCGGGCGTCAGCGTGGGGACGTCGCAGAAGTTGTCGGGCCCCGGCGCCTCGGTGGCGAAGGGCCCCACCGAGAACGTCTGGTGCGAGGGGTCCGGGTCCGGCCGCAGCGCGTGGTCATCCACCAGCTTGCCCAGCCGCGCGCTGCGCACGGCGACGGAGTCCGTCGCCCCGGGGTCCTGGTTGAAGAACTTCTGCAGGCCCACCGGCTCCGCCGCGAGCCGCGCGCAGGCGCGGTCCGGGTTCTCCCCCGGCTTCAGCGTGTACGTCGTCGCGAACGAGCCGGTGGAGCCGTCGATGCGCGCGCGGGCCACCACGCACTGCGGCTCCGGCTCCTCGCCGCTGCAGGCTCCGATGGCGACGGCGGCCGCCGCCACGCCCACACTCAGTCCCAGGATGCTTGGCTTCATTTGGAAGATGTCCTCTCTCGGGAAGCGCGGGCTAGAAGCTGACGCGGGCGCCCAGGCGGATGGAGCGCGGGGCCTGGTACGCCGTGGGGCGCTTGAAGTTGGGGTTGATGTCGGCCGTGGAGATGCGCTGGTTCGTCGTGGTCGAGATGATCTTGCAGCCCGGGTTGTTCGGGTCGAGGCACGCGGACAGGTCCGCCGGCGTCCCACCCTGCTCGATGGCATACACGCGCGTGAAGGTCAGCGTCTGGTCCACGCTGGTGTGCTGCTGGAAGTTGAAGAGGTTGAACACGTCCAGCGACGCGCTCAGCGTGTACTTCCCCAGCTTCTGGTTGAGGCCCACGTGCGAGTCGATGTTGTGCACCCAGGGCAGGCGGCCGGCGCTGCCACGCGCGAGGATGAACGTCTCCGAGCCGCTGCGGCGCGGGTGCGCGCCCAGGTAGTTGAGCGGCGTGCCGGAGCGGCTGCGGTAGCTGGCGCCCACGTTGAAGCTGGTGCTCCGCGTCAGCTGGAACTCGCGCGCGCCGAAGGCCTTCAGCGAGTGCGTCCTGTCCCCGGGCAGCGGGCCGTCGCGGTTGGTGGTGAGCGACAGCAGGTCGAAGTCGCGCGTCAGGTTGGGGGACAGCTGCCCGGTGTCCGCGCGGAACAGGCCGGAGTAGTTGCCGCGCAGCTTCGCCCACGTGTAGCTCGCCTGCGCCAGCCAGCCGCCGGAGAAGGCCTTGGTGTAGTACACGTTGACGGCGTCGTACTCGCGGCGGGCCAGCGGGAAGTCCCCCGAGAAGCCCTTGCCCGGGTTGCCCAGGAAGAAGGTGTTGCCGTCATCGCGGCTCATGTCCTCGATGACGTCGTTGAGCCGGCGCCGGGTGTACGCGACACCGAAGCGGCCCAGCAGCACCTCGTACTCGCCGCCCAGCATGATTTCGTCTGCGGACTGCGCGCGGATGTCCGGGTCCACCGGCACGCGGTCTCCACCCTGCGCGTCCCACGTCCGGTTGGGCCCTTCCGTGGTGCTGCCCAGGCGCTGGCGGTTGCGGGGGCCGGTGCACTCCGTCAGCAGCGACTCGCGGTTGGACGGGTTGCACGCGGGCGCGGTGTACGTGGCGGACAAGAGCTGCTGCTGCGGGAAGGACAGGTCCGCCAGGTCCAGGGGGACGTTCTCGTAGAAGCGCGCGTAGTTGACGAACAGCTTGGAGCGGCCCTGCTGGGTGAAGTCGTAGATGGCGCCGATGCGGGGCGACCACTGGTTGGGCAGGTGCAGGCCCACCTGGTCATCCAGGCCCCAGATGGTCTGCACGTCGTAGCGCAGGCCCACGTTGAGGGTGACCTTGTCCATGACGGACCAGCTGTCCTGCACGAAGCCGCCCATCGTCAGCGACGTGGAGGTGCCCTCCTTGCTCGGCAGGAACACCGGCGAGTCGGGCCCCTCCAGGTAGCCGTACTGGTTGAGCGTGAAGAAGCAGGTGCCGTTGCCGCACTCCTGCCAGGGCGTGCCGCCGGTGCGCGCGCGGTTGTTGTAGAAGCTCATCCGCTCCGCGTCGAAGCCGGCCTTGATGATGTGGTGGCCCAGCGCCTGGAACAGGTAGGTGCCCATCACCTTGCCCTGCACCCGGTCCAGCTCCTGGACGCTGATGGTGCCGGGGCCGCCGGTGGAGTACGCCGTCACCGGGCAGTTGCGGGACTGCTCGGCGGGCGTGCTGCCGCAGGCGCCCGCGGGCACCGGCTCGAACTCGACGATGGAGTGCGGGCCCGGGTTGCTCGTGCGGCGCCAGGCGATGTTGGACTGCGCGGACAGGCCCTGGCCGGACAGGAGCCCCGAGCCGTCCGACGGCAGCGTGTCGTCCGTCTGGTGGTGCCAGCCGAGCGTCGCGTCCACCAGGAGCTTCTTGTCGAAGAAGGACGACGACTGCTTGGCGACGATGTCCAGCACGCCGTTGCTGCGCCGCGTGGCGATGGACTCGTACGCGCCCTGGACGAAGCCGGTGCAGGACAGGCCGACGCACACCTCCGGGTCCCCGTCGTCGCTGAAGGCGTAGCGGCTCGGGCCGCCGGAGGAGCGCGGGGTGCCGAAGACGGACACGGACAGGTTGTGGTCCGGGTTGAAGAGGTACGTCAGCTTGCCGATGTACTGCACGCTGCGCTCGTCCGCGAAGCGGCTCGTCTGCGTGCCCTCAATCGGATTCACCTGGCCGAAGCCCGTGGTCGGGTCCCTGCGCCGGGCGCCCACGGCCGTGCAGCCAATGGCCGGGTTCACCTCGTCGCAGAACTCCAGCGCGCTGAGCTGCCGGTCCACCTTGATGCGGTTGAACGACGGCGCCACGCCCACGTAGAACCAGAGCTTGTCCTTGAGGATGGGGCCGCCCAGGTCGAAGCCGAAGTCGCCCTGAATCCACGGGCTGCCCTTCGCGGAGATGACGCTGCCCTCCTGGCGGATTTCCGTGCCCGAGCGCTGCAGGAAGCCCGGCGCCAGGTTGGTGAACACCGAGCCGTGGAACTCGTTGGAGCCGGACTTGGTGACGACGTTGAGCACGCCGCCGGTGGAGCGGCCGTACTCCGGCATGTAGCCGCCGGTGATGACGTTGACCTCCTGCACGAACTCGACGGACAAGGGCGTGCCCAGCGTGCCCACGCTGGGGTCATTCACCGACAGGCCGTCCACCACGTACTGGCTCTCCGGCGAGCTGCTGCCGCTGACACTCACGCCGTACCGGTCCTCCGTGGCGCCCGGGGCCAGCTCGGCCAGCGACTCGAAGGAGCGCGACGCGGAGCCCTTGGTGCCCGGGCGGATGACGGCGATGTTGCGGATGAAGTCCGCGTCCACGCTCAGGCCCGCGGTGCTCGAGCCCACGTCCAGCGTGGGCGCCTGCGCGACGATGGAGATCTCCTCGCCCAGCGCCGTGGGCAGCAGCTGGATGTTGACGCGCACCGTGCGGTCCAGCCGCAGGACGATGTCCGAGCGCACGAAGGGCTCATAGCCCTCGCGCTCCACCCGCAGCGTGTACGTGCCCGGCGGCAGCTGCGGAAGACGGTACAGGCCGCTCGCATCCGAGACGACCGTCTGCTCACCCTGGAGCCGCGGCGACGTGGCCGTCACCACTGCGTCCGCCAGCGCCTTCTTGTCGTCCGCGCTGGTGATGGTTCCGGTGATGACCGAGGTGCCCTGGGCCAAGGCCCCCGCACCACTCCAAAGCAGCAGCGCGAGACACAGCCCGCGAGCGAGACCTACGCGTGTGGACAAAGCTGACTCCCCTCCAGGTAACTGGAGGGGCACTTTGTCTCAAATCACGAGAAAGCAACAATACTGAAAATAACCGGTGAGGCCCCTCGCGCGGCCCGCTCGCGGCCCTCAGGCGGGAGGTGCCTCCCGGGTCGCGGATGCCTCGGCGTCACGGCGGGTGCGGCCGGGGGAGGTGCGGCGGGGAAGCCCCGCGAGGAGGTCGTCGGCGAAGCGGTCCGCGAGCGCGGCGATGGTGAGGCTGGGGTTGGGGCCGGTGGGGCCGGGCATGACGGAGCCGTCCGCCACGTAGAGGCCGGGGTAGTTGAAGGCCTCGCCCTCCGCGGACACCACGCCCTCGGTGGGGGCGCGGCCCATGGGGCAGCCGCCGAGCGGGTGCACCGTCACCACCCGGCTCAGGTAGCTGAGCGGGTTGTGCACCATCTTCCCCTCCAGCGCCTTCGCGATGTCCTCCATCGACTTGCGCACCCGCGTGAAGTACTCGCGCGAGCCGTGGGTGCGCCAGTCGATGTCCAGCATCCCCTCCTTCGTCAGGCGCATGTTGCCGTCGGGCGTGTCGCGGCCCATGGCGAGCAGCGGCAGGGACGTGGACGACACCTCGCAGCGTCCCAGCATCTCACTGATTTCGCTGCCCACGTCCGAGTCGTGGATGAAGCCAAGCCAGCCCTTCGTGAGGCGGCTCGCCAGGCGCACGCCGCGCTTGAGGAGCGCGAGCTGCTGGGAGCCCTCGTACAGCCAGTTGAAGAACTCCGGGTAGCCCGCGTCCTCCACGTAGTAGCCGCGCCCGGTGCCGCCCTCCTCCTTCCCCCGGAAGTGGATGGCGCTGGTGATGACGGGCCCATGGCCGCCGTCCAGCACGCGGGGCAGCAGCTTGCCCGTGCTGCTGTCCATGCACTTGAGCAGGAAGCCCAGCAGGTCTCCGTTGCCGCAGAAGCGCGTGCCCAGCTGCCCGCTGAGCGCCGGGAAGTGGCGCCGGTTCTTCAGCAGCAGGTACGTGGTGCCGAAGGTGCCCGCGGACAGGATGAGCCGGTCCGCGGTGAGTGTCACCCGGGGCAGCAGCGACGTGGGAATCTCCAGCGGCTCGCCCTCGCGCGCCTGCGAGTGGTCCACGTACTGCACCACGAAGCCGCCGCCGTCCGCGGGCCAGAACTCCTTCACCTCCGCCCGGGTGTACAGCCGGGCCCCGGCGCGCTCGGCGGCGGACAGGTATGTGTAGTCGAGCGTGTTCTTGCTGCCGTAGTTGCAGCCGATGTCGCACTCCCCGCACAGCCGGCAGGTGGTGCGCGTGCGGCCGTGCGTGTTGCCGAGGGGCTCGTGGATGGGCTCACCCGGCACGGGTGTCTCGCCGGGGTTGCCGAAGGTGACGGCCAGCGGAGGAACCTGCCAGTCAGCGTCCCGGCCCATGCGCTGTGCGGCGAGCTGCATGGCCTTCGTCTTGGCGGTGGACTTGTAGGGCTCGTGCGCTATCGGATAGCGCTGGGCACCCATCATCCGCTCCACCGTGTCGTAGTGGGGGTCCAGCTGCTCGCGGTTGACGGGCCAGTACTCGTAGCCACCGTTGTTCAGGTCCTCCTGGACGAAGGTCTTCTCGTCCTTGCGCAGCAGCACGTTGGCGTAGATGAGCGAGCCGCCCCCCAGCCCCGCGGACACCACGCCCCCCAGGCCCTTGAAGGACCACAGGTTGAACAGGCCGTGCTTGCCCTGGGCGGGGTCCCAGAAGTTCCGGCTCATGTCGTACGGGCTGCGTGGGAAGGAGCCGGGGGGATACTTCTTGCCCCGCTCCAGCACGCAGACCCGCAGCCCCGCCTCCGCCAGCCGGTACGCCATCACCGAGCCGCCGAAGCCCGACCCCACGATGATTGCGTCGTAGTGCTCATTGCCTGCTTCCATGACGTCCTCCCGTCCTCGCCGTCCTCACGCCCGCGCCTCGCCACCCTGCTCCTCGACGTCCCTCGGTGGAGCCTCCTCCTCGCGCGTCCGGGCCCGCGGCGCGTAGATGTCCCACAGCGTGCCCATGAACAGCTTGCCGAACTGGCCGATGACACCCACGCCGGCGGTGCCCTCGCGGCCCGAGCGCATGCTGGCGATGATTTTGAGGACCTGCTCCACGCCGAGCTTCAGCACGCCCGCGGCCACCACGGGGCCCCGCTCGTCCGTCCCCTCGTGGAGGCGCGAGTACAGCCGCGTGGTGTCCTTCCACAGGTCGGGCCCCGCGTCGTCGCGGATGGTCTTCGTGCCGGACAGGTAGTACTCCTTGCCCTTCGCCGCGAAGCGCAGGCCATAGGCCATGATGCGGGTGTTCGGGGTGTCGCCGGGACGGAAGAGGTTGAAGGTGCCCTGCTTCACGGGCAGGTCCTCGCCCAGAGGGGCGTAGTGGACCTGGGCCACCAGCCGGGCGGTGTGATTCTCGTCGCGCACGAACGCGTCCATGTCATCCACGCTGATGGTGCAGTGCATGGTGAAGGGCGTGTCCTTGCCCTGGTGGGCGCCCGTCGTCGGGTCGGTGGTGCCCATGGCCAGGGGGCCGGACATCGTCTCGCGGAAGGTCAGGTCGGGAGTGGGTTCGGTCATCTGCGTCATCTCCGGGGTGAGGGGGAGGCCCTCGGCGCTGGCCACCGCGAGGTAGCGCCAGGCATCCGAGTAGCCCATGTCGATGAGCGAGGCGGCGGTGATGTGCCCCGCGTAGAAGTCCGGGTCCAACGGCAGCGGGCGCTCGGGCTTGATGAGGTGGACGGCGATGGGCTCGCGGTGCCCCATCACCACCTCGCCCGCGCGGATGCGGTCGTTGAGGTCCTGGATTTGCTGCAGCTGCGAGAAGAGGGCCCCGTTGGCGCTCATCTCAATCATGTGGACGTACTGCTGGAAGATGCCGCGCGCGTACGTGGGCGTGTTGCCGATGCACCACAGCACCCACAGCTCGCTGGCGCCCCGGCGCACGGCCTCCAGGAGGTTCGCATCCTGAATCCAGACGGAGTCCGTGTACGTGGTGGCGCCCTTCCTCACGGGCGGCATGAAGATGGGCAGGGAGATGCCCGCCACGAGCACGTCGAGGTCCACGCGCGTGTGGTCGAAGACCTCGTTCGTCTTGCGGGTGAAGTCGCAGACGTTGAAGGTGCCCTCCAGGCCCTGGTGGGCGTGGATGGCGTCCACGTCGATGCCCAGGTGCGGGAAGACGTGGCCGATGATTCCGTCCGCGTCGCCCATGGCCTCCATCTTCCAGGCGCGCAGGTACTTCTCCGGGGAGACGAAGGACACGAAGTCCCGCACGCGGAGCGTCCGCCACCGGGCGCACATCTCCTGCGGAGACAGGCCGGACAGCATCATGGCCAGGTTGATGATGCCGCCCGAGGTGCCGTCCGCGTGCTGGAACGTGAGCCCGGCATCCGTGAGCGCGCGCAGGACGCCGGCCTGCCACGCCACGCGCATGCCTCCGCCCGCGAGGATGAGCGAGCGCTTGCGCCCGTCCGCCGCCACCACCGGCGGCCGGGCCACGGACGCTCCGGAGGAGGTGCCCGCCGTCACGGGCGGACGCGCCGGAACTTCCGACATGGGGCCCTCTGCCAGGGGCGGACGCGCGGAGGCACCCTGCGTGGGGGTCCCGGTCACAGGCCGGTGCGCGGAGTCCTCCGACATGGAGCCTCCCGTCACGACCGGCCGCGCGAAGGCCTCCAACATGGAGCCTTCCGCCGTGGGCGGGCTCGCGGCAGCCTCCGACGGGGAGCCCACCGTCACGAGAGGACGCGCGGCAGCTTCCGAGCCGGAGCCCATCGTCACGAGCGGGCGCGCGGGCACTTCCGGCCTTCCGGCCACGGTGAGCCGCGCCGCGTTGCGCAGGAAGCCGAGGTAGCCCAGCACCACCGCGGCGGACAGCATGTCGAAGACAGCCACGAGGAGCGCCACCGGAGACAGCAGCCCTTGCACCACGGCGAGGCCCACCATCAACGACGCGCCCAGCTTCTGAAGTCCCGCCCAGAGGAAGGCAGCGGGATTCTCCCGAGGCGCATGCACCCCATGCAGCAGCAGGCCGCCGAACAGCACCATGAACATGCCGACGATGCGGAAGAAGTGCGCGGGCGTGGGGCTCGCATCCGCGTCGAGCACGCGAAGCTCCCACGCGGGCGCCGCGAGCTGCACGGCGCCGCTCACCACGGTGACCCACCCGATGGCGGCGAGCACCTTCCGCCACACGCGCTCGTGCCGGTCCTGCCAGAGCGCCCTCATGTCCGGGCCTCCACCAGCGGTCCGCGTGTCCCGCGCCGGGAGTCCCTGGCGACGGGCTGGGATCCGGCATGGGCGGCGCGCTCCAGCCGCACCAGCTTGTGGGCGAAGTAGCCCACCATCGCCAGCCACTGGAGCGTCCACAGGCTGACGCGAATCACGTTCGTCCGCATCCACCCGGCCAGCACGCGAGACAGCTCCGCCGGGTCGGTGATGCCGGCGGCCATCGCGTCGTTGTACGGGAAGATGAGGAAGCGGGTGAGCAGCGTGGCCACCACCACGAGCCCGAAGACCGCGGCCGGGTACCACTTGTACGCGGTGCGGCGCTCTCCCCACCACAGCACTGCGGCGGAGACCAGCATGACCCCGGTCATCCACGTGAAGAACCGCGTGGCGGCCTGCACCTGCGGCACGAACTGGAGGTAGTAGTTGTCCACCGTCAGCTCGGGCGCGATGGGGAACGTGAACAGGATGAGCGACCAGCCCGTGCCCAGGTACATGGACACGCACAGCAGCAGCAGGCACGCGTTCACCAGCCGGAACACCTCGCGGCGGCTCATGGGTGCGCCCCCTGCTCGTGCTCCCTGGAGCGCTCGTCACGGTGGAGCTCGGCCTCCTCGTGCTCGACCTCCTCCACCAGCTCCTGCTCCATCGTGAGCAGCTCGCCCTCCGGCGCGACGCTCCGGTCGGCGACGAGCGCGGGCGCCTCACCCGGCGGCGGCATGGGATTCTGGCCCTGGCCCAGGTTGACGACGCTCTCCAGCCCCTCGGGGTACGTCTCGGCGGGCAGCGTGGGCTGGCTGAGGAACCACGCCTCGAAGTGGTCGTCGAGCACGCCGCTCGTCTGGGGGAAGAAGCCGGTGAAGAGGGCGCCCTGGGAGACGCCCAGCTCCTTCAGCGGCTGCACGCGCGGGTGGTCGCCGAGCTCCAGCTTCGCCTTCGCGCGCCGTCCCAGCCGGAAGCCGAGCTTCCCCCGGAAGTAGATGTAGCTCTTCATCAGCATGCCGCGGAAGGCGCAGTAGTTGGCGCCCGCGGCGCGCAGGGGCAGCCAGGCGCGCTTCGGCCGCTCGATTTCGATGCGCACCGCCTCCCGGCCGCCTTCGGCGTAGCGGCTGCTCACCGTGCCGTCCGTGATTCGGAAGTCCAGGTTGCCCAGGTGCTTGGGCATGCCCCAGATGCCCTTGCCGCCCTTGACGGAGACCTCGGTGTTGACGGGCAAATCGTAGACGTACTGGCCCAGGCCGTACTTCTTCTGGAACAGGAGCGGCAGCAGCGGCGGCGCGCGCCGGGGGCCGTGCGTGCAGGCGATGGCGACGCTGAACTCGATGTACGCGCCGATGTCGGTGACGCGGTAGTCGATGACGGTGACGAGCAGCACGCCCTTCTTCCGCGTGAGGCGGAACGGGTGCAGCTCGTTGCCGGGCATCAGCTTCGCGGCCTTGTCCGCGTCCAGGGTGAAGCCCGCCATGAGGGCCGGAGAGGACTCGGAGTGGATGGGCAGCTCATAGGGGATGCCGTCGACGCGTGAGAAGCGGCCGGTCTGGGACTGGATGCGTCGGGGAAGACGGAACATGGCGGGGCTCCTTCACACCGGCTTGTCGAGCTCGGCGAGGATGAGGGGGAAGACGTCCCGGGACGCGTCCTGGCCCATGAACATGTCCAGGTGGCCGTAGCCCGGGACGACGTGCAGCGCGTGGTAGCCGGGGCGGAAGCGCTCCAGGTGCTCGAAGCTGCGGCGCTGGCTCTCGGGGAGGAAGCAGCGGTTCTCCGCTCCGGCCAGGAAGACCCAGCGGGCGTCCGTCTGGGGCTCACGCTCGGCCAGGTCGTCGGGCAGGGCCGGGAAGTCGTCCACGGGCAGCATGTGGCCGGCGCGCACGCACTCGGTCATCTGCTGGAAGAACGTGAGGGGGACCTTGGCGAATTCGTGCTGGAGCCACTCGTGCGTCTCGGCGTTGAGGTTCTCGTGGCGCCAGAGCGTGGGGAAGCCGACGCCGTAGGTGAAGCTGACCCAGCGGCACACGGGGTTGTCGCACTCGTGGTGGAAGGCCCGGACCAGCAGGTTGAGTGCCTTGGCGGTGCGCGTGGGCGCGCCATGGCCCCACTGCGGGTCCAGGTAGGGGGTGAGGCGGGCCACGGGAGGAATGGCGAGCGTCAGCTTCAGCTTCGCCGCGCGGGAGACGACGGGGTGCAGCGAGACGGCATTGGAGACGATGACCTTCACCTCGGGCAGCAGCCCGGAGGCCGCGGCCATGGCGAAGCTGGTGGAGCCCTGGCAGTGGATGATGGCCTTGACGGTGTCGTGGCCCGTCCTGTCCACGACGGTGCGCACGGCGGCGGGGTGGTCCCAGACGGCCGCCTGGTCGAGCGTCCACTCGCTCGGCTCCACGTCGATGCTCGCGCGCCAGTTCTCGAGCCACACGTCGTAGCCGTCGGCCACGAGCGCATCCACGAGCGTCTCGTGCACGGGAGCGCGGAAGATGTTGGCCCGCACGCCCGCGCCGTGCACGAGGACCACCGGCCCCCTGGCGGCCTCCTCGTCGCCGTGGACGTGGATGAGGTTGAGCGCCCGCCCGTCGCCAGCGAGGAAGGGGACCACCTCCTCATGGTGCGGCGGCGTGCTGGACGCTTCGGCTGGCATGGCGCATCCCTCCCACTCCGTTCGAGTGGGACGGGCGCGGATGTGATTTTCGGGGCCAAGCTACTCTGGCAACTGGCAGAGGGACCAGCTGAGCAACCCACTGGACGAAAGCGTATGCCTGGGAACGCCCGATTCATGAGGCTAATCGCCAAATAGCGCACGCACAATTCATCACAAAACAGAGCAGACAGACAAACGGGCATTCGGCCGCAGGCCTACAGCTTTTGAGCGACGCCTCATCCCTGCGGGCACTTCACATTCCCATCATGAAGGTTTCGCAGCAGCGCCTCAAGCGCAAGCCTGGCCCAGAGGCTCTTCTGGTTGATCCGGAACGCAAGCAACTACCGCGATGGTTTCCGCGAGAAGTCAGCTGGCATTGGACGAGACGCGCCAGAGTAGATGCCGCGATATTGCAAGTCGCTAGGCTCCCGATGCCAGGACAGGAAAACGTGGCACCACCGCACTCCAGGGTAGATACGAATCCTCTGACGCGAAACATTGGCAATCTCAAAGGTAATCGTTCCCGGAGCGTCACTCCCGAAAGTTGCACAGATCAGATTTGACGACAACCCCGCAAGACCACATCGTGCAAGACTTGAGAGCAAACTCAATTGTCCCGACAGGCGTGGCGAGAGTCTCAGCGCCTCAACTGAACTTGCTAAGTAGAATTGCCCCGGTTCCACCACGAAGCCGGACTCGTCCATTTCCCTCTCCTCAAACATGACAGATGCATCAGTAACCCTTGTGTCGATAACTCCCCCCACAGCCCGCTCAACCAGAATACGTCTGCCGATTTTAAGAAGATAGCTCGAAGGGCGTAGCGAATCTGGATCAAACCCGTCAATAACAAGCTCACCAACTCGGCGCGCCTCCTGAATTTCCGCACTGGACAATGTCATCCGAGTATCACCCTTGAATGAGGAACTGAAGACTTTCGCGCAAACACTTCAGCAAGACATCTCAACGCAGAAGAATCCACCAAACTGACCTCAACTTGCCCCTGCTCCACAATCTCCAAACACTGCGCATCAAGAATCGAATTGGCGCCAGGCCGTTCTCCAAACGCCTTTGCCCGTTCCTTCAATTCCGTGATTTTCCACTCAAGCACTTCCGTCGGCCTCTCAAAGCCTACGTGGTAGACGGGCACACCTTTCTTAAAAATCAGCAATTCAGAACCAGGCAGCGACACTGCAGCAGCGGCAGCCAACGCATCTGTAGAGAGATACCCCTTACACGCCTTGACCACTACCACTTGCGAAACTTCAAGAGCAGCGGCCAGCATCTCACCAGGCTCAACAAGCTCAGGAAAAACAGAGATTCCATTCTCAGCGAACGCTGAACGAGCTAGCAACCCATTCAGATTCACGACATCGATGCCTATCCTGTCCAACGCCTCCCCACGCACCCCAGCACTCTCTGCCAAGTCGAGGAATAAAAAAGCCCCCATGCCTCCAGGAACAAATGCGACCTTCGCGCTGGACGCCACCCCGCGAAGTCCTTCAATCAGACCTTCGAGGTACGACGGGTCGAAGCGCAATCGTCGATACGCCAGCCATTCTATCTTATGTACGGCTTCAGTCTCGACGAGATTGCCGCTCCCACCGGCCTTTACGACATATGTCTTCACAGGAGTCCCAAGCCTTTCAATAGAAACCTAGTCGCAAACGTAAAAACCCCATCAGCATCCAGACTTGCCAGATTCCCGAACGGCATCCACTCAAGTTCACTGATTTCATCCGATGACAGCTTCAGGCTTTCCATCCTGAGCACTTGGCTACTCACGAAAACGTACCACTCGTGACAGTCCGCACCATGCCTACAGATATCCCCATCAACAATAGGGAATCGTCTTAAGAACTCCGCTTCGAGCAGCGGAACTCCCAGCTCCTCCAACACCTCTCGTTCGATTGCTTGTCGCGCTGTCTCCCCCTCCTCGACATGTCCGGCAATCAAACTCCATTTCCCCTCATATGGCTTCTGCTTCTTCCGTATCATCAATACGCGACTATCGGCCACAAACAATACACCCACCGAAAGATGCTTGACTGACCGCCCACCGTATTTTTTAACTACAATAGATCCCACTGCCATCTTTGAGTCGGAGTTATGAATCATGTTTGGGGTCGGGGCCTCCTTCGGCACAGCGATGAAATCGTGATTTTCCACCGCAGCCTTTGCAGCCCTGTCCAAAACAAGCAGCGAATCGACATATTGACGCGTGCTCGGATTCTTCAACACCAGACCGAACTGATGAATTAAAGACTCCAGCGCCCCCACATCCTCCCCTCTTCCAACAACGTACCAATACACCTCGCGAAGAGCATCCGCCTTCAACTTCTCTACATGCACTCTATCCAATAAAACCTGAGTAATCAGCCTCTGATTGGACTGCATCTCCTGTACGGCACGATCCATTCGTTCGATCACCTCTTTATCTGTAAACTCCAGCCCAAATCGATAGAGGTTATTTGCATATCGCAAACTCCCCGGAAGAACTTGCATGTAGTTCCTCTCCTTAAGCAATCTAACCTTCAAGTTGGGATATCGTCTCCGAAACACAAACAGCCGAACGTCGATACCTGTCTGCTGCTTCAATTGTAGAGCAGCCTCAATGGCCATCAACACCCGAAATACACGCCGAACTATATCAAACGTTCTGTTTTCCAGAAATTGAACCTGCGGAATAGCGCAGGCAGGCACATCATACTCTTCAGATAGCAGCCCCAGCGCTTCGTCCGTTCGGACAAGCGGTGAAACCAAATACAAATCCAACCTCTCTATCCGACTTGAAAATTGAGACAACACTCCAATGGATGCACTTGATATCTGAGAGGTTGTGCTAAAAACAGTGAGCCTTTCTTTCGACGCACCACTCAGGCGACCAAAGAACTTTTCGTCTTCGTCCTCTGAGCGGAGCCTGACATCCAGCATTCCCGAATGCTTTGCCAGTAGAGTCCGAGTGAACTTACTTGCCTCTACGGCCTCTGGTATAAGTGTCGTCCCCAATGCAAGTTCCAACAGAATGATTCTATACGTCTCATTTTGCGCCGCTCTCTCGGCGCACAACACAAACTCGCTCGTACCAACGTCAGGGGCTATTTTCAATTTGGAATAGTAAAATTGCAACCCAAGCACAAAACAAGCCGCATCTTCGGGCTTCATCTCCTCTATGAAGGAGCGATCAATCTGCCTATTTCCGTACAGTCTAAGAAAGCGCTGTTGGTGTTCAGCGGACTCAAGGCTCCGACGCTCGCGAGCAAGTTCCTCTAAAACTTTCAGCAGTCGGGCCAGAAAAGTCCCCCGCTGAATGTAGGGAAGCAACTCTTTCGCCGCAGGGATGAATAACCCTGAGATGGCGATTGTGGTCAGGGCACGACCAATAGGAGAGTTATTGAAACGTCCAACGACTCCCCAGGATTCACCAGCAAAGTGCTGCAGGACGATCACCACGAAACCGAAGATAAGGCCGCCCAGCAATTTTTTGACTACCGGCTTCATAGCCTTCTCCCACACCAAGATGTCTGACTCGTGCCTTCCACATCGAACCCATCAGATAGAGAGCAAACACACTCATGAATGCAGCAGCAAAAACGATTAACGGCAAACAAGTCACGAAAAAACTTTCAAGGACTCCCAGCCTTCCGCCAGCCCTCGGCTCCGCCGACCAGAGCAGAACTTACTTGGACCTCCGCTGCTCGCGCAGCCCGGCGCGGGACACCGTGAACACCGCCTGCCCGCAGCGGCCGGAGGACTCCGCCCGGGCACGCGCCACGCGCACCTCATGGCGGACACCTCCCAGCAGGAGGTGCCGGGTCTCCCCGACGCTGACGGACACCGGCGCGGCGGAAGTGCCCCGGGCTCCCGCGTCCGCGAAGCGCAGCCGCACGCTCTTCGAGCGGGAGGCAGGCTCCACCGCGCAGCCCGCGTCCTCCCAGTGGACCCGCAGCTCGGGGACGAGCCCCGGGGGCAGCAGCACCTCTCCCTCCGGGGTGGTGGGCGCGCTCGGCACGGTGAGCAGCAGCAACCCTCCCTGCTCGTCGCGCAGGGTGTCTCCCGCGAGCAGCATCGGCTGCTCGCCCTCGTCCGAGGCACAGCCCACGGGCTCGCGGTGGGTCGTCCAGGTCACCGTGCGGCCCGACAGGTCCGCGAGCACGGCCGGCACCGCAAGGCTGTAGCTCACGCCGCCGCGGACCGCGCCTGCCTCGTACTCCAGCACCGAGGCCCACTGGTCGCCGTGGCGGTAGGCTCCCTGGAGCTGCCGCGCCACCTTGAAGCGCCGCTCCAGCCGGGGGCCCGTGCGCTGCGCGGCCGAGGCCTCCGGCTCCTCCTTGAAGGCCACGTCCACCTGCGCTTCCCGCCAGACCTCGTCACAGGGGCCCGCATCGCGCGCCGGGGCAGGCGGCGAGAGCGCCGCCGCGGACGGCGCAGTGCCCGCGTCCGGAGCGGCCGGGGTGGAAGAAGACCGGCAGCCGATGAAGCACAGGGCCACCAGGATGCCCCTGGCGCTCACAGGCACTCGGCGTACAGCAGGGTGCCATCCGCCGACACGTGGAAGTCCCGGCCCTCCACCTGGCCTCGCGCGAGCAGCCGCTCCCGCTTGCGGCGCACCTCCTCGCGCCGGGCCGCCTCCGGCCGCTCCTGGTGGGGCACGTGCGGCCGGAAGCGCACCGGCCCGCCCTTGTCGTCGGGCTCGTACCTCGCCAGGAGCGCGCGGCCCGTGCCGTCGCTGGCGTCCCCGTCGTCGGAGAAGTCCAGCTCCAGCATGCCCCACTCGTTCAAATCGCAGTCGCACGTGGAGCAGCCGGGAAAGCCGCAGCCCATGAAGCCGTCGCGGCACTCGATGCACTCACTCTTCGGAGACGCGGCGCACGCCGCGCAGGCGTTGTCCCCGTTCGAGTACGAGTGCCAGCCCGAGTGCCCCACCCCCGAGAGCTGATAGCGGTAGTTCATCACGCTGTCGTGCACCACGCTGTACTGGTCCGGCACGTCGTTGCCGTTGTGGTCCAGCGCGAGGTTGTGCCCCAGCTCGTGGATGAAGGTGCCGCGCTGCTCCTGGGCGCTCGGGCTGGCCCAGCACCCCATGCTGATGATGACGTCGTTGCCCAGCAGCTCCGCCTTGCCCGACGAGCACGACGTGCTGCTGGAGTGCTTGTACGCCCACACGACGTAGTGGAAGTACGCCCTCTTCTCGGGGTTGCCCGGAGAGAACGACGCCTGCTTCAGCGAGTAGAAGTCCACGCCACCGCTACAACCGCCGAAGCAGACCACCTCGTACCAGGGCAGCGTCCCGTCGATGAAGGCATGCAGCCGGATGCCCGAGTCCCGGGCGAACACCGCCGTCGCGTCCGCCACCAGCGCGGGGTAGGGCTGCCGCGTGAGGTACGGATTCGAGGGGTGCTGCATCCAGTCCACCTCCAAGTAGAGGTCCTTCACCGTGGGGCTGCTCCACTCGGAGAAGGAGAACCCGTCATTGCCGAACAGCTCCAGCGGGTCCGGCACCATGTCCCCGTCCGAGTCCTCCGCCTCCGGGTTCATCCCCAGCAGCGGCTCCAGGGCGTCGGAGATTCCGTCCTCGTCCCCGTCGTTGTCGTCGAAGATGGTGGACCACAGCTCGTCGTCATGGGTGAAGGCCGCCGTGCCCGAGCTGCCCGGGTAGCGCCCCACCACCACGCGCTGGCCGGTGTTGTTCTGCGTGCTCGCGGCGACGACGCGCGGGTAGTACTTCGGGCCGCTGTCGTCGTCATGCTGCAGGTACTCCGTGTTGGAGCGCAGCAGGACGACGAGGTGGTCTCCGGCGCCCGGCGTCGTGGAGGTGGCGCGGAAGGTGTCCTTCTGCTTCCACGTGAAGGACAGCGGCACGCCGCCGAAGGGCTGATTGGACAGGAGCAGCGACCCGTTGCGGTACACGCTCGCGGTGCCGCCGCGCCCGTCCGCGTACGCCCGCACCCAGACGCGGTAGTAGCCCGAGTCCGGCGCGGTGAACGTCACACACGAGCGCGTCGTGCCCGCGCAGTCGTCATTCACCGCCACCTGGCTCCACACGCCGCCCCTGTCCCGCAGCACGTGCAGCACCGTGTCCGGCGCGGTGCCCGCCAGGTCTCGTGTCTCGAATGTGTAGGACTGACCGGCGTCCAGGAACAGGCTCAGCCAGACGAAGCTGCCCCAGTCTCGCGAGGCCACGTGGTGCGGCACGGCCAGGGCCACCGAAGGTGCCAGCAGCACCAGCGCACGCAGCACTGCCATCATCGCCTTCATCGTGTCTCCTCCCCCCGGAAGAACCACTCCTTGAATGCCTCCTGCTGGCGGGCCTGCTCCTCGGGAGGCAACTGCTTCCACTTCACCCGCTCCGCCGCGAGCGCCCGCTGGTAGCGCACGTCCGTCTCCTGGGCCCGCGCTTCCTGGGCGGAGGGCTCCGGCGGCGCCTGCGCCAGCTTCGCGGCCAGGTTCAGCGCGGCCAGGTAGCGGCGCTCCTTCTGGGCACGGGTGTCCGGCGTCGCGTCGAGGTAGGCGCGCTCGGTGCGCGTCACCAGCGCCGCCACGTCCTCCACCGGCTCCTCGCGCAGCAGCGCCTCCTCGTCCGGCGTCAGCGGCACCAACGCCCGCTCCGCGAACCGGGCCAGCGTGGACGGCGCACCTCCCGCACGCACCACGTCCACCGTCAGGCCACCGCTCCCCTTCACCTGCTCCACCTGGGGGCGCGCTCCTGGTGCCTCCTTGCGCTCGGGCACGGTGGTAGCTGCCTCACCGCGCGCCGCGACAGGGACCGCACCGCGAGGGGCCGGCTCGGGCGTGCCGTGCGTTGGCGCGTCCTCCAGCACCCACCTGGGCACCAGCAGTGGAAAGCCCGCGGCAAGCAGCACGATGCCCAGCACCACGCTCCCCACCCCCGCCATGTCCCTGCGTGCGCGCATGCCTTCCCCCGCTTGCTGCCCTGCAGCTCTAGCGCCATTTCACGCCCACATCAAACCCATGGGAGGGCATGCGGCGCGGCGCAGGACACCGGAGGCAGCGACTGTCCGCCGGAAGCGAGGCGGGCGGCCCATGAGGGCCTTCCTTCGTCGGAGCCGAGCGCTCCAGCGCTTCGAAGCCCCTGACACCGAGCAGTTGGGGCAGGCGACTCCGTGCAGGCACTCGGGCTGTCGCACGGATGACGCTCCCAGGGACGAAGGTCGTGAGCTCCGGTGCGCCTGACGCACATCGCTTGACCTGGCGCGCCTCCCTTTCGATGGTTGCCCCATGTCGGGTGCAACGCCGCGAGCCATCCTCTTCCAGCACGATGAACCCGTGAGCGCGGGTGCCCTCGCAGGCGCGCTCACGCGGGCGGGGTTCGCCCTGGAGACCCGCTTCCGCGAGGTACGTCCGGCCGATGCCGAAGCGGACCTCGTGGTCGTCCTTGGGGGCTTCATGGGCGTCTACGAGGCCGACCAGCATCCCTATCTCCGCGAGGAGCTCGCCCTGTTGGAGCGGCGCCTCCACCAGCGTCGTCCGAGCCTGGGCGTCTGCCTGGGGGCACAGATGCTCGCCGCGGTCTCCGGCGCGCGTGTCTTTCGGGACCCGAAGGGCATGGTCGTCGGAGCCCAGGCCATCCACGTCGCGCCGGCTGGACGTCAGCACGCTGTCTTCGCGGGTGGCCCCGCCTCGCTCCTCGTCACGCAATGGCACGGCGACACCTTCGACACCGTGCGCGGCGCGGAGACGCTCGCGTCCTCGGAGCGGCAACCGCAGGAGGTCTTCAGCCTGTCCAACTCGGTGGGCTTCCTGTTCCACCCCGAGGTGGAGCCCCCGACGCTGGAGTCCTGGGCACGTGCCTTCCCGCAGGCACTGGAGCGCGCGGGCCGCCGGCTCGATGACGTGCTCGCCAGGGACCTGCCCTCTCTGCGCGAGGCACGCGCCGACAGCGAGGGGCTGCTCCATCGGGTGGCCGGATACTTCGCCCGGGAAGTGACGGCACGCTGAACCAGGCCCACGCAGAGCTTGTCGAGGCCAGTCGGTTTGCCGGCTTCACCCGCGGTCCCGCAGAAGCGCGGCGCCGCATGAGCCTCCGCATCGTCAGGAGCCGCGACGCCGCCTCCCGCTCCGATGCACGGTGGGCCCTGCCTGGGCGTTTGCATCGCAGGAACCGAACGTAGTCTCCCGAGCCAATGAACGATGGGCCCTGCCTGGGCGGTTGCATCGCAGGAACCGAAACGCTGCCTCTCGCCGCGATGCACGAAGGGCCCTTCCTGAGCCTGCGCATCCTCACGAGCCGCGCCACCTCATGACTTCGTGCGGTGAGGGCCCTTCGCACTGCGGCGGCGCACGGATGAAGAGCCCCGACCTCTCGCAAGTGCCGCATGCGGGCCGCTCTTGCAACGCGCCCGGAGGCGGCACGCACGACCGCCGTCAGGCCCCAGGTCGAGGCGACAGGTCTTCCCGGGCAACGTCCCCGGTTGGGCGCCGCCCCATGTCAGCCCCACCCTGTAGGAAGGATGAAGCGGAATGAACGTTCATTCCGGCGGCCAGCCGGCCGGAGGGAGGGGTGGGGCATGTGGATTCGGGAGCACTTCCACGGCACGACGATGATGGCGGCGGCGGGGCTGCTGGCGCGGCGGGGCTACGAGAATGTCCGGGCCGAGGAGCTGGCGCGGATTGCCCGTGTGTCGGTGGGCACCCTGTACCGCCACTATGGCAACAAGCGCGGCTTCGCCCTGTCGGTGCGCGACTTCGCCGAGCGCGAGATATGCCGTCTCGCGAGCTTCGAATTCGAGCTCGGGAATCGCCGCTCCGGAGGTTTCCGGGAGGGCTTCTTCGCCTTCTGGCACCTGCTGGCCCAGGCTGCGCTGCGCCAGCCGGAGCTCTTCTGCTTCACCTTCCTGCACTGGCACCCCGAGGACGCCCCCGAAGAGGAGCGCGGCTGGCAGGTACGGCAACTGGTGAGAACCGTCCTCTCCCGAGGAGAGAGCCAGGGCGCGCTGGTGTCGGGCTCGGCCGCGGCGAGAGCATGTCTCGTCTGGGGTTCGCTGGCCGAGCTGGCGCGCGTCGCGACGTGGAGGGCCGACGAGATTTCCGAGGAGGACGTCTTCGCCTCGGCGGAAGCCCTCTGGCGGGCACTGGGCCCCTCCGAGGGCTCGGAGCCCAGAGGGCCCGGTGGCGGTCTCCCCTCGGACGAAGAGGGTGCTCAGGGAGCAACGTCTCAGGGTGACCTGACCAGCTCGGCCGATGCCTCCAGCAGTGACTCGGAGACGTCCCCAGGTGAGGCCAATACGGCCGACAGAGATTCGGCAGTGCTCACGCATGAGGCCAGTGCTTCCAGCAGTCACCTGACGACGCTGCCCCATGAGCCCGAGGCACCCGACAGTGCCCTGGTGACGCTACCCCATGAGCCCAAGGCAGCCGACAGTGCCCTGGCGACGCCGCCCCATGAGCCCGAGGCACCCGACAGTGCCCTGCCGACGCTACCCCATGAGCCCAAGGCGCCCGACAGTGCACTGGCAGTGCCCGCTCGTGAGGCCGACGCATCCAGCAGTGCCGCCGCAGCGCCCTCGCCTGACGACCCGGGGGCTCGGCGGGGCGGAGGAAGCCTCCACCCGGGTGCGTCAGGTGTCGCGCTTGAGGGCCTCGTTGGGAGCAACCCGCATGGCGGAGGCCGCCGGGAGCCAGCTCGCGACGAGCGCGATGAACACCAGCACCGAGGGCGCGCCCAGGAAGACGAGCGGGTCGTACGCGGAGACGCCATAGAGCATCGCCGAGAGGGCGCGCGCCATCAGCACCGCTCCCACCAGCCCCACCACGAGCCCGACGCCCGTCAGCCGCAGCCCCTGCCCGATGACCATCCGCAGCAGGCTGGAAGGTGTTGCTCCCAGGGCGCTCCGGATGCCCAGCTCCCGGGTGCGCTGGGCGACCCAGAACGCGAGGATGCCGTAGAGCCCCACGGAGGCCAGCACCATCGCCAGCACGGCGAAGGCGCCGAGCAGCCCGCTGACCACGCGTGCGTGGGCATAGCTGTCCTCGACGAGGCCCTCCATCGGGCGCACCTTGAGCATCCGCAAGTAGGGGTCCGCCGCGCGCAGCTCCTGGTACAGCAGCGGCGTGAGCTGCCCGGTGGGAAGCTCGGACCTCACCACGAGGCTCAACGTGTGCGCAGGCTCCTGGCTCAGCGGCACGTAGACGTCTCCCGAGGGCACCACCGTCAGTCGCTCCATCGGCACGTCTCCGACGACGCCTACGACCTCGTGTGCTCCGGGCGACTTCCAGGGCAGGTCCAGCTGGAGACGGGCTCCCACGGCGCTCCGGCCCGGCAGATGGCGGCGTGCGAAGGCCTCGGTGACGACGACCACGCGCGGGCTGTCGGCCGTGTCCAGCGCCCCCGGGTAGCGGCCCTCCTTCAGCGGAATGCCGAGCGCCTTGAAGTAGCCGTCGGTGACGGACACGTACCCCGCCTGCGCCTTCGACTCCGTGGCGTCCGGGCGGCCCACCACGTGGAAGCCCGTGGTCTGCCGGTAGTTGCTCCCCGAGAACGGAAGCGCGGTCGTCAGGCCCGCGGCGCTCACTCCGGAAAGCGCCTCCAGCCGGGCGATGAGGCTGCGGGTGACGGCGGCGGAGGCCTCTTCTCCCGCGTACTTCTCCAGCGGAACGAACACCTCTGCGACGGTGACACCGCGCGGCTCGAAGCCCAGCGGGACATGCTGGAGCCGCCACACCGTCCGGAGCATCAGCCCCGCGCCCACCAGGGGCACCATCGCCAGCGAGAGCTGGACGATGACGAGCATGGACCGGGTGAGGCCCATCGACGTGGCCCGCGTGCCGCGCGCCATGGGGGCGAGCGCCGCCTGTCCCCGGCCCCGTGAAGCATGGAGCGCGGGCAGCACGCCCACCAGCGCCGCCGTGGCCACCGAGGTCAGCGTGGCCGTCACCAGGACGAAGGGCTCGACGCCGGGGCCGGACATCAGCTGCGGCGGGACGAGCGTGCTCAGCCACTCGCGCCCCCAGAGCGCGACGAGCAGGCCGAGCGCGCCCCCGAGCAGCGCCCGGACCAGGCTCTCCACGAGCACCAGCCGGACCAGTTGGGCCCGGCTCGCGCCGAGCGCGATGCGCACCGCCATCTCGTGCGCACGCGCGCTCCCCCGTGCGAGCAGGAGGTTGGTGAGGTTGGCGCACCCGAGCAGCAGCAGGAGGGCGGCCACCCCCGTCACCACCTGGAGCTGCGTGCGGGACTGCTCCACCCAGAGTCCATGCAGGGACTCCAGCGTGGCCCCGGTGCGCTTCTCGCCCGCGACGGGCTCCGCGCCCAGGGCGAGTTGGGTCAGCTCCGCGCGTGCCTGCTCGGGAGGGAAACCCGGCTGGAGTCGTCCGACGACGCGCAGCGCGCTCTGCTGCTCGGTGGCGGCGTCCAACGACAGCGGCTTCCAGACCTCCACCTCCGGCTCGAACTGGAAGTCCGCGGGAAGCACGCCCACCACGGTGTGCACCTGGTCATTGAGCACGAGGCTCCGCCCGAGGACGCCGGGAGCCGCCCCGAACTGCCGCTGCCACAGGGACTGGGAGATGACGGCCTCGCGGTCCCTGCCGGGGACCTCGAGGTCCGCCGCCCACAGACGCCCCAGCATGGGCCGCACCCCGAGCATGGGCAGCAGCCCGGTGGAGGCCCGTCCCACCATCAGCCGCTCATCGGACTCCGTCCCGGTGAGCAGCTGCTTCCCACCGTGGAAGCCCTCGATGCGGGAGAAGCTCCGCGCGCCCTCGCGCCAGGCATTCCACACCGGCAGGCTCACCCGGGCCCATTCCTTGTGGGGGCCCGCGCCCGCGCCGGGGGTGGTGGTCTGGAAGAGGCGGTAGAGCTGGGAGGCCTCCGGGTACGGCAGGGGCCGCCACAGCACCTGGTAGACGGTGCTGAACACCGCGGTGGTCGCGCCAATCGACAGCGCCAGCGTCGTCACGATGACGGCGGTGAACGCCTTCTCGCGAAACAGGGAGCGGACAGCGAGCCGGAGCTCCTGGAAGAGGAAGGCCATTCGAGATGGGGGCGGGCTTGCGGGGGTGCGGAACCGAGAGCGGACCTGAGGCCGTGAGCAACAAGGATGCCACGGCCGTCCGCGCCCAGATGCAGTCCCGCCAGCCCGGTCCGCCTCGGACGTGCCGCCCTGGATGCCCGGGGAGCGTGCTCGGAAGTGGGAACCCCTGTCCCATTCCCGAGCACCCTCGCAACACCATCAGGCCTGGGGGACGGGCCGTCCCAGTACGTGGGCCGAGCCGAGCGGCAGTTGCAGCGTGTCGTCCTCGCTGGAGCGGAGGCCCTCGGCGCCGGGGGCCAGCGGCCGCTCACCGGAGACGAGCTCGCGCGCCCGCGTCACCAGCCACTTCACGCCCCGGAGCGCGTCCTTCACCAGCGCCGCGGGTGCGGCGCGTGACAGCACCGGCGGCCCCTTCAGCGTCCCCTGCGGCGCGTCGTCGGGCATGGGATTCACGCCCACGCCCAGCTCGTAGACCATCTTCCCGCCGAGCGTCGCCGTGTAGAGCGCCAGCCCGCACGCGGCCAGCCCCACCACCGCGCTGGTGAGGGTGGGCTCGCGCTTCAGGCGGAAGGCCGTCACGCCGGTGGCACCCAGCAGGATGACCGCGTTGCCCAGCCCGTGGAGGAAGGTCATGTCCCGGGCGCGCGGCGAATCCAGCCGCACCTCCTGGCTGGCCGCCAGTCCGGCGACACCCGCGAACAGCCCGCTCAGCGTGCCCGCCACCCACACGCGCCGGGCCACCTTCCCCCAGGCCCCATCGCCCGTGACGACCGAGATGAGGTCCGCCACCGCCGCCGTGGGCAGCAGCGCCAGCGGCGCGTGAACCACTGACGGGTGCAGCTCGTGCAGCAACATCTCCCTCTTCATCGCCTGGCCTCCTGCCTTTGACGATGAAGGGTAGGTACCTCGCCGGGGCACGGCAGGGCCCGGCCGCCTGCCCGCCCTGCTCCCGCGGTGCATGCTCCTCTCAGGCCGGAGCGCGTTGGGGGTTGCCTGGAGGACCGGTCTCCGAGCCGGTGGCAGGCGCCCGCCTCCAGGCGGCGTGGCGAGGCCTTGCCCCAGGACAGGGGAACGTCTTCGGCGGACTCAGCGTGGGGTGGCCCGCTCCCCCGCCTCCCCCGGGAGCGGGGGAGTGGAAGGAACGTTCATTCCGCCCGGCAGCGAAGCGACCCGGCTGGGAGACACGGGGATGGACAGCGGCAGCTCCTGGCGGGTGAGCACCTCGCAGCCCTCGCGGGTGACGAGGAGGGTGTGCTCGAACTGGGCGGAGAGGCTCCCGTCCTCCGTCACCACCGTCCAGCCGTCGGGGAGCAGGCGGATGCCCTTGCGCCCCAGGTTCACCATGGGCTCGATGGTGATGACCATGCCCGAGCGCAGCTTCAGGCCCGTGCCGCGCCGGCCCACGTGGGACACGACGGGAGGCGCATGCATCTGGTGGCCGATGCCATGGCCCCCGAACTCCTCCACCACGCTGCAGCCCTCCTTGTGGGCCAGCTCCTCGATGGCCGCGCCGATGTCGCCCAGCCTCGCGCCATGGCGCACCACAGCGATTCCCGCGTCCCGGCACCGGCGCGCCACGTCCGCGACGTGCCGCGCCTCCGCCGACACCTCACCGATGAGGAACGTGGCCGAGGTGTCCCCATGGAAGCCATCCAGGAACGTCGTCACGTCCACGTTGATGATGTCTCCGGGGGCCAGGTGCTCGTCCGGGCGGGGGATGCCGTGGCACACGACGTGGTTGCGGCTGGTGCACACCGTCGCCGGGAAGCCGTGGAAGCCGAGCTGGCTGGGCCTGCCGCCCCGGCGGGCCGTGTCCTCGCGCACCCACGCATCGATGTCGGCGGTGGAGATGCCAGGAGCCAGGCGGGACGCGACGTAGGCCAGCGTGCCCGCCGCGGCCTGACTCGCGCGGCGCAGGCGCTCCACCTCCGCGCCCTTGAACAGTGGAATCGACATGCCGCCAAGGTGGCGTCCAACCGGGCACACCGTCCAATGCTGTTTCGGTATGGCCGGGGTGCGCCACGTGTACCGGCCCCGGCCCGCACGCTAGGATGGGGGCGTGAGCCTCACGCACCTCCAGTCCTTCGTCGCCGTGGCCGAGGAGTGCCACGTGGGCCGCGCCGCGAAGCGGCTCCACCTCACCCAGCCGCCGCTCAGCCGCCACATCCTCTGCCTGGAGGACGAGCTGGGCACCCGCCTGTTCGAGCGGACGCGCCAGGGCATGCGCCTGCTACCGGCGGGTGAGGCCTTCCTCCTCCACGCGCGTCGCATCCTCGCGGAGGTCGACGCTGCCGTGCACACCGTGAAGGGCCTCACCGCCAGTCGCCCGGGCGGCTGAGGCGGGCCGTGCTCAGGTCTGCGCGAGCTGGATGAGGTTGCCGCACGTGTCCTCGAACACGGCGATGGTGACGGGCCCCATCTGCGTCGGCTTCGTGCGGAACACCACGCCCCGCTGGCTCAGCCGCTCGTACTCCGCATGGATGTCCGTGGAGCCAAAGGACGTCGCGGGAATCCCGTCGTCGAAGAGGGCCTTCTGGAACACCTTCGCGGCCCGGTGCGCATTGGGCTCGAGCAGCAGCTCCACGCCGTGCGCGCCCTCGGGGGCGACGACCGTCAGCCAGCGGTACTCCCCCACCGGCACGTCCGTCTTCTTCTCGAAGCCGAGCACCTCCGTATAGAACTTCAGGGCCTTCGCCTGGTCGTCCACCATCACACTGCACACGACAATCTTCATCCTCGCCTCCCGGGGACCACGGATGGGTTCGCTGTTCAGGACCCCGCGCGCCCGGCTCGGCACACCGGCGAATCCTCAACCATGTAGTTGAGAATAGAGACGGCCTTCGGAACGGTCAACCTTCTGGTTGAAGGATTGAGCTTCGTCCACTGGATGCCGTGGCGGCTTCAGACGCCGCCGCGCCGCGAGACTGCCTGCTAGAGCGGGCCCATGGCCGCGCTTCCCGATGAGCACCGTTCAGCATGTGGACGTCCCGAGGCTCCTCGCGGGCTGCTGGCAGGGCTGCTGATTGCGTGCCTGATGCTTCCCGCACCATCGCGGGCGGAAGCGCCGAAGGCTGGCGCCGACATGGCAGCGAGGCCTGGCCCCACGGAGGTCGCGCCCACGCGGCCCGGAGCGGAGCGCGACGTGGGAGCGCTCCTGGCTGAGCGCGGCGCTGCGCTTCCTCCGGACGAAGCAGGGGCTCCCGTGGAAAACCACCAGGACGAGCGTGGCACTCCGCCCTCTCCAGCGGGAGAGGAAGCTCACGCGGGAACCGACCAGGACGAGCGTGGCACTCCGCCCTCTCCAGCGGGAGAGGAAGCTCACGCGGGAACCGACCAGGACGAGCGTGGCATTCCGCCCGCTCCAATCGGAGAGGAGGCCCAGGCGGGCGCGTCCTCGGAGGCAGCCAGTGCCCCGGCCGCCGACGATTCCGCGGGTGCCGGCACGGTCGTCACGGGGACGCGGCTGCCGCGCCCCATCCGCGACGTGCCCGCCACCACCGTGGTGATTCCCCGAGCGGAAATCGAGCGCAGCCCCACGCTGACGCAGGACGCCCTCGTGCGCACCCTGCCCTCCGCCGCCACCTTCCGCCGCACGCCCAGCCTCGTGTCGGACCCCACCGCGCAGGGGCTCAACCTGCGCGGCCTGGCGCCGTCGGGCGTGGCGCGCAGCCTCGTGCTCCTCGACGGCATCCCCGTCAATGACCCGTTCGGGGGCTGGGTCTTCTGGCGCTCGCTGCCCCGGCTCGGCATCGACCGCATCGAGGTCGTCCCCAGCGGCGGCTCCGCGCTCTATGGCAGCGCCGCGCTCGGCGGCGTCGTGCAGCTGCTCTCCCGCCCCGTCTCCGGCGCGAGCCTCGAGGCCGACGTGGCCTACGGCAACCTGGACACCGGCCACTTCGCCGCGCGGGGCGCGGACCGCTGGGGCCCCGTGCGTGCCTCGGTGGAGACGGAGCTGCTCACCAGCGACGGCTACCGCATCGTCGCCCCGTCGCAGCGAGGGCCCGCCGACACCGTCACCCCCAGCAACCACGCCGTGCTCAACGGCCGCGTGGACGTGGACGCATCCGACACACTGTCGCTCTCCGCTCGCGCCGGCCTCTTCCGGGAGAACCAGAATGGCGGCACGCGCTCCACCACCGCGCGCGTGGAGCTGGCGCAGTTCGGCGCGGGTGCGCGGCTGCTCACGGAAGACAGCGGCACCTTCACCCTGGACCTCTTCGGCCGCGTGCAGCGCTTCGAGCAGAGCCGGGCGCGCTTGGCGGAGGGGCGCACCAGCGAGACACGCGCCGCCTACCAGGACGTGCCCGCGGATGACCAGGGCGTCTCGCTGCTGTGGACGGGCCCCGCCTGGACGTGGGGCGGCACGCACGTCATCACCGCCGGGCTCGACGCGCGGCGCATGGCCGGCACGTCCGAGGAGCGCCTCTTCCCTCCGGAGCCCACGCCCACCTCCACCTTCGTGCGCGCCGCCGGGGGCACCCAGGCCTCCGGCGGCCTCTTCCTCCAGGACCTCTACACCGTGTCCCCCGCGCTGGAGCTGTCCGCCGCGCTCCGCCTGGACGCGTGGCGCAACACCGGCGGCGAGCAGCGCGTGGAGCGCGCCAGCGGCGCCGTGGAGACGACAGGGTTCGAAGACGGCGCCGAGCAGCAGCTCAGCCCGCGCCTGGGCCTGCGGCTGCGCCCGGTGGAGTGGCTCACGCTGCGCGCCTCCGGCTACCGCGCCTTCCGCGCCCCCACGCTCAACGAGCTGTACCGCCCCTTCCAGGTGGGCACCGTGCTCACCGCCGCCAACGCGGCCCTGCGCGCCGAGCGCCTGTGGGGCGCCGAGGCCGGCGTGGAGGCCGAGGCCACACGAAGCCTCACCGCGCGCGTCACCGGCTTCTGGAACGTGCTCGACGCGCCCATCACCAACGTCACGCTCGCCGAGCCCCTGCCGGACGGCGCCACCCGCCAGCGGATGAACCTGGGACAGGCGCGCGTGCGAGGCGTGGAGGCGGGCCTGGACTGGCGCCTGTCACGCCAGTGGACGGCCCTCTTCGCCTACACCTTCGTGGACCCCACCGTCACCCGCGCGCCCGGCCAGCCGGAGCTGGTGGGAAAGCAGCTCGCGCAGGACCCGCGACACCGGGGCACCGCCCTCGTCAGCTTCGACGAGCCGTCCCTCTTCACCGCCACCGTGCAGCTGCGCGTCACCGGGCCCCAGTACGAGGACGACCTCAACGAGCGCGGCATGGGCGGCTACGCGGTGGTGGACGTGGCCGCCAGCCGCCACCTCTTCTGGAAGGTGGACGGCTTCGCCGCGGTGGAGAACCTCTTCGACCGCGAGTACCTCGCGGGCCGCGCCGGCGTGGACACCCTGGGCCCGCCGCTGACGGCCCGCGTGGGCCTGCGGCTGCGCGGCATCCCCTGAAGGGCCCTTCAGCGAATCGTGCGCACCGGCCGCACCGGGCCGTTGAACCAGCGGCTCAGCTCCACCACGTCGTCCACGCGGCGCGCGGGCGGCAGGCTGGAGAGGAAGACCTGGCCGTACGCCTTCGTCACGATGCGCCGGTCCAACATGGCGACGATTCCACGGTCGGCCTGCGTGCGGATGAGCCGCCCGAAGCCCTGACGCAGCGCCAGCGCCGCCTGCGGCAGCTGGTACGCGTCGAAGGGCTCCTCGCCCCGCTGCTGGAGCTGGTTGATGCGCGCGGCCACCAGCGGGTCCCCCGGTGACGCGAAGGGCAGCCGGTCGATGATGACCAGGCTCAGCGCGTCACCCGGCACGTCCACGCCCTCCCAGAAGCTGTGCGCCGCGAACAGCACGCTCGGCGTCTCGCGGAAGGCCTCCAGCAGCTGCTGCTTGGGCCGCTCGCCCTGGAGCAGCGCCTGGTAGGGCAGCTGCCCCGCCGTCAGCTCGTACGCGCGCACCATGTTGCGCAGCGAGGTGAAGAGCACGAAGGCGCGCCCTCCCGTCACCTCGCAGAGCTTGAGGATCTCCTCCGCCGCCGCCTCGATGAAGCCGGGGGCCGACGGGTCCGGCAGGTGCGTGGGCGTGTACAGCGCCGCCTGCGTCGGGAAGTCGAAGGGGCTGGCCACCGCCAGCGTGCGCACCTGCGTCACCGGCTGCCCGTCCTCGCCGTACAGCCCCATGCGCCGGGCGAAGAAGTCGAAGCGGCTGTCCGCCGCCAGCGTGGCCGACGTGTACACCACCGTGTCCAGCGCGCCGTACATCCGGTCGCGCAGCTCCTTCGCCACGTCGATGGGGCTGGCGCGAAGGAACAGGCCCTTGCCCCGGGCTTCCGCCCAGTACACGTGGTCCGCCGACTCCGCCTTCGCCAGGAAGCCGAGCTGCTCCTCCAGCTCGTCGGCCCGGCGAGTCATGGCCGCCAGCTCCGGCTCCCGCTCTCCCACGGTGAAGGCGGACAGCGCCGCCAGCGCGTCGCGCACGCCCTCCAGCGAGGTGGACAGCTTCGCCATCGTCTCGGGCTTGAGCGCCACCGAGGACTCGAGCCCCGTCAGCCCCAGCGCACGGGGCGCCTGCGCGAAGAGGGACTCGGTGCTGGAGCGCAGCCGCGCCGCCAGCGCGCGCAGCATGGCGTGGCGCGAGTCCTCCTCCTTCAGCGCCGCCACCGTGTCGCGCGCCAGCTCCTCCAGCCGGTAGTTGGAGACGCTGCACCCGAAGTGGCCGCTGGCCGCGTCCTCCAGCGCATGCGCCTCGTCGAAGATGACCGCGTCGTACCAGGGCAGCACGCCCTCGGTGCGCTTGCCGGAGCTGCGAAGCGCCAGGTCCGCGAAGAAGAGGTGGTGGTTCACCACCAGGAGGTCCGCGCCCTCCGCGCGCTTGCGCATGCGCGTGACGTGGCAGTTCTCGTACAGCGGGCACTTCGTGCCCATGCACGTCTCGGACGTGGTGGACAGGCGGGACCAGGCGCTGAAGGACTCGGGGAGGTCCAACTCGGCGCGGTCGCCCGTGTCCGTCGCCTCCGCCCACTTCTTCAGCTTCGGCCAGTAGCGCGACTCCTCACGCGAGGAGAACTGCGGGTCCTTCGAGAAGGCGTCGTAGCGGTGCAGGCAGAGGTAGTTGCTGCGCCCCTTGAGGTACGCGGCCTCGAAGCGCAGCCCCATCTTCTCCCGCATCAAGGGCAGGTCCTTGAAGAAGACCTGGTCCTGCAGCGTCTTGGTGGCCGTGGACACCACCACCCGCCGCCCGGAGAGAATCGCCGGCACCAGGTAGGCGAGCGTCTTGCCCGTGCCCGTCCCGGCCTCCGCCAGCAGGTAGCTGCGCTCGGTGAAGGCCCGCTCCACGGCGCGCGCCATCTGCAGCTGCTCCGGGCGGTGCTCGTAGCCGGGCAGGGCGGCCTCGAGCGCGCCTCCGGGACCGAGGAGGGAGTCGACGGAGAAGGACGTGGAGGAAGGAAGCGACATCGTTTCCGGGAGGGGAGCGGGAGCAGCCGGACAAGATAGCAGCGGGCGCCGCGCGAGGCGCGTTTCCGTCCATCGCCGGCTCGGTTCTCCTGGATGGCCGGCTGCTCCACGGGGGAGCGCCAGCCCGGGGGTGTCACGGCCCCGCCATCAGCGACCGCAGGTTCTGGAAGACGAACACGGCCAGCACCAGCACCACGAGGAAGAGCACCGCCACGCCGGCCATCTTCAGGCGCTGCTGGTTGAGGGAGGGCCCGGCGGGCTCGGCCGTGGCCGGCACCACCAGGGTGGCCCGGCGCACCACCTCGTCCCGCCCGCGCTTCGCCATGGCGTCTTCGGGAGCCCAGGCCAGCCGCAGGCGGTACAGGCGGCCCACCATGGCCAGCTCGCCGCGCCCCATGGCCAGCGTCATCAGCCGGTCGTGCGCCTCCCCGTCGTCCCAGTGCTCCGCCAGCGCCCGCCACGCGCCTGCCAGTGCCTCCGAGGGCTGGTGCTCGTCCGCCACGAAGTTGACGTAGACGAGCCCGCACTGCGCGCAGGACTCCGTGCCCTCGCGCCGGGGGGCCACGCACTTGGGGCAGAAGCCGGGGGGCGGCTCGAAGAGCGACGCACCGGAAGGAAGCGTCATTCCAGGCGCTTCCGCGTCCGTCCGCACCACGCGCAGGGCCGGCGAGCTGGGGCGCGCGGCAAGCGGCACCGACGTGGCGACAGGCACCGGCGTGCTGGCGCGCGCGGAAGCCGGCATTGGCGTGGCGGAGGAGACCGACGATGAAGCGGCGGCACCAGCGCCCGCCCCCGTGCCTTCCCGCTGAGGGTACGGCATGGCCCCCGGCGTCAGCTCCCGCTGCACGTGGGGCATGGAGCCCAGACCCGAGCCTTCCCGCTGCACGGAGGGCACGGAGCCCGGACCCGCGGCTTCCCGCTGCACGGAGGACGCGGAGCCCGCCGTGGCGGAGGCCGGGGACGACGGGGGCCGCGCGCGGTTCTCCGCGCCGCACCGGTCACACGTCACCACGAGCACCCCCGCCTCCACCCGGAACGCCTCCAGGGGAACGAGCCGCTCACATGCCTCGCACTGGAATCTCATGACAACACCTGACGCAGGGGAATGGGCATGGCGCAGCCGATGAGGGCCAGCAGACACAGCGCGCAGATGAGCTTGCGCGAGGGGCTGAGCGGCTCTTGCGGCTCCACCACCTCCGGGTGTCCGAAGCCCACCAGCTTGCTCGTCACCAGCAGCCACAGGCCCCAGGACGCGGTGACGAAGACGGTGAGGAACAGCAGCACCAGCGCCACGCCCCGCCCCACCCAGTGCGCCCGGCGTCCCCACATCGCATAGGCCAGGTGCCCGCCGTCCAGCTGCCCCACCGGCATCAGGTTGAGCAGCGTCACCAGCAGCCCGAACCAGCCGGCAATCACCACCGGGTGCACCAGCACGTCCTTGCCCTCGGGGATGGGCCCCAGCGCCAGCCAGGTGAGCCCCTGCATCAGCAGGCTGTCACCGAACACCGTCTGCACGCTGCTGATGGCCTCCTCCGGCACGGGCGGCGCGTTCGTCACCTTCGCCATCACCCAGGCGAACAGGTCCTTCCCGTACACCCACAGCGAGTCCTCGCCGGGGAACACCGTGGGCAGGCGCGGCGCGTCCACCACCGTGGAGTGGGCCAGCCCCCAGAAGAGGATGGGCAGCGCCACCACCAGCCCCGCCAGCGGCCCCGCCGCGCCAATGTCCACCAGGGCATTGCGGTGGGGGATGCGGTCTCGGATGCGGATGACGGCGCCCAGCGTGCCCACGCCCAGCACCGGCAGCGGGATGAAGTACGGCAGCGACGTGTCCACGCGGTGGAGGCGCGCCAGCAGGTAGTGCCCCATCTCGTGCGTGCCGAGGATGGCCAGCAAGGACAGGCTGAAGGCCAGCGCGCGCAGGGCCGCGTCGGCGGACACCTCGCCCGGCGTGTAGGGCCGCTGGAAGTGGAAGTAGAGCAGGTACGACGTGAAGGTGGTCACCACCGTCAGCAGCAGCAGCAGCAGGTGTACCCAGTACCGGGGAGCGGGACGGGCAACGGGGACGGTGTCCATGAGGGAGGGCCTCTGGGTTGGCTAGCAAGGGGAGGTGTGCATTGCAACGAGGCCCTGCCCAGTCCTGCGGCAACAGTCTGTGGCCTACGGACCTTGACACGGAGTTGACATCTGGTACGACCCCGCCCGCTTGAGGTCCCATTCGAACGGCCGGGCGCACTCCAAGGTGCTCAGCCACCGCACAAGCGTCCTTTAAGAAGAGGGGAAGACCATGAAGAAGTTCGTCCTGTCCGCCGTTGCCGCCAGCAGCCTGGTTGCCTGCACCAGCGTTGAGAGCGCCGTTGTCTCGGGTTCCGAGATCGCCTCCAACGGAGAGGCCGTCGCCGTCGTCCAGGCCAGCGCGCTGGGCCTGACCGCCATCTTCCACATCATCGACATCGTCCAGAGCGACCTGGACACCGTGGTGAACAAGCTCCTCATCGCCGAGGCCAAGGCCATGGGCGCCTCCAAGGTGGAGCTGCTCACCGCCGGCACCACCCCCCGTCACGGCATCTACGCGCTGACCGGCTTCATCATCGGCGTGACGTCCTCCGGCGCCACGGGCGTGGCGGTCAAGTAGTCCACACCCCAGCACACGCTGGCGGTACCGGGAGGCCCCCTGGCGACAGGCGGGCCTCCTTGCTTTTGTAGACTGTCCCCTTCCCCACCTCCGGCCCTCCCATGCGCGACCGCCTCCTGTTGACCTGTGCCCTGCTGGCCCTCGCCGGCTGCTCCCGGAAGGGCGCGGACGAAGCCGCCGCGCTGATTCCGGAGGTGAAGACGCGGCTGGCCGAGCGCGACGCGAAGCTCGCCAGCTACCGCATCGCCGGCACGGTGAAGGACGAGGGCCAGGAGGCGGTGAGCTTCACCTTCGACTACCGCGCGCCGCAGCGCATGCGCGGCACGCTGGGCCCGCCCGCCTCGCGCACCTTCGCGTGGGACGGCGCGCACCTGTTCCAGCAGCTGGACGGGGAGAAGCAGTTCAGCACCTTCAAGTCGGAGCTCCCGCCCGCGAAGCTGGCCGGCTTCCTCACCGAGACGTTCAGCCCCTTCACCCCGGAGGGCTTCCGCACGCCGCTGCTGCTGCGCAGCGCCACCGCCCGCAAGGCGAAGCACCCGCGCGGCCCGGAGGCGGTGGAGCTGGTGCAGAAGCTCGAGGGCGAGGCCGCGGGCGTGGAGATGGTCTACGTGCTGCGCTGGCCGAAGCTGGACTTCCTCGCGCAGCGCACCCGCTTCCCGGACGGCACGGAGGGCGAGGAGCGCGTGGAGGAGGAGCACTGCGACGCGGCGCTGGGGCTGTGCGTCCCGAAGCGCCTCACCCGGTGGCTGGCCGGCAGGCAGGTAGGTGAGACGGTGCTCGGGCGGGTGGAGCTGAACGCGACGCTGCCCAACGACGCCTTCACCCTGTCCGCGCCGGACGGCTACGCGGTGCAGTCGCGGACACTCGTGGAGTCCGCGCCCGCGGCGACGCCTTCGGGCGGTTGACCGGCACCTCCATCGTCCCCACCTTCGGTGCCGGGGGCTACGGCACTTATGGTGGAGAACGTCATCTTCGACGTGGATGGAACCCTGGTGGACTCGGTGGACGAGCACGCCGAGGCGTGGCGACGCGCGTTCCTGCACTTCGGGCGCGACATCCCGTTCGCGCACGTGCGCAGCCAGATTGGCAAGGGCGCCGACCAGCTCATCCCCGTCTTCTTCAACGACGAGGAAGTGGAGCGCTTCGGCAAGGAGCTGGAGGACTACCGCAGCCAGCTCTTCCTCAAGGAGTTCCTGCCCAAGGTGCGGACCTTCCCGAAGGTGCGCGAGCTGTTCCAACGCCTGCGCGCCGGCGGCGTCCGCATCGCCCTGGCGTCCAGCGCCAAGGACGAGGAGCTGAAGCACTACGTGAAGCTGTGCGGCATCGACGGCCTCTTCGAGACGAAGACGAGCAAGGACGAGGTCGACAAGAGCAAGCCCCACCCCGACATCTTCATCGCGGCGCTGGAGCAGCTGGGCAAGCCGGACCCGCGCGTCACGGTGGTGGTGGGCGACACGCCGTATGACGTGCTCGCCGCCAACAAGACGGGCCTGGCCACGGTGGGCGTGCTGGCCGGCGGCTTCCCTCCGGACGACCTGCGCTCGGCCGGGTGCCGCACCCTGGTGAAGGACGCCGCGGAGCTGCTCGTGCGCTACGAGGCCTCGCGGCGCGACTGGCCCTGGAACGAGTCAGGGGCGACGCAGTCCGCCAAGGAGTAGGCCCGGGCCCCAGCCCCATCCCTCGCAGCGGGGGATGGGGGCAGGGCACCCGCGCTCCACCGGCTACTTGCGCGTGCTGCTCCGGCCGCGGGTGCTCTTGCGGGCGCCGCCGCGCTTCGCCGTGCTCCGGGAGCGGCCAGCGGTGGACGTGCGCTTCTTCGCCGTCGCCCGCTTCGCCGCGGTGCGCTTCACGGCCGCCTTGCTGCCCGAGGCGCGCGTGGAGCGCTTGGGCGACTTGCGCGCGGAGGTGGACTTGCGCGCCGCGCGAGCCTTGCCCCCCTTGGCCCCGGCCTTCTTCGCATTCTTGCGGGCGACGGGGCGCTGACGCGCGGCCTTGGCCTTGCTGCCGGAGCCTCCCTTCATCCCACCACCGGTGAGCTTGTTGACGGTGGCCCAGGCGCGAGACTCCGCCGTCCCCTCGGAGAGGCCGCGCTTCTCGTAGCCCTCTTCGATGTGCTCGGCCATCCGCTTCTGCTTCTCCGTGTACTTCGCCTTGCTTCCACGTGGCATGCGTTGCCCTCCTGGCAAGTCGGCGCCGGCATGGAGCCAGCGTCGCCTGAAAGGTGGGCAGCCACCCGCCCTGACGGAAGGGGCAGTCCGGACACCTCTGTCCACCCCGGGACGTCGGGCCCACCTGCCACCACCCCTGAAGCGCGCGGAAATCCTCCCCGCAACTTCCACGCGGTGCCCGGGTTCGAGAGGAGCGAGGCCGGAACACACAGCACCTGAAACCTGGAGGAACCCTCTCATGAACCGCAAGTCGACCCACCGCCGTCTCCTCACCGCCGCGCTCTGCTTCACCCTGCCCCTGGGGCTCGTCGCCTGTGGCACCACGCCGGAGGAGGAGGCGCTCTACGTCGGCGAGGCCGCCGCCTTCCTGGCGTCCTCCGAGGAGGGCGGAGACATTGGCGCGGACGCGGTGGCGGACGCGGACGACACGACGGTGCAGGCCATCGCCGCCGAGGAGACGGACGGCGTGGACGTGGAGCCCACGGACGACGGGGGCCTGTGCGACTTCCGCGCCCGCCGGCAGGCGGTGATGGAGCGGTATGACGACGATGGCGACGGCTCGCTGAGCAACGCGGAGCTGCGCGAGCTGCGGGCGGACCTGGGCGAGCGGCGCGACACCATCCGCCCACGCCTGGCGCAGCTGGGCCGGCGCGCGCGCCACTGGGCCTTCTGGCGGGTGCGCTGGGCCTTCGACGAGGACGGCAGCGGCACGCTGTCCACCGAGGAGCGCACCGCGATGGTGGATGCCATGGAGGCCCGCTGCGAGCGGCTGCGCGCGGAGCGGCTGGAGCGGCACGACGCCAACGGGGACGGCAAGCTGGACGAGGCGGAGCGGCAGGCCGCGCGCGACGCGGTGCGCGCCCGCTGGGAGGCGAAGCGCCAGGAGCTGCTGGCGGAGTACGACACCAACGGCAACGGTCGGCTGGATGACGGTGAGCGCGTGGCGCTGCGCCAGGACCGCGTCGCCGCCGCCCAGGAGCGCCGGGCGACGCTGATGGCCACGTACGACACCAACGGCGACGGCCGCCTGAGCACGGAGGAGGCCCTGCCGCTGCGGAAGGAAATCCAGCGCCGCATCATCGAGGGCCGCGACGCCGGGAACTGACACCTCGCCCGAAGCGAGGCCCAGGAAGCATGACGCCCCGCGTGGACTTCCCGTCGTGCCCCCGCCCCCCAGGTCGCTCCTCCAGCGGCCTGGGGGGTTTCTCTTTCGTACAGTTCCCTCCGGACACATTCCCCCCAGGCCCGCTGGCCCGCCTGCTCCGGCGTGCACACCTTGGAGGCGACACGAAACAGGAGGTCGTCCCTGGAACCCGCGCTCATCGAGCCGCCGCGTCGTCGTGCCCTGGACGAGGGGCCCGCGGTGCTGGTGGTGAACACCCGCTCCCGCTCCGGCCGGGAGGCCTTCGAGACGGCCCGCGCCACGCTGACGGAGCGGGGCGTGCCCCTGGTGGAGAGCTACGCCCTGGCCAGGACGGAGCGGCTGGAGCACGTGCTGGAGCGGATGACGGCGCTGGGCGCGCGCCGCATCCTGGTGGGCGGAGGCGACGGCACGCTCAGCTGCGTGGTGGCGAAGCTGCTGGGCCGCGACGTGACGCTGGGGGTGCTGCCGCTGGGCACCGGCAATGACTTCGCGCGCTCGCTGGGGATTCCGCCCGACATCGAGGCCGCGTGTGACGTCATCGCCCAGGGCTATACGGCCCGCGTGGACGTGGGCCTGGCCAACGGGCGCCCCTTCCTCAACGCGGCCAGCCTGGGCATCGCCACCGGCATCGCGAAGCGGCTGACCAAGCGCCTCAAGCAGCGCGCGGGGAGGCTGGCCTACCCGGTGGCCGCCGCGGCGGAGATGAAGGACCTCCAGACCTTCCACCTGCGCCTCAAGCTGGACGACCAGGAGCTGGAGCTGGACGCGCTGCAGCTGGTGGTGGGCAACGGCCGCTACCATGGCGCGGGCAACATGGTGTCCCCGGATGCGCAGCTGGATGACCGGCGCCTGCACGTCTACGCCATCTCCGCGCCCTCGGCCGCGAATGGCCGCGAGGGCACCGGCCTGGGCCACCTCCAGGACGTGGCCACGCTGGCCCGCGTGGCGCTGTCGCTGCGCAGCGGTGAGCACGAGGACCACCCGGCCGTCACGGCGCTGCTCGCCGCGCGCGTGTACGTGGAGGCCGACCCCGTCCAGGAGGTGAACGCGGACGGAGAGCTGGTGGGCCGCACGCCCATGCGCTTCGAGGTGGCCCCGTCGGCCCTGCGCGTCTACGCCCCCGCGCCTTCCTGAATTTCCAGGCAGCCCGGGGCCGGGAGTTCGAAATGACCCCCAGGCTGACCTACGCTGGGGCCTGTTCCGTGGCGGGTGGGCTTCCGCCGCGGGGAGGCCGAGCCCGTGCGCCAGCGTTCCCGACTTCCCATCCTCATCGCCGCCACCCTGGGCGTCGCGGCGGTGCTGCTCCTCTGGTTCCGCATGCCCGCGCCGGGGAGCGCCCCGCCCGTGCGCCCGGGAGCGCCAGGCACTCCCGTCGCCGCCGCACCGGCCGTCGCCTCCGACGTCCCGGCCGACAGCGCGCCACCGACGCCGTCGCTGGAGGCGGCCGCCACGCCGGAGGACGGCGCCTTCGTGGTGCGCGTGCTGGGCGCGGGAGGCCCGGTGGCGGGGGCGAGCGTGCGGGCCTGGCGGCGCCGGGTGGAGGACGGCACCGGGGCCCCGCCCTGGCGCCGCGCGGGCGAGGGCACCACCGGCCCGGATGGCACGCTGCGGCTGCCAGCGGGCCCGGGCGACTACCTGCTGACGGCCAAGGCCCCGGGCCAGGGCCCCGCCCGGCGCGAGGCGACGCGCCCCCTGGGTGAGGCGGAGACGGCGGTGGAGCTGACGCTGCCCGCGGGCGTGTCCCTGGAGGGGCGCACCGTGGTGGAGGGCCGCGAGGAGCCGGTGCCCTTCGCGGAGGTGACGCTGCGGCCCTACACGGGCACCGCCTCGGCGAGGGAGGACCCCGCGCACCTGCCGGAGGAGGCCTCGGTGGCGCGCAGCGGCGCGGACGGCCGCTTCACCCTCTCCGGCCTGGCCCCGGGCCACTACGGCCTCACCGCGGAGGCCCCGGGCTTCAGCCGCCGCACGCTGCGCCTGGTGCAGGTGCCCCAGCCGGGCCCGCTGGTGGTGGGGCTGTGGGGCGCGGGCACGCTGGAGGGCTTCGTCGTGGACGCGCGCGGCCAGCCCGTCGCGGGCGCGGAGGTGCTGGCGGCCGGTGGCTCCGCCCCGGTGCGCGCCACCACGGGCGACAGCGGCGGCTTCGCGCTGGAGGTGGAGGCGGGCACCTGGCGCGTGTCCGCGCGCAAGGGCGAGGCGATGGGCCATATCGCCGGGCAGGTGGCCGTGGCGCCCGGCGAGACGCTGCGGGGCCTCACGGTGACGCTGGGAGCCGCCAGCGGCCTCGAGGGCACGGTGGCGACGGCGGACGGCGCACCCACGCGGGGCGCCGTGCTGCTGGCCCTGCCCGCGGGTGGCACGGGGGAGCTGGGCCGAGCCACCTCGGCGGACGATGGGACGTGGCGGATGGACCTACCGCCGGGCGAGTACGACGTGGCCGCGCGCGCGCCGGGGATGACGGACCTGGTGACGGAGGCCGTGGTGGTGATGCCGGAGCGCTACACCCCGCTGGACGTGAGGCTGGAGCCCGCGTCGGCGGTGGTGGAGGGCACGGTGGTGGATGGAGAGGGCCGGCCCGTCGCGGGAGCCCAGGTGTCCGTGGGGCGCTACCAGCGCGCGGGCTCGACGCGCACCACGATGACGGATGCGCGGGGCCAGTACCGGCTGGAGGGCCTGGAGGCCGGGCTGTCCGCGGTGAAGGCCCGCCGAGAGGGCGCCTCCCGGTGGCTCTCCCGGACGGAGACGCTCAAGGCCGCCGCCACCACGCGCGTGGACTTCACGCTGCCCGAGTCGGGCATCGTCTTCGGCCAGGTGACGCGGCCGTCCGGTGCGCCGCTGGAGTCGAGCGCGCTGGTGCATGCGATTGCCCGGGGCGGCTCCGGAGGCGCCACCACGGCGACGGACGCCCAGGGCAGCTACCAGCTGGAGCTGCCCGAGGGCGTGTACCAGCTCGTCGCGCAGGCCCGCGAGGAGCCCACCCTCTACTTCCATGTGGAGGAGGACGCGGCGGTGACGGTGCCCCCGGGGAGCAGCGTGCGGCAGGACCTCACGCTGAGGGAGCAGGGCGTGCTCTCCGGCACCGTGCTGGAGCCCTCCGGCGCGCCCAGCCCGCTGGCGGTGGTGGTGGCCCAGCAGTCCGGGGAGTACGCCATCAACCCCATGGTGCGCGCGGACGAGTCGGGGCGCTTCCGGCTGCCCCCGCGGCCCCCGAGCGCCGCGCCCCTGACGCTGGTGGCGCACAACGCCGGCCGCGTGGGCCGGGTGACGGGCGCGAAGGAGGACCAGGGGCCCCGGCAAGTGCGGCTCCAGCCCGCGGCCACGCTGCGCGGGCGCGTGGTGTCCGCCCGGGGCGCCCCGCCGGACGGCTTCGTCCTGGAGCTGCGCGAGGCGGATGGCGGCGAGCTTCCCTGGGCGCGCGCGGTGCCCGCCACCCGGCGCTTCCCCGGCGACACCTTCTTCCTGGCGGACGCGCCCGGCCAGCGCCTCCAGGTGTCCGTGCGCACCGCCGACGGGCGCACGGGCGAGGCGCAGGTGTCGCTGGCACCGGGGGCTTCCTCGGAGGTCGAGGTGCCCCTCACCGGCGGCGCGTCCTCCATCGCCGGGCGCGCGGTGTGGAGCCGGGGCGGGACGCCGGCCGCGGGGGTGGCGGTGTTCCTGGACCGGGCGGTGACGTCGCTGCCGGACGCGCGCACCGGGCCGGACGGCCGCTTCCGCCTGGAGGACGTGCGCCCCGGCGCGCACACCGTGCGGCTGATGCCGCCGGAGGGCCGCCCGGAGACGCGCACCGTGAAGGTGGTGGAGGCGGAGGCCACGGAGCTGGGCGACGTCACGGTGTCCCCGCGCCGCGCGCCGCCGGGCACCCTGGGCGCGGGCTTCAGCGAGGACCGCGGCTACGTCACCTTCGCGTGGCTCCTGCCGGACGGCCCCGCCGCGCGCGCGGGCGTCACGGTGGGAGACCGGCTGCTCGCGGTGGACGGGCTGGTGGTGCGCGACAGGACGGAGGCCGAGTCCCGGGCGCACGGCACGCCGGGCACGCCCGTGCGGCTTCAGGTCAGGCGCGGGGGCGGCGAGCAGGAGGTGCTCGTCACCCGCGCCGAGTGAGAAGACTGGCGCGCTACACCTTCTCCAGCACGCGCGAGAGCACCTGCGCGGTGAAGTTCACCAGGGGAATCACGCGCCGGTAGTCCATGCGCGTGGGGCCGATGACGCCCACCGTGCCCAGCACCTGGTCCTGGTTCTTGTACGGCGTGGCGATGACGGTGACGTCGCCCGCGGCGGAGAAGTCGCTCTCCGCGCCGATGAAGATCTGCATCTCCTTGGCGCGCTGCACGCGGTCCAGCAGCGACAGCAGCTTGTTCTTCTCGTCCAGCGCCTTGAAGAGCGCGCGCATGCGCTCCACGTCCGCGAACTCCGGCGCCTCCAGGAACGAGTTGGTGCCCTGGATGAGCACGCGCTCGGTGGTGGGCAGGTCCGTGGCCGCCGCGCCCAGCTTCAGCGCCTTGGACGTCAGCGCGTTGTAGAGCGCCTGGTCCTGGTCCATCTCCAGGCGGATGCGCTCGCGCGCCTCCTCCAGCGGCACCTCCCGCAGCAGCTCCGACAGGTAGTTGCTCGCCTTGAGCAGCTCGTCCGAGGTGATGGGGAAGTCGACGGTAATCGCCTTGTTGTGCACCTGGCCGCTCTGCCCCACCAGGATGGCGAGCACCCGGTCCTCGCGCAGGCGGACGAACTCGATGCGGTGGAACACCGCCGAGTCCGGCCGCGGCGTCACCACCACGCCCGCATGCCGGGTCAGCGAGTGGAGGATGCGGCTGGCCTCTCCCAGCACCTCTTCCAGGTTGGCCTCGTGCACCAGGCCCGCGTGGATGAGCTCCCGGTCGCGCGGCGTCGGGTCCTTCAGCTTGACGAGCGTGTCGACGTAGAAGCGGTAGCCCTGGTCCGTGGGCACCCGGCCCGCCGAGGTGTGCGGCTTCTCGAGGAAGCCGAGCTCCTCCAGGTCCGCCAGCACGTTGCGCATCGTCGCGGAGGAGACCTCGAATCCCTGCCTCCGGGTGAGCTGTTGACTGCCTACCGGCCCACCCGTGGAGATGTACTCCTGCACGACGGCACGCAGGACTTCCTTCTCACGCTCTCCCAGCTCGTCCGACATCCCGCGTTCACACTCCGGAGCTGGCGGCCCGGCACTCCATCCGCCCACGCTCCTCGACAAGTCTAAGAAAGAGCGCCCGGCCATTCAATCCGCGCCGCCCCTGTCCGCACGTCCAGGGGCCAGCGCGATTCCCGATGCTGGTGCACCAGGAGGGCAGGCAGGCGCCCTCGTGCCCGGGAGCGTCTTCCCGCACTGTACCGCACGTCGCCCACGTCCACTGTGGGGTACGGGAATGCGCACATGGCCACGCCTGGGAGCGGACGCTACAAGCGGCAATACCGTGTCTGCTTCGTCCGCCCAGTCCCTCCCTGCGCCGCAGTCTCCTCCCGCCGTCCTGCCTGCCAGCGTTACCGCTGAATCCGCGGGTCCGCAGCGCGGGTGGCTCATCACCAGCCTGGTGTCGCTGTACCTCATCTGGGGTTCCACCTACCTGGCCATCCGCTTCGCGCTGGAAGGCGGGCTGCCGCCGTTCCTGATGTCGGGCACCCGCTTCGTGCTGGCGGGCGGCGTGCTGTTCGGGGCGCTATGGCTGCGCGGCGCGCCGGTGCCCAACCCGAGGCAGTGGGGCTCCAGCGCGGTGGTGGGGCTGCTGCTGCTGGGTGTGGGCAACGGAGGGCTCGTCTTCGCGCAGCAGTGGGGCGTGCCCTCCGGCGTGGCGGCGCTGGTGGTGGGCAGCCTGCCCATGTGGACGGCGCTGTTCGGCGGGCTCTTCGGCCAGTGGCCGGGGAAGCTGGAGCGCTGGGGCCTGGCGGTGGGCTTTGGCGGCATCGTGCTGCTCAACCTGGGTGGCGCGACGGGCGGCAAGCTGCTGCCGACGGTGGCGGCGCTGGTGGCGCCGATGAGCTGGGCGTTCGGCTCCATGTGGAGCCGCCGGCTGCCGATGCCGCAGGGGCTGATGTCCGCCGCGGCGCAGATGCTGTGTGGCGGCGTGTTCATGCTGGGCGTGGGCCTGGTGCTGGGCGAGCAGCTGCCCACGGTGATGCCCGGGGCTCGCGCGGTGGGCGCGTGGTTCTACCTGGTCGTCTTCGGCTCGCTGGTGGGATACAGCGCGTACGGCTACCTGCTGCGCCACGCGCGCCCGGCGCTGGCCACCAGCTACGCGTACGTGAATCCCGTGGTCGCGGTGTTCCTGGGCAGCGTGCTCGCCGGTGAGACGATGCGCCCCAGCGCGTGGGTGGCCATGGGCGCGATTCTCGGCGCCGTGGTGCTGCTGACGCGCAAGCGCTGAAACAGGCAATTTACGCAATTCAAGAAATACGCCATCATCCTGAGGGATGACGGCGAAACCGAGTTGCATCTGGGCGCTGCTCGCCAGCGCGGTGCTGGTGGCGTGCGGCACCCCTCGTGTCGGGCGGCACGGCGGGCCTCGCGCCTATGCGCAGTCGGTGGACTCGGCGACGAGCGCCTGCATGCGAACTCCCGCCTGCTACGCGGCCACGGGCGAGGACGCCATCCTCCCGTGGCTGTCACGCGCGGCGAGCGCGGCGCGGACCACTGCGGCGGTGATGCGGCTGCTGGAGGCGGCGGACATCGAGCGCGTCGAAGCCATCCTGATGGAGTGCGCTTCGGAGGCGAACGGGCAGATCAACGAGCAACGCTACGGGAAGGGCAGGTGGCCCACCGCCGAGCAGTGCAGGGAGAAGGTGACAACGCCCCAGGGAAAGACGGAGACGCGCGCAGAAGAACTGGGCCGGGTGAAACACGAAGTGGCGCTGGAGTGCGCGCGGCAGAAGCTGGAAGACGCGTTTCCGGGCAACTACAGCATCGAGCCGCGCTACTTCCCCGAGCCAGGGAAGGGTCTGCGCTTGATATCACCGGCCCAGGTGGCTGAATGGTTACAGGATGGGCTCTTCCACCTGCTGGTCGGAACGTTGGTTCCGGACGTCGTCATTCACGCGACGAACGAGCCCCTCAAGGTACAGGCCGTCTATGACTTCAAGTTCCCGTGCCCGCTAAGCAACCCTCCTGAATGGAGTTCCTATCGCCGCAGTCATCCCTATTACCCAAAGCACCAGGGCAACATGTACAAGGGAGCGCTGGGAGGCGCAGAACCAGCCATGGTGGCGCCTCAGCACGGAATCCATCGGCCATGAGCACGTTCACCCCCAAGGTCCGTGTCTACAAGACCTTTGAGCCATATCCGCCTGAAATTCCCGAGCCCGTGCGCGACCTCATCGTACGGGACAGCCTGAACATCACCTTCTTCATGCGTCGGCCGCACAGCGAAGTGCGACACGCCGTGACACATGCACTGGAAACATACCTCCGAGCAGTGGGACACGAGCGACTGTCCGCCTATCTGGCTGAATCCGGATACTGGTGGGAGCTTGATGACGAGGGCTGGGCATCCGTCCGGGAGGAACTTCTCGATCCGCAAGGTGGCCGCGCCGTATTGAGCCAATGGACAACGGTAAGACCGGGGCACGAGTTCGACTATCTCAGCCGGCTTTTCGACTTCCCTGGCTACATGGCCTTTCCCGATGAGGCCACCACCGTCTCCTTCTGGCTGCCCACCGAATACCTGGAGGAACGGGGTCCCGGGTGGGTGCGAGACCTGGCACTGGAACTGAGCGCCCGGCTCCCCTTCAACTCTGGTCATGCCGGCCTGTTCTTCCAGAGCCACTACGACTCAACGATGTACATCAAGGACATCCATGCGGACTGCTTCGCCTACCCGGGCATGGACATCATGAAGGTGAGCGAGCTGGCCAACCACATCGGCACCCGGGTGAAGGGCGCGCACTGGATGACCTTCCTCGGCCAGCCGGTGCTCGGCGAGCTCGGCGGCGCCGCGGGCCTCCGCTCCCGGCTGCACTCGCCCGGCACCACCGTGCAGGACCTGGGGCAGGAGCGCGTCGTGGTGACGCTCGGCAAGCAGCCCGAGTTCGGCGACGTGGACCCCCAGCGCACCCTCGCCCCATACCGCGAGCTGGCCCGCGTGCTGGAGCCCTGGCTCTACCGCGAGCGCCGCCCGTGGACCGGCTTCAGCGACGACGATATGCGCCGCTGGGAGCGCCGCCTCCTCGACTAGCTCCCCTACCGGGGCAGCCGCACACAGAAGGTCGTCCCCTCCTCCGCCGTGGAGCTCACGGAGACGCTGCCCCCGTGCGCGTGGACGATGCGGTCCACGATGTAGAGCCCCAACCCCAGCCCGGGGCTCGTCGCCTCGGTCTCCCCCGCGCCCCGCTTCATCGGCTGGAAGAGGATGGGCAGCGCCTCGGGGCGGATGGGCTCCCCCGCGTTGTGCACCCGCAGCTCCACCACGCCGTCCTCCGCGCGCGTCTCCACCCGCACGGGCGCGTCCTCCGCGCCGTAGCGCAGCGCATTGTTCAAGAGGTTGGTCAGCACCTGGGCCAGCCGGTCCGTGTCCCACGTGCCCTCGCCGCCCCCCTGCGTCGTCACCTCGATGCGCCGGCCCGGTGACGCCAGCCGCACCTCCTCCACCACCGCGCGCACCAGCTCGTTCAGGTCTGCCGGCTCGCGGTGCACGGGGATGGCGCCGCCCAGCCGCGCCTGCGTGAAGTCGAGCAGGTCGCGAATCATCCGGTTCGCCCGCTCGGTGGCGCTGCGGATGCGCTCGATGACACGCCTGGCGCCGTCATCCAGGTCCGCGCGGCGCAGCAGCAGCGTGGTGGAGTAGCCCACCGCGTTGAGCGGGTTGCGCAAGTCGTGGCTCACGATGCCGATGAGCTTCTCCTCCAGGTCCGCCCTGCGCTGCAGCTCCTCCTCGCGCCGCAGCAGCTGCTCGTCCAGGCGCTTGCGCTCGGTGATGTCCAGCACCGTGCCGATGAAGCGCACCGCGCGCCGGTGCACGTCGAAGAAGGCCTGCCCGTGCGCGGACACCCAGCGCTCCACCCCGTCCGCCAGGCCGACGGTGCGGTAGTCCAGGTTGAACGCGCCCCCGTCCTCTCCGGCCAGGGTCCGCTGCACGACGAGCGCCGTGCGCTCCCGGTCCTCCGGGTGGACTCCCGCGATGAACGTGTCCCACGACACCTCGGCCTCCGGAGGCAGGCCGAAGAGCGCCCGGGTCCGCGTGTCCCAGCGCAGCACGCCCGTCACCGGGTCGAAGTCCCAGGTGCCCAGGCGCCCCGCCGTCAGCGCCAGGCGCAGCCGGTCCTCGCTCTCGCGCCGCGCCGCGTCCGCGTGCGTGCGCGCGGTGATGTCCTGCATCGCCCCCACCATGCGCACGCCCCGGCCCCGCGCGTCCCGCGCGATGACGCCATGGTCGGTGACGTGCACGTAGTGGCCGTCCCGGTGGCGGAAGCGGTACTCCGCCCGCCAGCGCTCCCGCCCCCCGTCGATGGCCGCGTGGATGTCCCGCAGCACGGCCTCCCGGTCCTCGGGGTGGATGTGCTCGGCCCACCAGTGGGCATCGGCCCCCGCCTCGCTGGGGGGATAGCCCACCAGCGTCTCCAGCCCCTCGTTCCATGCGAGGGCATTCGTGGCCAGGTCCCAGTCCCAGATGGCATCGGTGATGGCGGTGCTGGCCAGCCGGTACCGCTCCTCCGAGGCGCCCAGCCGCGCGTGGGCGTCCCGGAGCTGCCCGAAGAGGAAGGCCCGGTCGAGGATGCCGGAGAGGTACTCCACCAGCGTCTCCAGGTACCGCTTCGCCTGGGGCTGGAAGGGCCGGGCGCGCGCGAGTCCGACGTAGAGCACGCCCATCAGCTCGCCGTGCGGCCACAGCCGCAGCCCCATCAGCGTGGACAGCCCGGTGCCGCACAGCCCCTCGCGCCACGCGGCCGAGGCCTCGGGCAGCCCCGCCAGGATGAGCGGCTCCTCGGAGCGGGCCAGCCGGGCCAGGAACGAGTCGCCCGCGACCGGCACCCGGGCCGCCTCCGCCTCCACCACGCACCGGCCCGAGGCCGCCGCGCGCCGCAGCACCTCCCGCCCCTCCAGCACGAAGAGCTCCGCCCCGTCCGCCTCCATGGCATGCTGGATGACCTCCAGCAGCGGAGCCAGGTGGACGTCCAGCGCCTCGTCGCGTCCCAGGGCCTTGGGGGCGAGCGTCTCCAGGTGCCGCAGGGTCCGCTTCTCGCGCTGCCGGTCCTCCAGCGAGTAGCCGGTGAAGACAGCCACCGTGTAGTCCATGGCCGAGTCCAGCTCGGTGAACAGCAGCTGCGAGTCCTCGGGCGTGGGCTGCTCCCGCGGCGGGAGCGCCTCCCACAGCTCCGCGATGAGCCGCCCCATGAGGACGTACTCGCTCGTCACCTCGTCCTGGTTGTAGCCCAGCCGCAGGCGCGCCCCGATGTGCGTGTCCTCCAGCCGCTGCTTCGTGCTCGCGGCATCCCCCCGGTGGCCCTGGCGGGAGACGCTGGCGAGCGTGGTCAGGTACTCGGGCAGCGTGTCGATGACCTCATGCGGCTTGAGCCCCCGGGCACTCTCGAGCCTGCTGGCTTCGGCGAGGAAGCGCTGCGTGAGCTGCTCCCGGTGGCGTTCGATGAGGTCGGCGATGCTCGGCATACGAAGAAGGTGCGCCCGGACGCGTGACGACCTGGAGGATTGGCCCTCTGCCGTCCGGGCGAGAGTCCTTCCCTCCGGAAATCCCCGAGGGTGTCGATGAGCCGACAGGGATGGAGCGCTGGATGAAAAGCCGCGAGCGCTGGAAAACTTACCGGGACTCGCGTCCGAGGCCCGGCAGTCCTTACAGCCCGACGCATGGCTGCTCGCTCCAAGCGTCTGATTCCTGGCACCTTCAGGGTGGTGTGGAGGTTGCTTTGGCGCCACCAACGATGGCATCCCCGAACAGCCTTCCATCCTCGTATGCAGTCGAAGTCGATCCTTCCGCCTGGCGGCAGCTGGGCCACCTCTCCAACGGAGACTACGGTGTCCTCCAGGAGCGGCTCACCGCGCTGGCGACGCTTGCCTCGGAGGGGCGGCTGCCCGACCCGCGCGCGCTCCAGCAGGCGGGCGTGGAGAGCATGCTGTCCTTCACCGTGGGGGACTTCGTCCTCCTCTACCAGGTGGACCCGGCCCGCACGGCCATCCGCCTGCTGGAGGTCACCCTCCGGCTGTCCGGCATTCCGCCCCAGGCCTCCGTCCGCTAGGCCTCGGGCAGGCCGCGCCGGGGTGGGAACATCCGCATACCCGCACCCCGAGGATGTGCACGGTCCTCCTCTCGGGCGTCGCCCGATGAACAGCGCTTCGTCCTTCGGGCAACGAACCGTGGCCAGGGACTTGAGGACCGGGTCATTAGTGACAGACTCTCGCCCGTACTCGCGTCTCCACCATGCCCCGCACCCTTCCCAGAGCCGTGGGTCCCTACCGTGTCGTCTTCACGGCACAGGCATGGAAGGAGGTCGGGCTGATGTCCACCGCCCGCTTCGACGCGTTCCAGCAGGCGGTGGACGCGCTGGCCGCGAGGCTGGGCAAGCAGGGCGCGTCCGCGGCCGACGCGCCGGTGCCGGTGCCGGTGCCGCTCCAGGTGGACGGGCTGGTGGTCGTCTACGCGCAGGATGACGCGGCGCGGACCCTCACCCTGGTGGACATCTCCCGGGAGTCGGCCACGTCGCGCTGAAAATCAGCGCGACGCCGTCTCCCAAGTCGCGCTGAAGCCAGCGCGACGCCGTCTCCCACGTCGCGCTGAAAATCAGCGCGACGCCGTCTGCCAAGTCGCGCTGACCTCAGCTCGCGGTGCGGGTGCCGGGCGCCTGGTGCACGGTGCCCAGCTGCCCCACCGTCTCGCGCGGCAGCCACACGTGGAACGTGGAGCCCTCGCCCGGCGCGCCCACCGACTCCACCCAGATGCGGCCGCCGTGCTGCTCGACGATGCCCTGGCTGATGGTGAGCCCCAGGCCCAGGCCGCCGTACTTGCTGCCGTGCGCGCGGCCGAAGCGCTCGAAGATGAGCCCCTGCTTGTCCTTGGGGATGCCCACGCCGCGGTCCTTCACCGCCAGGTGCACGCCCTCCTCGCCCTCGCCGGACAGCCGCACCAGCACCGGCCCGCCCTCCGGCGAGTACCGGATGGCGTTGGACAGGAGGTTGGTCAGCACCTGGTCCAGGCGCCCCCGGTCCCACGTGCCCTCGAGCTGCTCCGGGGCCTCCACCTGGATTTCGTGCCCCTGCGACAGCACCGCCATGCGGTCCCGCGTCTCGTGCACCAGGTGCGACAGGTCGAAGCGCTCCAGCTCCAGCGACAGGCGCCCGGCCTGGAGGCGGCTGATGTCCAGCAGGTCCTCCACCAGCTTGGCCATGCGGTCTATCTGCCGGTTGATGATCTTCAGCGACTTGCCCGGCCCGGCCTCCGTCTCGCCGCCCAGCTTGAGCAGCGCCAGGTGCGCGTGGCCCTTGGCCGCCGCCAGCGGGGTGCGCAGCTCGTGGCTGGCCGCGGCGAGGAAGGCGTCCTTGGCCTCGCTGGCCAGCCGCAGCGCCGTCTCCGCGCGCTGGCGCTCGGTGATGTCGCGGGCCACGGAGATGAAGCGGCCCGGGCCCTCGTCGGCGGACACGAACTGGAGCACCACCTCCACCGGCACCTCGGTGCCGTCCCGGCGGCGGTGGGTGGTGGAGTACGTCTGGCTCGGCAGCGTGCCGCTGACGAGCGGGGCCAGCAGCTTGCGGAAGCCCGCCTCGTCGAAGGCGCTCTCCACTTCCAGCACGGACAGCCCCACCAGCTCGTCCACGGCGCCGGCCAGCTGCTTGGCCGCGCCCGCGTTGGCGTAGGTGAGCGTCAGCGAGTCCGGGGAGAACATGAGGACGCAGTCCAGCGTGGCGTCCAGCGTCGTCTTGAAGCGCCCCAGGGCCTCCTCGGCCCGGCGCTTGTCGTCGATGTCCGTGGCCACGGCAATCCAGCCCGCCAGCCCCGAGGCCTCGTCCTTCTCCGGCACCGCGCGCGCCAGGTGCCAGCGGTACACGCCGTCGAAGCGCCGCAGGCGGAACTCGCGCTCCACGCGGTGGCCCCCGCGGATGGCCTGCTCCCACGCGCTGCGCATGGCCTCGCGGTCCGCCGGGTGGACGAACTCCAGGAAGGTGCCGAGCGACAGCGGCTGCTCCTCCTGGATGCCGGTGTAGTCGCGCGCCGCGCGGTTGGCGTAGGTGAAGCTGCCGTCCGCCCGCGCCGCCCACATCACCTCGGGCAGCGACTCGGTGAGCCGCCGGTAGCGCAGCTCGCTCTGCCGCTCCAGCGCCTCGCGGTCCCTCTGGCGCAGCAGGGACGCCTGCCGCTGAATCTGCTGCTCCTTGAGGAACAGGTCCACGAAGACGCTGACCTTGGAGCGGAGGATTTCCGGGTCGAACGGCTTGAGCAGGTAGTCCACCGCGCCGTGCGCGTAGCCCTTGAAGACGTGGGCCGCGTCGCGGCTGAGCGCGGTGAGGAAGATGATGGGGATGGTGCGGGTGCGCTCGCGCTGCTTGATGAGGGTGGCCGTCTGGAAGCCATCCAGCCCGGGCATCTGCACGTCCATCAGGATGACGGCGAAGTCGCGCTGCAGCAGGAACTTGAGCGCCTCTTCACCGCTGGTGGCCTTCACCAGCTCCTGCCCCAGCGGCTCGAGGATGGCCTCCAGCGCCAGCAGGTTGGACGGGTGGTCATCCACCATCAGGATGCTCGCCCGGGGACGTGCCTGTCCCTCCTGGGGGCGTTCGGCGGGGATGTGTTCGCTAGGCGTCATGGAGGTGGGATGAAAGGGTGCCCCGGGCGCATCATTGACTGGTCGCAGAGGCTAGGCGCAGGCCCCGCCGGGCCCAAGCCCGGCGGAGCGCTGTCGTGTGCTAGCCATCACTCAAGCCGTCAGGTCGTCACCCAGAGGCGGATGAGCTCCAGCAGCTTGTCGGTGTCCACCGGCTTGGGCAGGTAGTCGCTCGCCCCGGCGGCCATGCACTTCTCGCGGTCGTCCTTCAGCGCCTTGGCGGTGACGGCGATGATGGGGAGGCTGGCGTACTTGAGGTCCTTGCGAATCGCACGCATGGTCTCATAGCCGTCCATCTCCGGCATCATGACGTCCATCAGGACGATGTCCACGTCACGGTGCTGCTCCAGCATCTCGATGGCCGCGCGGCCGTTCTCCGCGAAGACCACCTGCATGCCGTGGTTCTCCAGCACGCTGGTGAGGGCGAAGATGTTGCGCATGTCGTCGTCGACGACGAGCACCTTCCTGGACGCCAGCTCGTTGTCCTTCTCGTTGCGCTGGGCCAGGGCGGCCCGGGCGCGCGGAGGCAGGTTCTGGTCCAGCCGGTGGAGGAACAGGGCCGTGTCGCTCAGGAGCAGCTCCGGACTCTTCGTCCCGCTCTTGAGGATGACGCTGCCGGTGTAGCGCCGCAGCCGCGCCTCGTCCTTCGCCGTGAGCTCCTTGCCCGTGTAGACGACGATGGGCAAATCCCGGAAGCGCTGCTGCGTCTTGACCTCCTCCACCAGCTTGATGCCGTCGGTGTCGGGCAGCAGCAGGTCGATGACGAGGCAGTCGTACTCGTTCGTCTCCAGCTTCTTGAGGACATCTTCACCGGTGGCCACGGCCGTGACGGCCACGTCGCCGCCGTCGGCGAGCAGCTTCACCAGGCTCTCGCGCTGGACGTCGTCGTCCTCCACCAGCAGCAGCCGGCGCTCCTTGCGCTCCAGGAAGCTGGCCAGCTGGTTGAAGACGCGCTCCAGGCCCTCCTTGCTGACGGGCTTGGTGAGGTAGCCGAACGCGCCCTGCGAGTTGCCCTGGTGCTTGTCCATGACGCTGATGACGTGCACCGGGATGTGGCGGGTGCGCGGGTTGCGCTTGAGGCGGTCCAGCACGCTCCAGCCGTCCACGACGGGCAGCTGGATGTCCAACGTAATGGCGTGCGGCTGGTACTCGTTGGCCATGGACAGGCCGGTGTCACCGCGGGTGGCCACCAGGGCCTTGAAGCCCTTCTCCCGCGCCATCTGCACCATGATGCGGGCGAACTTCACGTCGTCCTCGATGATGAGCAGGACGCGGTCCCCCTCGCGGATATGCTCGCGGTCGTCCTCCACCGAGACGGGGCCGAGCATCGACTCCACGGGCGGAGGCAGTGCCGCGTCCAGCACGTGGCTGCTCTCCGCCCCGACGGGCGTGAGCGGCGCCGGGACGGCGGCCGTCAGGTCCGGCACGGGAGGCGGGCGGGGCATCGGCTCGCTGGGCCCCGACAGGGGCGGCAGGCCGTCGTCCTCCGGCCCCACGTACTCGGGCGGCAGGTACAGCGTGAAGGTGCTGCCCTTCTTGGGCTCGGACTGCACGTGGATTTCGCCGCCCAGCAGCTTGGCGATTTCGCGGCTGATGGACAGGCCCAGGCCGGTGCCGCCGTACTTGCGCGCGGTGGAGCCGTCCGCCTGCTGGAACGCCTCGAAGATGAGGCGCTGCTTGTCCTTGGCGATGCCGATGCCCGTGTCCGTGACGGAGAAGGCCAGCACGTGCCGCGAGCGCTTGAGCACCTCGTGGTCGAAGCGCACCGCGCGGTCCGCCAGCGCCACCTTCATCCGGACGCTGCCCTCGTCGGTGAACTTGAAGGCGTTGGACAGGAGGTTCTTCAGCACCTGCTGCAGGCGCTGCGGGTCCGTGCGGATGTGGCGCGGTGAGCCCGGCGCCACCTCCACCGTGAAGGCCAGCCCCTTCTGGTCCGCCACCGGACGGAAGCTGCGGTCGATGAACTGGTTGAGCTCCGACAGGACGATGTCCCGCGGCTCCACCTGCATCTTCCCGGCCTCCACCTTGGACAGGTCGAGGATTTCGTTGATGAGGCTGAGCAGGTCTCCGCCGGACGCGTAGATGGTGTTGGCGTACTCGACCTGCTTGTTGCTGAGGTTGCCGTCCTTGTTGTCCGCCAGGAGCTTGGCGAGGATGAGCAGCGAGTTGAGCGGCGTGCGCAGCTCGTGGCTCATGTTGGCCAGGAACTCGCTCTTGTACTTGGAGATGACGGTGAGCTGCTCCGCCTTCTCCTCCAGGCTGACCCGGGCGCGCTCCACCTCGTTGTTCTTCTCCTCGACGCGGCGGTTCTGCTCCTCGAGCAGCTTCGCCTTCTCCTCCAGCTCGATGTTGGAGCGCTTGAGCGCGTCCTGCTGCTGGGTGAGCTCCTTGGACTGGCTCTGGAGCTCCTGCGTCAGGCCCTGCGACTGGAGCAGCAGCTGCTCCGTGCGCATGTTGGCGATGATCATGTTCAGCACGACGCCGATGCTCTCGGTGAGCTGGTCCAGGAAGATCTGGTGGATGGCGCTGAACGGGTGGAAGGACGCCAGCTCGATGACCGCCTTGACCTCGCCCTCGAAGAGGACGGGCAGGACGATGATGTTGAGCGGCGCGGACTCACCCAGGCCCGAGGAGATGGTGATGTAGTCCGAGGGCACCTTGGTGAGCAGGATGGTCTTCCGCTCCAGCGCGGCCTGACCGACGAGCCCCTCGCCCAGCCGGAACCGGTTGGCGATGTGCTTGCGCTCCCGGTACGCGTAGGTGCTGGTGAGCTTGAGCAGCGGCGTGCCGGACTCGGTGTCCACGAGGAAGAAGGCGCCGTGGTGCGCGGAGACCAGCGGCGTCAGCTCGCTCATGATGAGGCGGCTGACGGCGTCCAGGCTCTTCTGGCCCTGCATCATGCCGGAGAACTTCGCCAGGTTCGTCTTGAGCCAGTCCTGCTCCTGGTTCTTCTGCGTGGTCTCACGCAGGTTGACGATCATCTGGTTGATGTTGTCCTTCAGCGCCGCCACTTCGCCCTCGGCGACGACGGTGATGCTGCGGGTCAAATCGCCCTTCGTCACCGCGGTGGCGACGTCGGAGATGGCGCGCAGCTGGCTCGTCAGGGTGCCGGCGAGCTGGTTCACGTTGTCGGTCAGCTGCCGCCACGTGCCGCGCGCACCGGGCACGCGGGCCTGGCCGCCCAGCTTTCCTTCGATACCCACCTCGCGGGCCACGGTGGACACCTGCTCGGCGAAGGTGCCCAGCGTGTCCGTCATGTTGTTGATGGTCTCCGCCAGTGCGGCGACCTCGCCCTTCGCGTCGACGATGAGCTTCTGGGTGAGGTCACCGTTGGCGACCGCCGTCACCACGCGCACGATGCCGCGCACCTGCGTGGTGAGGTTGGACGCCATGAAGTTCACGTTGTCCGTCAGGTCCTTCCACGTGCCGGCGACACCGGGCACACGGGCCTGCCCCCCCAGCTTCCCTTCGACACCGACTTCACGGGCCACCGTGGACACCTGCTCGGCGAAGGTGCCCAGCGTGTCCGTCATGTTGTTGATGGTCTCCGCCAGCGCGGCCACCTCGCCCTTCGCCTCCACGACGAGCTTCTGCTTCAGGTCGCCGTTGGCGACGGCCGTCACGACCTTGACGATGCCGCGCACCTGCGTGGTGAGGTTGCGGGCCATGAAGTTCACGTTGTCCGTCAGGTCCTTCCAGACGCCGGACACGCCGCGCACTTCCGCCTGACCGCCCAGCTTTCCTTCCGTACCGACCTCGCGAGCGACGCGAGTCACCTCGGAGGCGAACGAGTTCAGCTGGTCCACCATGATGTTGATGGTGTCCTTCAGCTCGAGAATCTCGCCCTTCGCGTCGACCGTAATCTTCTTGGACAGGTCACCATTGGCGACCGCCGTCGTCACCAGCGCGATGTTTCGCACCTGCGCGGTGAGGTTGGACGCCATGCTGTTCACGTTGTCCGTGAGGTCCTTCCACGTGCCGGCGACACCCGGCACCGCGGCCTGCCCCCCCAGCTTGCCGTCCGTACCCACTTCCTTCGCGACGCGCGTCACCTCGGCGGCGAAGGCGCGGAGCTGGTCCACCATCGTGTTGATGGTGCTCTTCAGCTCGAGGATTTCGCCGCGAGCCTCGACGGAGATCTTCTGCGACAGGTCGCCGTTGGCGACGGCCGTCGTGACCTTGGCGATGTTTCGCACCTGGTCCGTCAGGTTGCCGGCGAGGACGTTCACGTTGTCGGTGAGGTCCTTCCAGACGCCTGCGACTCCGGGCACCGCAGCCTGGCCGCCCAGCTTGCCCTCGGTACCGACCTCCTTCGCGACGCGCGTCACTTCCGAAGCGAAGCCCCGCAGCTGGTCCACCATCGTGTTGATGGTGTTCTTCAGCTCGAGCACCTCGCCCTTCACGGACACGGTGATCTTCTGCGACAGGTCGCCGTTGGCGACCGCCGTCGTGACCTTGGCGATGTTACGCACCTGGTCCGTCAGGTTGCCGGCGAGGACGTTCACGTTGTCGGTGAGGTCCTTCCAGACGCCGGACACGCCCTTCACGTCGGCCTGGCCACCCAGGCGGCCCTCGGTACCGACCTCCTTGGCGACGCGAGTCACCTCGGCGGCGAAGGCGCGGAGCTGGTCCACCATCGTGTTGATGGTGCTCTTGAGCTCCAGCACCTCGCCCTTGGCGTCGACCGTGATCTTCTTCGACAGGTCACCATTGGCGACGGCCGTGGTGACTTCCGCGATGTTTCGCACCTGCGCGGTGAGGTTGTTCGCGAGCAGGTTCACGTTGTTCGTGAGGTCCTTCCACGTGCCCGCGACGCCCGGCACCTCGGCCTGGGCGCCCAGCTTGCCCTCGACACCCACCGTGCGGGCGACGTCCGTCACCTGCTGGGCGAAGATGGACAGCGTCTGCGTCATGGCGTTGATGGTGTCCGCGAGGGCGGCAATCTCGCCCTTCGCCTCCATCGTCAGCTTCTGGCTCAGGTCACCGTTGGCGACCGCCGTCACCACGCGCACGATGCCGCGCACCTGGCTGGTGAGGTTGGACGCCATGAAGTTCACGTTGTCCGTGAGGTCCTTCCAGACGCCGGACACGCCCTTCACGTCGGCCTGACCCCCGAGCTTCCCTTCCGTACCGACTTCCTTCGCGACGCGCGTCACTTCCGAAGCGAACGCGCGGAGCTGGTCCACCATCGTGTTGATGGTGTTCTTCAGCTCGAGCACCTCGCCCTTCGCGTCGACGGTAATCTTGCGCGACAGGTCGCCCTTCGCGACGGCCGTCGTCACCTCGGCGATGTTACGGACCTGGTCGGTCAGGTTGTTCGCGAGCAGGTTCACGTTGTTCGTGAGGTCCTTCCACGTACCGGCCACTCCGGGCACCACCGCCTGGGCGCCCAGCTTGCCTTCCACGCCCACCGTGCGGGCGACGTCCGTCACCTGCTGGGCGAAGATGGACAGCGTCTGCGTCATGGCGTTGATGGTGTCGGCCAGCTCGGCCACCTCGCCCTTGGCCTCCATCTTCAGGCGCTGGGTCAGGTCACCATTCGCGACGGCCGTCACCACCTTGGCGATGCCGCGCACCTGGGTGGTGAGGTTGACGGCCATCACGTTCACGTTGTCCGTCAGGTCCTTCCACGTGCCGGACACGCCCTTCACCTCGGCCTGTCCGCCCAGCTTGCCGTGCGTACCGACCTCGCGCGCGACGCGCGTCACTTCCGAGGCGAACGAGTTCAGCTGGTCCACCATCGTGTTGATGGTGTTCTTCAGCTCCAGAATCTCGCCGCGAGCGTCGACGGTGATCTTCTTGGACAGGTCACCGTTGGCCACCGAGGTCGTCACCAGCGCGATGTTTCGCACCTGCGTGGTGAGGTTGGAGGCCATGCTGTTCACGTTGTCGGTGAGGTCCTTCCAGACGCCGGCGACGCCCTTCACGTCGGCCTGACCGCCCAGCTTGCCCTCGGTGCCCACCTCGCGGGCCATACGCGTGACTTCCGAGGCGAAGGCGCGCAGCTGGTCCACCATCGTGTTGATGGTGTCCTTCAGCTCGAGCACCTCGCCCTTCACGTCCACGGTGATCTTCTTGGACAGGTCACCCTTGGCGACGGCGGTGGTGACTTCCGCGATGTTTCGCACCTGGGCCGTGAGGTTGTTGGCCATCAGGTTCACGTTGTCGGTGAGGTCCTTCCACGTGCCGGCGGCGCCGGGCACCTGGGCCTGGGCGCCCAGCTTGCCCTCGACACCCACCGTGCGCGCGACGCTGGTCACCTGCTGCGCGAACACGTTGAGCGTGTCCGTCATGTTGTTCAGCGTGGCGCCCAGGGCGGCAATCTCGCCCTGCGACGGGACCATCAGCTTCTGGGTGAGGTCTCCGTTGGCGACCGCCGTCACCACCTTCACGATGCCGCGCACCTGGGTGGTCAGGTTGGACGCCATGAAGTTCACGTTGTCGGTGAGGTCCTTCCACGTGCCGGACACACCGGGCACCGCGGCCTGACCGCCCAGCTTTCCTTCGGTGCCCACCTCGCGGGCCACGCGGGTCACTTCCGAGGCGAAGCCGTTGAGCTGGTCCACCATCGTGTTGATGGTGCTCTTCAGCTCGAGCATCTCGCCGCGGGCGTCGACCGTAATCTTCTTCGACAGGTCGCCATTGGCGACGGCCGTGGACACCTCGGCGATGTTACGCACCTGGGCCGTGAGGTTGTTGGCCATCAGGTTCACGTTGTCCGTGAGGTCCTTCCAGACGCCGGACACGCCCTTCACGTCGGCCTGACCGCCCAGCTTGCCGTCGCTGCCGACCTCCTTCGCGACGCGCGTCACTTCGGCGGCGAACGAGTTGAGCTGATCCACCATCGCGTTCACGGTGGTGCCGATGCGGAGGAACTCGCCCTTGACCGGCTGGCCGTCGATTTCGAGGGCCATCTTCTGGGTGAGGTCGCCCTCGGCCACCGCCACCAGCACGCGCGCGACTTCCGTGGTGGGCTGCACCAGGTCGCCGATGAGGGCGTTGATGGAGTTGAGGCTGGTGGCCCAGTCGCCCTTCACGTCGCCCAGCGACACGCGCTCGCCCATGCGGCCCTCGCGGCCGACGACGCGCTCCACGCGGACCATCTCCTGCGTCATCGCGGAGTTGAGCGTCACCACCGCGTTGAAAGCGCGGGCAATCTCCTCCATCACCACGTCGGAGGTGCCACCCGGCAGCCGGACGGAGAAGTCACCGCCCTGCACCGCCTTGAGCGCGGAGAGCAGCGGCTGCATCGGATGGCCGCCGCGCACGCGAGCCCCCGTCACCGGCGCGCGCGAGCCACCGCCCCGGCCATTCTCCACGGGGGGAGGAGGGGCCTCTTCCGACGCACGGGCGCGCCCCCGCTCGCCGCGCAGGCGGTTGGCCGCCACATTCTCTCGCGCCGGGCTGGCGCTGGAGGGCGCTTCCGTGCGGGAGGCACCGTCCTCGGCCGTCTTCCGAGGGGTGCGCTTGCGGCCATTGCCGTTGGGGTTGGGAACCTTGGTGTCGTCCACGCGTGAAAACCTCTGATCGGGATGAACGCTTCAGCAGTGCTCTGAGCGGCGCCCGGGCGGTGCGAATCTCCAGGGAGTTCGCGGACTTGTCGATTCCAAGCCGGCAGCCACGGGGCCTGTTCGTCTACTAGTGAACCGTGTGGTTCACGCGCTCGGACGGCCCGTGAAAACGTGGGGTGCCGAGCCCATTACCAACATCTCAGGGCGCCGGAGCCGTGCACGGAAAACCATCGCAGCCCTGGACATAGAGGGCCCGACCGAGGAGCCGGCGGGCAGGCGTCGCCGGACGGCTTCCCGCGGGCGCCTGGGTGCCTGCACGCACGTCCAGGGTGTAGGCAGGACCGCTGGGGGCACAGCCGATCAACAGCCGCTCCGGCACGTCGAGCCACCACACGCTCTCCACGGCACACGGCGCCTGGGTCTCCATGGGGGCGAGCGTGCGGGCGTCGTAGAGGCGCAGGGCGCCTTCGGAGAGCACGGCGGCGAAGGCACCCGCCGCCCCCACCGACAGCCTCCCCCCCGGCCAGGGGAGCGACACCTGCCCCAGCACCCCGCCCTCCGGGGAGACGGAGACGAGCTGCCCGGCCTCGTCCAGCGCCAGGACTCCGCTCGCGTGCCCGGCCAGGGACACGGGCGCGAAGTCGCCGACCGGACGCAGGGCCCCCTGCTCCTCTCGCAGCAGCCGGCCCCCCGCGGAGACCCACAGGCGGTTGTCTCCTCCGAAGGTGGCCGCCAGGGTGCCGACCACGTCCAGGCGCCGCGAGCCCCCGCCGCGCTCGCAGAGCGCCACGGCCTGGGGGCCATACACGGCCACCCGGGAGGCATCCGGGGAGACGGCCCAGCCCAACCTGGGGGCCGGCAGCGCGCGGGTGAGGCAGTCGTTGAGGGCGCCGAAGTGCGGGTCCGCGGTGGGCGAGGAGATGAGGTAGGGCAGGCTGGTGGTCGTCACGTAGACGAGCAGGCCGAGCGCGACGGCGATGGCGATGGTGAGCGGCCAGGGACGGGCGCCGAGGGCGCGCACCTGCCTCGCGGCCGCGCGTGCCCCCTTCCTGCCTCCGGTCACCGGGCTCTCCCGTCCACTCACGGCGGCTCCTCGCTGCGGCCTTCCCAGGACAGCACAGAACGGGCGCGAAGGCTCCTGCGAGCCGGGCATGGCCTACGGGCCGAGCACGCTCGGCTGGTTGCTTCCAGCGGGAGTCGTTGCAGGCAGCAAGCACCGGGATGGAAGGGAGCGGAGGCGTGCCATGCTCCTTGCCAGATGGAAGGAGCTGTCTACGTGCGGATGAGCGGGGTGCGCCCCTTCGTCGGAGTCGTCCTGGCCGTGGTGCTGGCTGCTGGAGCCGAGGCCCGGGCCGGCAGCTTCATCACCGGGACGGTGAGGGATGCACAGCGCCAGCAGCCCCTTCCCGGTGTCGTCGTGTCGGCGTGGCAGGACCCGCCCTCGCTCCAGGGCGAGCTGACGGTGGTGACGGACGACCAGGGGGTGTACCTCCTCCCGCGGCCCATCCTGGGGACCTACACGCTCCGCTTCGAGAAGGAGGGCTACAGGCCCTACGCACGGTCCGACGTCGTCCTGAGGAAGGGGCACTCCCTGCGCGTCGACGTCCGGCTCGCGGTCGATACCGGGGCGGAATGGATTCCTCTCTGTGGCGGTGGAGGGCCGCCGGTCGACACCAGCAGCACCTCCACGGTGCTGCGGCCCGACTGGCAGCTCCCCCACAGCCTCCCGCTGAGCCGGCCGCTGGGGAGGACGGGCGCGGTGCGCGCGGCGGACGGCTTCGCGGAGCTGGGCCCGCGCATCATGGGCGACGAGCGGGGACTCTCCATCCACGGCGCGAGCGTCTTCGAGAACCGGTACACGCTGAACGGGCTCTCCACCACGGATGCCGCGACCGGACTCGACGCCCTTCCCCTGAGCGCCGAGCTCTTCCAGGACGTCACCTTCCATTCCGGTGGCGCCATGCCGGAGTCCGGCCGTGCCACCGGGGGCGTCATCGACACGCTGATGCGCGAGGGCTCCAATGAGCTCCACGGCTCCGTCTTCGCGACCTGGGCCCCGGGCCGGCTGGAGGGGGGCCGCGCTTCCCTGCCGGAGGGCGCGGGCACCCGTGCGCTCGGAAACCTGGGGGACTTCGGCGCCACCCTGGGCGGACGGCTCAAGATGGACCGGCTCTGGTTCTTCGCGGGCGTCGTTCCGACGTTGAGTCGCGTGAAGTTCACGGAGGCAGGGAGCTCGCGAACCGTCTTCGCCGACCAGCGCGGTGTGCAGGCCCTGGGCCGGCTGACGTACCTCCCGCACCAGGACCACAACGTGACGCTGTCGCTGCTCGCCATGCCCACGACGTCGCGAGGAGTCGACCTGGGCCTGGGGCCTCGGACGCTCGACAGTGACAGCGTGATGACGGGCCTCCAGTATCGCGGTGCGTTCCTGGACAAGCGGCTGCTGGTGGACGTCAACGCCGGCTGGCTGCGGCGGCGCGACTCGCTCGTCCCCGTGGAGGGTGGCGAGGCAGAGACACCCTTTCGCGAGGTGGGGCGCCAGCAGGCCAGCGTCCGGGCCACCGTCCTGACGAAAGGCCTGGGAACCCACGTCCTCGCGGCGGGTGTGGACACGGAGCTGCTCTCCTACGAGCGGCGGCGGGTGGAGCCCGGGGCGGGTGTGCTGACGTCGCGGACGACCAGTCCGGTCATCGGGAGCTTCGTGCAGGACTCGTGGCAGCTCTCGCCATGGCTCACGGTGAATGCCGGTGTCCGGCATGACGTGCAGCTCCTGGCGGGTGGCGCGAGAGGGGCGTCGAACGTCGCGGTGCACCAGCTCTCTCCGCGCGTGGGCGTGGTCGTGATGCCCTGGCGACTTGCGCGGGTGTTCGCGAACTACGCGAAGTCCTCGGGCCTGGTGCCGCTGGGGCTGAAGGAACGCTCCTTCCAGGCGGGCGAGGTGGCGGTGGACCCGGACCTGGCGCCGACGACGTCCAGTGAGTTCGTCGCGGGCCTCGAGTCCGAGGTCCTCCGGCACTACCTCGTCGCGAGCGCGACCTATACGCACCGCGAGCTGGACTCCGCGGCCGTGCTGCTGCGAAACGCGGACGGGAGCGGGACGCTGCTGGGCAACCCGGGCTCGGGGCTCGCGGCGGGGCTGGCGCGGCCGGAGCGCGACTACGACGCGGTGACCGTGTCGCTGAGGCAGACCTACTGGGAGCAGTGGATGGCGGAGGTCAGCTACACGCGCTCGCGGCTGCGGGGCAACTTCGACGGGCCGTTCTCCACGGTGGCGGGGCCGGTGGTGCCGGGTCTCCTGGAGGATGCGGTTCCTGTCGAGGACCTGGGCGGGCGGAGGCGGCTCGCGCAGGACCGGACGCATGTCATCAAGGCGTTTGGCGCACGGGAGTTCTACTTCCTCCACGCGTACTCGGCCCGGGTGGGCGTGGCGTACGTGGGGGCTTCGGGCCTGCCCGTGGCGGGGACGGAGGCTCGCACGCCGTGGGTGCACCTGGTCGATGCCCGGGTGGGCGTGGACTACCGGCTCACCCGGGAGGCGCGGATGTCCTTCGACCTGGAGGTCTTCAACGTGCTGGGCTCGCAGGCGGCGACGCGCGTGGAGGAGCGGGCTACCGCCGAGGGCACGGAGCTCCTGCCCGTGCAGTACCAGGCGCCGAGGGAGGTGCGGCTCGGCGTGCGGTACGTGTTCTGAGGAATCGCCGGGCTGGAGCGATGCTGGCGCGGAGTCTGCAGAGCGCCTGGGGCCATGCGCTGGAGACGGCTCCTGAAGTGGTGGGTGTGTCTGCTGGGCCTCGGCTTCGTGGGCGTCCTGGCCACGCTGGAGGGTTTCTACCGCGTCATGCTCGCACGGGTGCCGGAGCTGCCTCGTCCTCCTGAAACCCGCGTCATGCCCGCGTTGTATGGGCGCATGCGGTGGGCCTCGAGTGAGCGCACGGCGACGCCTCGCGTGGAGCCCGTCTGGCCCTGGAACGTCGCCTTCGTGTTGGTGAGAGTCGGGCTGCTCGGACAAAAGCCGTCTCAGGTCGTGATGCCCGCGGGGCTCGGCATTGCCCAGGAGGTCGCGAGCGAGTGGTCCTCTCAACTGCGTGAGGCGGGTGGCAGGTTCCCGAGAACATTCGAGCGCCTGGCCCTGACCCTCTGGCTCACCCGCCATTGGAGCGCGGAGGAGCTGCTTGCATTCGAGGCCGAGCACAGGTCTCTCGGCCATGGCCTCTTCGGCATGAGAGCGGGTGCGCGGGTGCTGCTCGGAAGAGAGTGGGCGGAGCTCGATGCGGGGGGCATGGCCGTGCTCCTCGCGGTGGGTGATGCCCCCGGCCGTTGGAGGGACCCGTGGTGCTTTCCGGAGCGCATCCGCGCGAGGCGAGACGTGTTGCTGAAGCGCCTGCGGGAAGCGGGGGGACTCTCCCTGGGGGAGACGGAAGCGGCACTCCAGGCTCCGCTCGGCCTCATTGTTCGGCCCGCGCACTGGGCCCCCTGCCCGGAACGGAATGGGAGCGGCATGAAGGCCGCGCCGGAAGGCTGAGGCCTGGGCCGGCCGCCGCTTCAACTCCCCTGCCTCGGGGACCTGCCGGGCTGCCGTCCTTCCGCCTGTCATCGTGTTCTCGCGCTTGTCGCCCTGCCCCTGCACCTCACCTTTGCGGTGGGAAGGGAAAGGAACTCTCACCATGCGACGCGCGCTTACTGCTGCAGCCCTGACCTTCAGCTTCTTGCTGTCCTCCGCGGGACTCGCTCAATCAGCAGGCGGCGGTTCAGGCGGAGGCGCGGCCGCGGGAGGAGCCACGAGCGGCGGTGCCACTGGCCCCCAGGGCGGCACGGGTGGAGCGGGGACGGCGGGCGCTGGCGGGGCCGGAACGTCTCAGGCCCCCGGTACCTTCTCTCCCGGGAGCGTGTCTCCCGCGCCTCAGGGAACGACGGGCACCACGGGAGGCTCGACGACGGGGACCAACTCGGGGGCCGCGACGGGAACCCAGGGTGGCACAGGCACGCAGTCGGGTACGACCATCGGCGGCACGGGTGACGGTGCACAGGGAACCGGCACGGGTGGCGGCGGACAGGGCGGAGGCACTGCCGGCGGTACCGGTGGAGCTGGAAGCGGCACGGGAACGACAGGCGCTGGCACGGGCGGCTCTGATGTCGGCGGCACCGGCACGGGTGGCGGTGGAACGACGGGCACCGGCACCACGGACGCCGCGGACACCGGCACGGGTGGAACGGGCGGCTCGGGTACGACGGGCACCACCGGCACGGGCGGCGCGGGCGCGACTGGCACGGGCGGTGGCACCACCGGTGGCGGGGGGACGGGCGGAGGGAGCGCGAACGCCGCCGGCTCGGGAACGGCGGGTGGAATGAACGTTCCTTCCGGCGACGTCTCCCAGGAGGTGGTCCAGCTCCGCGCCCAGGTCCAGCGGCTCCAGCAGGAAGTGGACACGCTGAGGCGCGGCGGCACCGCCACCGGCGGCTCGGGCACGGGCGGCTCCGGCGCGGCGGCGTCCACCCCCACGGTGGACCCGGAGAACACCGTGGTCGCGAGCGTCCAGATGCAGGGCCAGGTGGCCGCCGTCTCGAAGGACCGCATCCAGGTCCGCGACGCGGAGACCGGTGACCTCTACACGCTGCTCGTCGGCAAGCGGACGCGCGCCCTCGTCGGCGACAAGCCCATCTCCGTGCAGAAGATTCCCGAGGGCACTCCCGTCCGCGTGGCCTTCAACTACGCGGCCGACGGCGACACCTACGCGACCCGCCTCCAGGTGTACCCGCGCCCTCGCTGATTCCGAACCGAAGCTGAAGCGCGCCCCACGCGCACCGCACTCCGGGCCGCCGGGAAGGAGCTGGAACCTTCCTGGTCGTCCGGAGGCTTTCTTTCTTCCACCCGCCCTACTCCGCCCCACGCTCCCGGACGAAGCGCTCGATACGGGCAATGGCCTGCTCCATCTTCAGCCGCGCGGAGCTGTTCGCCGAGTGCACCCGCACCCGGGGCGGCACGAAGCCCCGCGTCGCCACCGCCTCCTCCAACCAGAGCAGCACGTCGTAGCCGGTGCCGTGCTCATCGTCCCCGAGGTCGTGGTCCAGGCTCAGCTCCGTCACCTGCCCGCCCTCGAGCAGCCCGATGGCCTCCTCGGGCCACCGCACCGGCACCCAGCCCTCGGGCGTGGCGCGCTCGTCATCCAGGTAGACCTTCATCGCCTCCGCTCCCTCCGGCACCGCCACGTCGCGGCCCCGCCGTGCCCCAAAGACGTCCTCCCGGAAGCCCGGCTGACGGGACGGCCGCGTCGCACCCGGCAGCGTACGCGACGCGCTACGCGGGCCCATCCAGGCTGGCCATCGCCTTGCCGAGATAGACGAACAGCCTCGGGTCCAGGCCATGCCTCGCGGCCACCCCCGGCGCCTGCTGGTGGCTCGCCCGCAGCCACAGCTCGACGCAGGGCTCATTGCCGGTGAGGACCCCCACCAGCTCGCGCCAGCGCGCGGCCAGGGCCCGGACGCGCTCACACGTCGGCTCGGTGCCCCTGTCCAGCTCCGCGCGAAGCCGCGCGATGAGCTGCGACCACTCGACCAGTACCTGGAACAGCGGCCCCTCCTCCGGCACCTCGCCGCGAGCCTCCGACTCCTGCCGCGTCCCGGCAGCACGGTCCTTCTCGAACATGCCCATCACCTCGTCCCCCCACGGAAGTGCGGAGGGACAGGCTACGTACCGCCTCACGTCGCGTGAGGCTCAAGGGGCAAGACGTCGGGAGTGCCGCTACTCGTCCTTCGGCTTCGTCCCACCCGCCAGCTCGCGCAGCCTCGCGGCGAAGGGGCTCTCTCCGTCCGTCCGGGCAGACCCACCGGCCAGCCGCTGACGGCGGGTCATCGCGAGCGCCCCCTCGGCGGGACCTTCCAGGGCTTCCTTCTCGTAGCGGTCCTGCCCCCCCAGCGCACGGCCCACGGGGCGGGCGGAGCTGACGCGTCGGTTGGTATCCACGGGCATGAACGGTACCTCCAGGAGCAACGAGCCCCTTTCTACCCCACTACCGCCCCGTCCGGCGAGCCGGGCCCGGGCGGAGGCCCCCACGTCCCCTCCGGGTCCTCCAGCGCCGCGCCGATGTGACGCAGCACCCGGGCAACACCGTCCACGTCGATGACGCGCGCATCCCACGTGCAGGTGAGCGCCATCTGCCGGCCCGGCACCAGCTCGCCCGCCTCCACCACCGGCACCTGCCGCACCGCCCCCGGAGCCAGCAGCAGCGGCACCCGCGTGTACGGCACCAGCGCCACGTAGCCCCGCTCCAGCCCCAGCGAGCCCAGGCTCGTCACCGCCACCGAGCCGAACGGGTCCCTCGGCATGCCCACCCACCGCAGGTCGATATTCAGCGTGTACCAGACGAACGACAGCAGCCGCAGCGCCAGCCCCATCAGCAGTCCGGGGATGCGGTAGGAGCGGCGCTTGCCGCGCTCGATGACGGCGTCCCGGCGCGCGCGCACGTCGGCGATGCGCGACTCCATCGTCTCCACGAAGGTGCCCAGCGACAGCTCGTCCGCGCGGTGGAGGGTGGCCGTGGTCAGGTCCGCCCGCCCCGTCTCCCCGGGCTGCACCACCAGCACGCAGACGCCCACGTCCCTGCGCTGCCACGGCCGGTTCCACCGCAGCAGCACGTTCATCTCCGGGTAGCGGCGCAGCGCGTCCGCGGCCGCCTTCGCAACCAGGTGCGTCACCGTGAGGCGCCGCCCCGTGCGCGCGCGGTACGCGTCGAGGTACGCGAGCGCCCGCTCCATGCGCACCTCCAGCGCCGCGTAGGCGCTCGGGTCCCTCGGCGAGCGCCACGTCCCCAGCGCGAGCTTGCGGAAGGCCCCGGGCGGAGGCGCTGGCTTCAGGTCGAGGTCCACGCGGGCCCGGCTTCGCACGGCGCGTACGGCCCTGCAACCCTGGCCGCCCCCGGGCACCTGCGCCCGGCCCGCCGGCCTGTTAGACAGGGGCCACCGGAGCCGGACCCGCGGCTCCCACTTCCGAGGCACCCGACATGACGCCCCTCGCACTGGCCCTGTCTCTCGCCCTCCACGCCACTCCGGCCGCGAAGCCGCCCCCCACGAAGATGCCCACTGCCCAGAAGCCCGCCGCCGCCGAAGACGTCCACGCCTCCACTCGCGCATGGCATGAGCAGCGCCTGAAGAGCCTCGAGTCCGAGAACGGGTGGCTCACCCTGGTGGGCCTGTTCTGGCTCAATGAGGGCGCGCAGACCGCCGGCTCCGCGCCGGAGAGCGACCTCGACTTCCCCCAGGGCACGCCCGCGAAGCTGGGCACCTTCACGCGCAAGGGGAACACCGCGAGCTTCCAGCCCGCCCCGGGCGTCGCCTTCACCCTCGCCGGCAAGCCCTTCACCGGGGGCGTGCTCCAGTCGGACGAGAAGGGCGCGCCGGACGTGCTGAAGCTCGGCAGCCTCACCCTCCAGCTCATCCTCCGGGGAGACAAGCTGGGCGTGCGCGTGAAGGACACGGAGGCGCCCGCGCGCAAGCAGTTCCACGGCATCGCCACCTATGAGCCGAGCGCCGCGTGGCGCGTCGAGGCGCGCTTCGAGCCCTCTGAGACGCCGCGCACGATTCAGGTGCCCAACGTGCTGGGGACGGAGGAGGCCATGAAGGTTCCGGGCACGCTCGTCTTCACGGTGAATGGCAAGGAGCACCGGCTGACGCCCGTGGAGGACGGCTCGCAGCAGCTGTTCATCATCTTCGCGGACGAGACGAACCGGGATGCCACCTACCCCGCGGGCCGCTTCCTCTACGCCGACATGCCGAAGGACGGGCGCGTGGTGCTGGACTTCAACCGCGCCTACAACCCGCCCTGCGCCTTCACCCGCTTCGCCACCTGCCCGCTGCCTCCGCGCGGCAACCGCCTGGCCCTGCGCGTGGAGGCCGGCGAGAAGGCCTACGGCGGCCACTGAGGCACGTGCACGCCGAAGCGCCCACTCCGCCTGGAGTCCCGCCTCTCCGAGCGAGACCTCCAGGGCACAGGCCCGGGATGTGCCCGGCGCGGCGACTCAAGGACCGAGCCGGAGGAGGAAGCCGTCGTAGCCTCCCTCCGGCCGTACCGGACCGCCTCCGAAGTCCGTGGGCCCGCCGAAGGCGCCCACGATGACGCCCTCACCCTCGCGCGTCACGGACACGTCGAGCGACAGCGCCGCCGCCGAAGGCAGCCCCCGCACCCACCGCAGCGCCCCGTCGATGCGGTCCAGCTTCGCGACGAAGATGTTGTCGATGGAGCCGCCAGCTCCGGGCAGCACGTGGTCACCCAGCCGGTCCCCACTCTCGTAGTGCCCGGTGACGAGCACCCCGTCCCGCTGGTCCATCGCCACACCGGTGCCCAGCCGCGCGAAGTTGCGCGCCCAGCGCTCCTCGCCCAGCAGCGTGTACGCCACCACGAAGGCATCCGAGTCCACCACCCCCGGCGTGTCCGACGCGCGATACGTCTTCCCCCCGAAGGTGAACGCGCCGAGGAAGCTCCCCGTCATCACCACGCGGTTGCCGTGCACCGCCACGCCCGCGCAGCTCCCGTCCCCCAGCGAGCGCGTCCACAGCACGCCGCCCCCGGCCGAGCCCAGCCGCCGCAGCCCCGTCACCGGCCCCGGCGCTCCTGAAGCGTCATCCTGCGCGGTGCCGCAGAAGTACGCATCGCCCAGCTCGTCCAGCGCCACGCCGCCGCCCTGGGTGTCCTCCCCCTCCGCGTGCAGCCACCGCAGCGTCCCATCCGGCGCGTACTTCGCCACGAAGGCCCGCGGCCCCGCCGCGCTCAGCACCCGCCCGCCGAAGTCCAGGCTCCCGTCGTAGACGGTGCCCGCCACGACTGCGTTGCCCTCGCGGTCCGTCACCAGACTGTTCGCCAGGAGCGTGCCATCCCCGGCCAGCGTCTTCTTCCACAGCAGCCGCCCGTCCCGGTCCAGCTTCACCAGGAACGCGCCCGCCAGCTCCGAGCCCCCCTCGCTCCAGCCGGCGAACAGCACGTTCCGCTCGCGGTCCGTGCCCAGCGCATCCACCGACAGCAGCCCGCCCGCGCCGCCTCGAAACACCTTCGTCCACAGGAGCCGCCCGCCCGGCGAGTACTTCGCCACCACCACGCCCGGCACCTCCGGCTCGCCCGAGCCCAGCGGCCCCGTGCCCAGGTCGACGCCGCCGGTGAAGAGCACCGTGGTGAGGACATTCCCGTCCCGGTCCTGCGCGACGGCCGAGCCCAGCTGCGGCCCCGCGCCGCGAGCCAGCCGCGTCCAGGCCCCCGGGCCCTCCACCTCCGCCTGCTTCAGGGTGCCCAGCTCCTCCTGGCCCACTGACGCCGCGTCCTCTTCGCCCCCACACCCGGCGAGCCCCACGGCCGCCACCAGCCACCACGCCTTCGACCCCATCCCACGACCTCCACCCGCACGAGACGACGCTGCCGGCCACCCGGAAGTCCCGGGTGCCGGCAGTGCGAATGGGTGTACATGGCCAGGGCCGCCTGCCCCCCGTTCACCAGGACAGGTGCGCAGTCGCTCAACAACGGCTGAGAGCCCGGCGCCTCACCCTCTCACGGAGGAAGAGGCGCTGCGCGGCGTCAGTGCACCGTGGGCGGCTGGTCCGACACGGCCTCGGGCGCGAGCGGCGACTCCAGGCGCGGGGCCACGCCCCCGGACACCTGGCGCAGCAGCGCCTCACAGAAGGCCGGCAGGTCGCCGGGGTTGCGGGAGGTGATGAGGTTGCCGTCCTCCACCACCTCGCGGTCCACCCAGCGCGCGCCCGCGTTGAGCAGGTCCGTCTTGATGGAGGGCCACGACGTGAGGGTGCGCCCGTCGGCGATGTCCGTCTCCACCAGCATCCACCCCGCGTGGCAGATGGCGGCGATGGGCTTGTCCGCACGGAAGAAGTCCCGCACGAAGCCCACCATGCCGATGTCCATCCGCAGGTGGTCCGGCGAGTACCCGCCCGGAATCACCACCGCGTCGAAGTCCTTGGAGGAGACCTGCTTCACGGCCTTCTCGGCGGTGATGGTCTCCTTGCCCTTCTTGCCCTTCAGCTGCTTGCCGGCCTCGATGCCGATGATGACCGCCTCGTGCCCGGCCTGCCTCACGCGGTCGTATGGCACCCGGAACTCCGAGTCCTCGAAGTCATTGGCCACGATGAACGCGATGCGCGCCATTGAGTCTTCTCCCTGCGGATGGAATGAGTGGGTGATCTGCCCGTGGGGACAAGGTGCCCACGGGGTCCGCGCGGACCAATGCGGCAAGGAGCGGGGCGGCCTCGGACGGGTTGTCCGCCTGCCCGCCCTCCCGGCCGGGGACCGGACCCCGAGGGACTGCGTCAGCCCCCCGACGCGAACCCGAAGCCGCGCTGGCGCGAGCGCCAGCCACCCGACATTAATCGCCCCATGCGCGCCTCCCACCTACTGCTCTCCTCCCTCGTGGTGCTCGCCCTGTCGGCCTCCGCCTGTCGCAGGAGCCAGGCCCAGGGCACCGCCTCCCCCCAGGACTGCGTCCTCGTGGAGGACGGCTGGGGCGCTGACGGCAGCGTGCCCTTCACCGTGGACGTCGTCGCGGAAGGGCTGGAGGTGCCCTGGGGCATTGCCTGGCTGCCCGGAGGTGATGCGCTCGTCACCGAGCGTCCCGGCCGCGTGCGCCTGCTCAAGGGCGGTGTCCTGCAGCCCACGCCCGTGGCCACCCTCCGGACGACGCGCACCGCCGAGGGCGGGCTGCTGGGCATCGCCGCGCACCCGGACTTCGCCACCACCCGCCAGTTCTACGTGTACGTCACCACCGACGCGAGCGGCCGGGACGAGAACCGCGTGGAGCGGTGGACGCTGTCTCCGGACGGCGCCACGGCCACCTTCGACCGCGTCATCTTCGGGGGCATTCCCTCCGCCACCTACCATGACGGCGGGCGCATCCGGTTCGGCGCGGATGGGATGCTCTACGTGGGCACCGGTGACGCCAGGGACCCGGACCGCTCCCAGGACGTGAAGGACCCGGCCGGCAAGCTCCTGCGCCTGACGCCCGAGGGGCAGGTGCCCCAGGACAACCCCTTCCCCGGCTCGCCCGCGTACCTCACCGGCATCCGCAACCTCCAGGGCTGGGACTGGAAGGACGCCACCACCCTCTACGTCACCGACCACGGCCCCAGCGGCGAGACGATGCGCCGCGGCCATGACGAGGTGAGCGTCGCCCGCCCGGGCGCCAACCTGGGCTGGCCCGGCATCTACGCGTGCGAGACGCGCGAGGGCCAGGTCACCCCGTCCCTCACCTTCGAGGACGCCGCGCCCCCGGGAGGCGCCGCCATCTACACCGGCACCGCCATCCCCGAGTGGACGGGCTCGCTGCTGGTGGGCACCCTCGGCTCGCGCCACCTGCACCGGGTGGAATTCTCCGCGGACGCCCCGGGCCGCGTGGCCCGCCACGAGGTCTACCTGCGCAACACCCATGGCCGGCTGCGCGAGGTCCTCATGGGCCCGGACGGCCACCTCTACGTCACCACCAGCAACTGCGACGGGCGGGGGGACTGCGGCCCGAGCAAGGACCGCATCCTGCGCCTGAGGCGCTGACCGGCCCGCCGGTCGGCCCCGGGCGGGTGGACTCCCGGTGTGCCCCCTGGTGCGGCGAGGCCGGCTTGTGGAAGGCTCCGCGTCGTGCACGTCGAGATGCCTCTCGTCATCGGGCTGATGGTCGCCGCCATCGTCCTGGCCATCGCCGCCAAGCGGGCGCGCCTGCCGTACAACGTCGCATTGGTGGTGGGAGGGCTCGTCATCTCCGTGGGGCACCTGCTGCCCGGGGTGCCGCCACTCAACCCGGAGGTGGTGTTCCTCGTCTGCCTGCCCGCCCTGCTGTTCGAGGGCGGCATCATGGCGGACGTGAGCGGCATCCGCGCCAACTCGGTGCCCATCCTCGTGCTGTCCACGCTGGGCATGGCGCTGGCCATCGGCGCCACCGGCACCGCGCTGCACCTCACCGTGGGCCTGGCCATCTGGCCGGCGATGCTGCTGGGCGCGCTGCTGTCCGTCACCGACACCGTCTCCATCCTCTACGCCTTCCGCCGCGCCCCGGTGCCGCCCCGCCTGTCCGGCATCATCCAGGGCGAGAGCCTCTTCAACGACGGCACCGCGCTGGTGGCCTACGCGGCCATCGCCAGCGTCGTCGCGGGCCAGGCGGCGCCCACGGTGGCCACCATGGGGGCGCGCATCCTCCTGGCCTCGGTGGGCGGCGGCGTGGTGGGGCTGGCGCTGGGCCTGCTGGGCGGCTTCGTCATCCGCCGCATCGAGGACCCGCTCGCCGAAATCATGGTGACGACGGCCGTGGCGCTCTCCTCCTTCGTGGTGGCCGAGCAGCTCCACCTGTCGGGCGCCATCTCCGCCGTCGTCGCCGGCCTCACCGTGGGCGTCACCCTGCGGCGCGAGGTGGCCCCGCAGAGCCAGGTGGCCATCCACACCTTCTGGGAGTACGCCACCTTCGGGGTGAACACCTTCCTCTTCCTGGCGGTGGGGCTCACCACCAACCCGGAGACGCTGAGCGGCTACGTGCCGGACACGCTGCTCGCGGTGGCGTGTGTCTTCGCCGGGCGCGCGGTGGGCATCTACGTGCCCTTCCTGCTCCTGCGCTGGCTGCGCCCCACCGAGTCCATTCCCCTGCGGTGGCAGCACGTCTTCATCCTCGGCAACATCAAGGGCGCGCTGTCCATCGGCCTGGCGCTGGGCCTCCCGGCGGCCACGCCCCAGCGGGAGCAGCTGGTGGCCATCGCCTTCGGCGTCACGCTGGTGTCGCTGGTGGGCCAGGGCCTCATGCTCACCCAGGTGCTCAAGTGGCTGGGCCTCTTCCAGCAGGACGAGGTGGCGCTGACCATGGCCGAGCAGCGCGGGCGCCTCATCGCCAGCCGCGCGGCCCACCAGGAGCTGGAGGTGCTGCACGAGCAGGGGCTGGTGCCGCGCGGGGCCTATGACCACCTGCGCAGCGAGTACCAGGTGAACATCGCCCGCGCCGAGCGCGAGCTGCGGCGGCTGAACGAGCAGCACCTCACGCAGGGGGCAAGGGACCTCATCTCCATGCGGCGGCGGCTCATCGACGCGGAGCGCACGGCGCTGCAGGGCGCGCGGCGCAACGGCCTCATCCCCGAGGCCACGGCGGAGCACATGCTGGCGCAGCTGGACGAGCGGACGCTGTCGCTGGAGAAGGTGCTGCACGAGAACGCGAGCGACGTGAGCCACGGGAGGAAGGCGTCTTGAAGATTGTCATCGCGGGTGGAGGCCGGGTGGGCAGCGTGCTGGCGGCGCGACTGGTGGCCGAGCAGCACACCGTCACCGTCATCGAGCGCGACGCCGCCGTCTGCCACCGCATCTTCGAGGAGGTGGGCGCGGTGACGGTGTGCGGGGACGCCACCAACCCGCGCGTGCTGGAGGCTGCGGGCATCGCCTCGGCGGACGTGGCGGCGGGGGTGCTGGCGCGGGACTCGGAGAACCTGGCCTTCGCCATGCTGGTGCGCAGCGTGGCCAATGCGCGCCTCATGGTGCGCATGCTGGACACCAGCTACCGCGAGGCGTACCGGATGGCGGGGGTGAAGGAGCTGGTGGCGGAGGCGGAGGTGGTGGTGGCGAAGATGACCACCGCCATCGACTTCCCGCAGGTGCACGGCACGCTGCCGCTGGGGGATGGAGATACGCTGCTGTTCGAGCTGACGCTGCCTTTGCGCGCGCGGGTGGCGGGCCAGACGGTGGCGCTGGTGCGCGCCACGCCGGGCTTCCCGCGCGAGTGCGTCTTCATCGGCGTGGTGGACCCGCAGGGCCGCGCCACGCTGCCGGAGGGCAGCACGGTGCTGCGCGCGGGGCATACCGTCATCCTGGTGTCGCGGCGCTCGCAGCTGGCGACCGCGGTGGAGTTCCTCAGCGCCGAGCCTGCGCTGGGCCTGGGCGTGGGCTCCCCGCTGGCGGCCACCCTGCGCAAGGTGGACTTCCTGGCCCCGCTGAGCGACGACGAGCTGGAGACGGTGGCGCGCGGCGCCGAGCACCTCCAGCGGCCCCCGGGCACGGAGCTGTTCCGCCAGGGCGAGGCGGGCGAGACGTTCTACGTGGTGCTGTCCGGCGAGGTGCAGCTCAAGGACGGGGCGTCGCAGGTGGTGGCCACGGTGAAGCCGGGGGGCTTCTTCGGCGAGCTGGCGCTGCTGACGGGCGAGCCGCGCACCGCCACGGCGACGACGACCACCGCGTGCGAGCTGGCCGCGGTGGGCCGCGAGGACTTCCGCAGCGTCGTCATGGCCAACCCGGCCGTGGCGCTGGAGATGAGCCGCATCCTCGGCGAGCGCCTGTCGCGCGCGCAGGGCGGCAAGCCGCAGCAGAAGCGCCGCGGCCTCTTCGGACGGTAGGCGTCAGCCGCCGAGCTGCTTGAGCAGCCGGTCCGCCTGCTCCTTCACGACGCCGGCGCCCCGGGCCTGGGCCACCTTCGCGTGGCGGATGCAGGCCTGCTTGTCCGTGGGGAACCACGCCACCGCGAGGTTGAGGTTCGTCACCGGCTCCTCCGGGTGCGCGGCCAGCACGCGCTCCAGCACGGGCCGGGCGCTCTCGTGCGCCTCGTCCTGCAGGAGCAGCAGGGCCAAATCATTCGCGGGGCCGGGGTCGGTGGGCACCAGCGTCACGGCCTCCTCCAGCCGCTTCCGGGCCAGCCCGCGCTCGCCCAGCGCCAGGTGCACCTGCGACAGCGCCTGAAGCGCCTGCCAGTGGTTCGGCGCCCGCCGCACCACGTCCTCGAAGAGGCCCACCGCGTCGCGGAACGTCCCGGCGCTCATCGCCGCCAGCCCGTCCAGGTAGACGTAGTTGACGCTGGACGGCTCCAGCTGCCGCAGCTCCTGGGCGACGCGCTTCGCCCCGTCCGGGCTGCCGCCCGTCAGGTACAGCTTGAACAGCTCCTCCAGCACCGAGCGCCGCAGGTTGCCCTGGGGCGCGTTCTCCAGCGCCCGCGAGGCCGCCTGGATGGCCAGCCCCAGCGCACCCCGCAGGCCGTGCGCGCGCGCCAGCATCAGCAGCGGCATGGGCTCCCTGGGGGCGCCCTCGGACGCGAGGTGGAAGTGGGCCGCCGCGCCCGTCGCATCCTTCAGCTGGAGGTAGATGCGCCCCAGCTCGAAGTGCACGTGGGCGCTGTCGGGCGCCACCTGCAGCGCGGACTCGTATGCCGCCCTCGCGCCTTCCAGGTCGCCCTTCTCCAGCAGCAGCCCGCCCAGGTTGAAGCGCTCGAAGTAGCCGGCGGTGGGGGCCGAGGCCAGCGCCTTGAGGGACTCCAGCGCCTCGGCGTCTCCGGCCTGGGCGCGCAGCATGGCCAGGTGGGCCTGGGCCTCGGCGTGGTCCGGCTTCACCTTCAGCAGCCGCAGCGTGGCCGCCTCCGCCTCGGCCCTCGAGTCGATGCTCAGGTACGTGCGCACCAGGCCCAGGAGACAGTCCACGTCATCCGGGTCGACCGCGAGCCCCTTCTGGAAGCTCTTCACCGCCTCCTGGGGCTGTCCCTGCTGGAGATGTGCCCCGCCTTCCCGAGCGAACGTCGATGCCATGCCTCGGGGTTTACCATGGGGCCCCGGCTCCCGGCAGTTCACGAACCTGTCTGGCTGTCCGACAACAGGTTCCGAGCCTCCCGGCCCCGGGCCCTCCCTACCGGCGCAGGGCCGCCGCGGCGATGCCTGGCACCTTGAGCCACGAGGGGCCCAGCTCGAACTGGACCAGCTTCCGCCCCAGCTCGCGCGCGCCCCGGTGGCCCGGCACCCACGGCGGCGGGGGCATGTTGGTCAGCGGCGCCCGGATGACGGCCTTCTCGATGTCCTCCAGCATGAACGTGTTGTGCACCCACCCGAGCCCGCTCTGGATGTCCTGCGCGGACGACGTCGGGTGGCCGCCCCACGGCAGGGAGACCAGCGCGTAGCCGGCGGCGGGCCAGGTGTTGATGGCCACGGTGCCGTAGCGCAGCTCGCGGATGGCGCGCTCCACCGCGGCGTTGACGGCCGGGTCCTTGAGCGACTTCGGGTGGACGATGAGCGTGGCGTTGAGCGTGCCCCACACCTTCTCGTTGAGGAACGGCACCACCTGCTCCAGGAAGGCCACCGGGTCGTCCGAGCCGGGCAGCCCCGTCTCCGACAGCACCGTGCACCACGGCTCCTGGCGGAAGACGCGGTCCTCCGCCTGCGCCGGGTCCACGTCCGGAATCAGCGCGAAGGGCAGCTCGCCCGTGGCCGCGCTGCCCACCAGCCGCAGGCCCGCGCGGCCTTCGGTGAACTGCTTCCAGCGCTGCTCGGCGCCCGGGTAGTACGCGCGGCGCACGGCGGCCTGCCCCAGGCTCGCCTGCACGCCGTCCACCACCAGCGAGCGGCGCGCCCACTCCTTCGGCTGCACCAGCAGCTTGGCGGAGTTGCAGTTGAAGGACGCGTTGTTGGACACCATGCCGGCGATGTTCTCCGCCTGGTAGCGCAGCTCGCCGTCCGAGTACGGGCCGGGCACCACCACCACCGGGGAGATGTTGCCCAGCTCGCTGGAGAAGGGCTTCTCGAGCAGGGGCTCGTTGCGCGCGCGGCGGGCCTCCGCCTCCGGGCCGGGCGGGCCCCAGACGAGCGCGTCGTGCGTCCTGTCGCTGCCGGTGACGTGGATTTCATCCACCTCCGGGTGGTTCACCAGCGCCGCGCCCTCCTCCGAGCCGCCGTACACCAGGGCGAAGAAGTGGTGCCGCGAGAGCACGTTGAACGCCTGCGCCAGGAAGGGCCCGAGGTAGGCGTTCACCGGGTTCATCTTGAGCACGCACGCGGTGCCCTCGACGAAGAGCTTGTAGAGGCAGTCGGCGGGCGGAATCGAGTTCACGTTGCCGCCGCCCAGCACCACGCACAGCCGGCCCTCGTGGGGCTTGCGGTAGAAGGAGGCCTGGTGCTCGCGCAGGTTGGCCGCGGTGACGCCGGGCTGGAAGTACACCTCGCCCACGTTGCGCGGCAGCAGCATCCCTTCCAGCGGGTCCTTCGGGAAGATGCGCGCCGCCAGCCGCCCGTCCTCCAGGGTGCGCAGCCGCGAGGCGGGGATGTGGGGCACGCCGTGGCGCTGGATGTCCCTCAGCGAGTCCATCAGCAGGCGGATGTTGCGCAGCACCACCAGCGGGCCGGCCAGCCACTCCTCGCCGGCCATGGGGCCGTTCGGGTCGATGCCCTTGGCCTCGCACGCCGCGCGGACGCTCGGCTCGGCGACGGCGGCGAAGTCGTGGCGCAGGTCCCGGAGCACGGAGAGCCGGTCGTTCAGGTCCAGCTTCGCCCAGGTCCGCGAGCCCTCCTTCACGCGGCGCACCACCGCGTCGATGGCACTGGCGGGGGTGGACTGGGAGACGGCGGAGACGCTCATGGGAACCTCCGGGGGCAGGGGCGCCTCAAGTTAGAGGAGCCAGGCCCCCGGCGTCACGAGCGGCGAGCAAAGACAGTCCTCAGGTGGGCAGCGGCTCGCCCAGGCCCTTCTTCAGCGCCTCGTCGATGAGGCCCTGGACCTTCTTCTCGGTCTCCTCCACGCGGGCCTGGTGCTGCTCGCCGAGCTTCTCCTGCTCGCGGCCCAGGACTTCCTGCTGCTCGCCGAGCTTCTCCTGCTCGCGGCCCAGGACCTCCATCTGCTCGCCCAGCGCCTGCATCTGCTGCTCCAGGGGCTTCATCTCCTGCTCCAGGGCCAGCTCCTGCTTGCGCAGCTCCGCGCGGCGGCGGTCGCGCTCGGCCTCGGGGAGCGAGTCCAGGCGCATCTCCTCCAGGTGCAGCCCGGCCTGCTTGTGGGCCAGCTCCGCCTGCTTCATGCCCAGCGCGCCCTGCTTCATGCCCAGCTCGCCCTGCCTCTGTCCGAGCGCGCCCTGCTTCTCCCCCAGCGCGCCCTGCTTCTCGCCGAGGTCGCCCTGGGCCTTGCCCATCTCCCGCACGGGCTCCAGCGCCGCGCGGATGGCCTTCAGCGTGTTGGCGTCACGGATGATGAACGCCTCGCCCTTGCGGCGCACGTAGAGCAGCTCCTTGCCCTTCTTCTGGAACATGCGCGCCAGCTCGAGGTCCACCGTGCTGCCGTTCATGGTCGCCATGCCGTCGGAGAGCAGCACGTAGCCGCTCTCGTCATCGTGCAGGTGGCCGCGAGGGGGCCTGGGCGGAGCGGGAGGCACCGGCGGGGCGGCCGGCACGGCGGCGAGGGCCCCGCGCGGGATGGGAGGACTCGGAGGAACGGGCGGCACCGGGCCGACGCGGGGGGCGGCCGGCACCGGGGGCGCGGGCGGCACGGAGGCCACGCGCGGCGCGGGGGGCGCGGGCGGAATGGAGGCCACGCGTGGCGCGGGGGGCGCGGGCGGAACGGAGGCCACACGTGGCGTGGGCGGCGCAGGGGGCACCGAAGCCACACGGCCCGGGCGCGTGTCAGCCTCGGACGCCTTCGACGCCTCGGCGGCGGGCTTCGGCGCGGACGCGGGGGCGGGCGCCTTCGACGCCTCGGCGGCGGGCTTCGGCGCGGACGCGGGGGCGGGCGTCCCGGACTTCTCCGCGGCCTCCTGTGCGACGACCTGGAAGGGCACCAGGGCGGCGAGGCCGAGGGCGGAGAGCGCCACCTTCAACAGACGGCGCGGGCGGGCGGGGACGGCTTCGACGTGCTCCAACATGCTCAACCTCCTGTGCAATGCATGGATGTGGGCGGACGCACCGTGCGCGGCCGCGGTACCGTGGGCTCGGGTGACACCGAAGGCGAGGAGCAGCTCCCCGTAGTCGGCGGGCTCCGCGCCGGTGAGGCGCAGGGCCTCGGCGTCACAGGCCTCCTCGCGCGCCAGGGCGTACTCACGTGCGGCGCGGCGCGCGAGCGGATGGAAGAACAAGAGTGCCTCCGCCAGCGCCGGCACCCAGCCGAGCCAAAGGTCTCCCCGGCGCAGGTGCGCCAGCTCGTGTGCCAGCGCCATGCGCAGCGCCTCCACCGGCAGCCGCCGCACGGCCTTCGCCGGCAGCACCACCACCGGGGACAGCAGCCCCGTGGCCAGCGGACTCACCACCGAGTCGGACACCAGCAGCGCGGGCACCCGTCGCAGCCCAGCGACGGAGGACAGCGTGCGCACCTCGGACTCCAGCACCGGGTGCTCCAGCGGACGCGCGCGCTGGCGCAGCCGCCGCATGCTGGCCCAGCCCTTCACGTGGCCTCGCACCTGCCACACCACCCCCGCAAGCCAGGCCACCAGTAGCACCAGCGTCACGACGTGGAGCCAGGGCACGGGACGCGGGACGGACTCCAGCTCCGCGCGGGGCGCAGCCGCGTCAGTGACGCGCACCTGCTCCACTGGCGCGAGGCTTGCGACAGGAGCGCTCGTCTGCCCTGTCACCGCGAGCCCTGATGAGCCCTGACCGCGACTGGCTTCTCCGCGCTCCGTCACCGCGAGCCCCGGCGCACCTTGCTCGCGACTCGCGACGCGCCCGTCGCCCTTCAGAGCCAACTCGACACGCGCTGCCAGCGGTGCGGGCAGCAGCGGCAGCGGCACGGCAGGCATCCACCCCAGCGACACCACGAACTTCAGCGCCACCAGCCACCACAGCCCCGCGCGCAGCGAGGCCGGCATCCTCGGCCAGGCCCGCGCCAGCGCCCACACCAGCGCCGCGCACAGCGCGCCCTGCCACGACGCCCGCCACAGCCCCTCCGGCCACGCCGACGCCCAGCCACCCACGTCAGAAAGCCAGCCCGTCTCCATGTGGCTACTCCTTCCGCTTCTTCGAGCGAAGCCGCGCCACCACGTCCTGCAGCTGCGCCAGCTCCTCGTCGGACACGTCGTCCGCCTCGGACAGGTACGCGGCGAAGGGCGACACCGACCCGGACAGCGAGCGCTGCACGAAGTCCCCCACCACGTCCCGCAGCAGCTCCGACGCCGGCACCGGCGAGGCGTACTGGAACACGCCCTCCACCTTCCGCCGCGTCAGGTACCCCTTCAGCCGCAGCCGCTCCATCACCGTCAGGATGGTGGAGCGCGCCAGCCCCTGCGCCTCGCCAAAGCGCTCGGCCACCTCCCCCACCGTCGCCGGGCCGTGCTCCGCCACGTACCGCAGCACCACCAGCTCCTGCTCTCCCACCGGCTTCTTCATGGACGCCCCGTGACGACAACTGTAGTCAGAAAGCAAGGTACGCCTGACTACAGCCGTAGTCAAGCAGCGCCACCCCGGCGTCGCGAGGCGCGGATGGGACTCGTGAGGCCGGCGAGGAGGCTGCCGCCCGCGCAGCAGGCCCGAGCGACATGCCTCGCTCGACGCCGGGCGGGAGCGCCCTTCAGCACCAGCCCTTTCATGCCGTGCGGGTACTCCGCATGTTTTCCATCGAGCGGACCGTCCCGTGACGTGGGGAGGTGGCGAGAGATGCAGGGCGACATGAGCGCAGGGCCAGCGGGATGGGAAGGCCTCACCCGCTCGCGTGCCGCCCCGGACTCCGGCGCATCGGCCCAGGAGCTGCTGCTCCAGGTGGGCGCGAGCCTCCATGCCACGCTGGTCGTGGACGGCCGTGGGTGGATTGTGTGGATGGATGCCGTGCTGGCCGGTGCGGCCGGGTGGCGCGGCGAGCCCCCTGTCGGTCACCGCATGGACGAGGTGCTCGGCGACCTTCCCTGGCTGAGGGGTGCACTCGAAGCTGCGCTCGAGGGCACGGAGGGGCTGTGCGAGGGCGGCGGGCGGGGGCAGCGGCTGAGCGCCGTGGTGGTGCCCGTCTACGGAGACGACGGGACGCTGGCGGGGGTCTGCGCCCGCCTCAGGAGCGTCGAGTCCCCGAAGCGGGCGCCTCCAGAGGAGCCGCGAGCGGGCATGGCGGACGCCATCGAGGAGCGCCTGGCGCGGGAGCACCTCGAGCAGAAGACCTCGCTGCTGCGCGCCACCTTCGACTCGATAACGGAAGGCGTCATCGTGGTGGGCCTGGACCGGAAGATGACCGCCTTCAACAAGCGGTTCCAGGAGATGTGGGGGCTCACCGACGCGATGATGGAGGACCGGGACGCGCAGCGGGCGCTCGCGCGTGCAATCCCACTGGTGAAGGACCCGGAGGCGTTCATCGCGCGCGTCCAGCGGAGGTTCGAGCCGTCCGCCGAGGAGGACACCGACACCGTCGAGCTGCTGGATGGCCGGGTGCTGGAGCGCAGGTCGATTCCCCAGCGGCTGGGCGACACCATCGTCGGCCGCATCTGGAGCTACCGGGACGTGACGGCCGAGCGCCATGCCCAGGCGGAGCAGGCCCGGCTGCTCGCCGCCGAGCAGCACGCACGCGAGCGCCTGGAGGAGTCGTTCGCCGTGCTCGATACCTTCCTCAACCATGCGCCCATCGGCCTCGCCTTCATCGGGCGTGACCTGCGCTACCTGCGCATCAATGATGCGCTGGCCGCACTCCATGGCCCGCGCCGGGAGGAGAATGTCGGAAGGACCGTCCGGGAGATGACGCCCCGGCTGGCCTCCACCATCGAGCCCCTGCTGCGCCAGGTCCTGGAGACGGGGGTCCCCATCATCGGCATCAACATGACGGGAGAGGTGCCGGTCACTCCGGGAGAGCCCCGGCACTGGCAGGTCAGCTACTACCCCGTGAGCACGGCGAGCGGAGGCATCCTGGGCGTGGGGGCGGTGGTGGTCGAGGTGACGGCCGAGCGCCGCGCCCAGGCCGACCGCGAGCGCCTGCTGCGCGAGGCCGAGGAGGCCATCCGCATCCGCGACGACTTCCTGTCCATCGCCGCCCACGAGCTGAAGACCCCGCTGACGCCGCTCAAGCTCCACCTGCAGATGATGAAGGGACAGGCGGATGCCGGCCGCCTCGTGAGCCCGCACCACGTGGACAAGGCGCTCACCCAGGTCTCCCGGCTGCGGGTGCTGGTCAATGACCTGCTGGACACCTCGCGCATCCAGGCCGGAAGGCTGGAGCTGTCGACCGGGTCCATCTGCCTGAGGGAGTTCATCCGCGACGTCCTCTCGGACTTCCGCGCCGTCAGCGCCCTCCACTCGCTCGAGTTCGAGGAGGCCGGCGAGCCCCTCGTCATCCAGGGGGACCGCGGGCGGCTGCACCAGGTGATGACGAACCTGGTGGAGAACGCCCTCAAGTACAGCCCCTCCGGCGGCACCGTCCGCGTCATGGTCCGGCGGGAGGGAGCCCTGGCCATCGTCTCCGTGAAGGACGAAGGCATTGGAATCCCGGAGGACCAGCAGGCCCACCTCTTCGAGCGCTTCTTCCGCGCGCGCAACGCGCCCATCTCCGGCTTCGGAGGGCTGGGCCTGGGGCTCTACATCTGCCACGACATCATCGAGCGGCACGGCGGCCACATCTGGGTGGAGAGCGGAGCGGGGCGCGGCTCGACCTTCCATTTCTCCCTGCCCCTCGCGGACGGCGCCGGCCCTCCGCGTTGACGCTTCCGCTCAGCCCGGCTGGCAGCGGAAGTGGATGTCGCCGCCACCGGTGCGGACCCGCTCCAGGCGCGCTCGCACCTCGGGGGCTACGGGCGAGCGCGGAAAGGATTTCAGGAAGCGCTCCAGCCCGGCCTCCACCGACTCGCGCTCTCCACAGGCACAGGTGCTCCGGGCCACCACGTCCTCCAGCGCCTGGATTTCGCGCTCCACCCGGGCCGTGTACGCGCGCGGGTGCGTGGCCCACAGGCGCGTCCAGTCCCGGTAGAGGGGCGCCAGCTCCGGGTGGTCGAACACGTGGCACTCGGCGGCGTCCGACAGGGGCACCGCGTACACGCGCCGCACGCCGTCCACGGTCCACGTGCGGCGCCACAGCGTGAAGAACTCCTCGTCCACCGCCGTGCCCCGCTCGCGCGCCAGCGCCAGGAAGAAGCGCGCATCGGGGTCCGCGCGGCGCACCTCGCCAGTGTCGATGAAGAAGCCCGGCAGCGTCACCGGCGCCGGCACCGCGTCACCCGCCTCGCGCAGCGCGCTCGCGGCGGCCTGGCCGGACTCGAAGAGGCGCTCGAGCGAGCCGCCCCTCGTCTGCTCGAAGCGCTCCAGTGAGCGCAGGTAGTCCCCGCGAAGCGACCCGGCATCCGAGCCCCACGCGAGGCCGGACACGCCCGCGAGCACCGCGCCCCAAAGCCACGCCGCGCTCCGGGCGCTCATCGCCGGGCCTCCGCGAGGGAGGCGCCCGGGTCAGCGCTGGAAGTCCACGCCCACGCCGACGCCCGCGGTGACGCCGCGCACCAGGCGCCCGTCGGGCTGCGGGAAGTGCACGGTGCCACCCGTTCCCCAGGCATAGAAGTGGTTGAGGACACGGTGCCTCACCTCCAGGCCCAACGAGTAACGCGGCCGGTCTCCCAGCGCCGTGAGCACCGCGCGCGCCAGCGCCCGCGTCTGGGAGCCGGGCAGCTCGAAGCCCACGGACACGTCCGCGTCCGTGCGGCCGAAGCCGTAGTACTGCGCCGCCACGCTGCCCATCAGCAGCAGCTGGTCCGGGCCGCCCTTCGCCACGCTCAGCTCCAGGTAGCCGGAGAAGCCCGAGGGCAGCACCTCCTCGGAGATGGGCACGTCCGACAGGCCCACGCCGGAGAAGCGGCCCAGCTCGTAGTCCGGGCCGAACATGCCGAAGCGGAAGCGGCCGCCCTGCTTGCGCCCCTGCAGCGTGACGCTGAGCTGCGTGCCGCTGGAGGTCTGCCCCTCCATGGCGAGGCCCAGGAGCCCGCCGAAGTCCGGGGTGTACGCCTCCGTGAAGCGCCCGCCGCCCGCGAGCAGCGCCCACGTGCGCAGCCGCTCGCCCTTGTAGAGCGCCACGTCCGCGCCCACCGACGCCAGGGTGAGCGTCGGCGTCCTGCCGCCCGCGCGGCCCGCGTCATGCGCGCCGGACAGGCGCACGAGGTAGCGGTCGAACCGCTTCGCGTCCTCGCTGGCCATGCGGCCGATGTCGAGCAGCACCTCGCCCGCGAAGATGCGCGCGGCGAGCACGTCGCTGGCCAGCACCTCCGCGCGCACCGGGCCCTTCACGACGGTCAGCGTCCCGCCCGCGGGGTGGTAGTCCGGCGACAGCACGTTGCTGTAGCGGCCCACGAGGTAGCCGCGCCCCAGCGTCTCGTCGACGAAGGGCTCCACGCGCAGGAAGACGGGACGTCCCTCCTGGCCGATGCGCAGCATGCGCACCACCTGCCCCGCGTCGCTGATTTCGTCCCAGTCCTCGCGGCGCAGGAGCTGGCCGTAGTCCGTCTCCTTCTGCTTGGGCTCCTCGTCCAGCAGCCGCAGGCGCAGGTTGGCGCCCAGGCGCAGCACGAAGGACTCGCCCTTCGTCAGGCCCAGCGACGGATAGATGCGCGCGAACAGGTCCTGCCCGCCGTCCGGCGTGCCCGAGGGAAAGCTCAGGGCACCCGCCTCCAGCTGGGCGCTGAAGCCAAAGCCCTCGCCGCCGGTGCGGCTTCCCGGAGGCGCGGGCTCGTCCAGCCGCGCCGCCGAGACGGGCGAGTCGCCGCCGGAGGACTCTCCATCCGGAGGAAGCTCCTCCACGGAGGAGCTCTGGGTGGACACCAGTGCGAGCAGGGCGAAGAGAGGGGCTCCATTCATCGTCCCCCAACTCTACCCGGCCACGCCGCGAGGCGAAGCAACCGACCCTCGCAACGTGTGGGTGACACTGCGGTGCGTCGGTACACGCGCACCCGCCCGGCCTGGAGACCTGACGGGTGCCATGTCCGTCGCGAGGCGCGGCCTAGATGCCGCCACCACCACCGCCGCCGCCACCGCCGCCCGAGCCGCCACCACCACCCGAGCCGCCGCCGGAGCCGCTGCCGCCCGAGCCCGTGCCGCCCGCCTGGCCGCCGCCGCCGCTCACGCCGCCGGTGTTGTCACTCCCGGTGCCGTCCTGCGGCTCGGTGCCGGAGCCACCCGTCGCGGTGTCCTCCTGCTTGGAGTCGTCGCTGCGCGGCTCACGGTCCGCGCCCGGCTCGTCCACCACGTCCCACTTCTCGCCGTCGCCCGTCGTCACGGTGGTGTCGCTGCCACTGCCGCCGGTGGCCTCGCCGTCATAGACGGTGGGCGCGCCCATGCGGTCCCGGCGCTCGTTGTCCACCACGTCCGACGCCTCGAGCGGGCTCTCCCTGGCCTCTTCCTGGGCCTCGGCCTGCTCCCGCGCCGGGTCCTCATTTGAGGAGCCCGCCTGGCCTGCCCCGCCCGTCGCGCCTGCCTGGGCGCTTTCATCCGCCCGCGTGTTGGCGGACTGGCTCGAACAGCCCCAGAACGTGAGGGCCGCCAGCGCGGCCATCAGTGGAAGCTTCATGTGGGAATCTCCTTGCGAGAGTTGTTCTCCCAACAAGGTGTGGGTCGCCAGAGCAGGCACAACCCGCTGGAGGGGCCTGTGGCTTCGGGCCCGTCCCAGGGCAGCCGGGCGGGCGGGCGCAGGCGCTCGCCGCGCTTCCCCGGAGCGTCGTCCGGGCCTGGACCTGCCTCAGCCGCCCGTGGAACGCCCGGCGTCGTCATCCACCCCCGCCGGGAGGATGGCGCGGTGCGGACGCTCCGTGCCCGCGCCCACCAGCCAGCGCGACAGCAGGCGCACGCCCGAGGCGAACAGTCCGTCCTCGGCGCGGTGCAGCGCCTCGAAGAGGGACTCGTCCAGCACGGAGTCCTCCGGGTCGATGATGAGGTCCTCCGGCTCCAGCGACTTGAGCAGCGGCGTCTGGTCGAACACCGTCACCATGGGGTGCGGCCGCAGCCGGTGCTGGCTCGCGGAGGCCACCCCGTCCAGCCAGTCCACCAGCGCGCCGTCGGCCCGCGTCAGCACGCGCACCGGCGCCACGCCCGACAGGCCCGCGTGCTCCGCCATCAATGACACGCGGATGCGGCGGATGGCGCGCGACACCGCGTCACCGTCCTCCTCCGCCTCCCAGCTCAGGTTCAGCTCCGAGTCCAGGCCCAGGCTGCGGTTGGTGGTGTTGGCCGAGCCCAGCGTGAGGAACCGGTCGTCCACCACCATGACCTTGGAATGGATGTACGTGTAGACGTCCTCGCCCGCCTCGTTGCGTCCGGCGGAGCAGTACACACCGAAGGCATGTCCCGTCTCGTGCGCCACGCGCTCCAGCGAGCGCAGCAGGCGCACCTGGGCCAGCCCCATGGCCAGTTGCTCCCGCAGGGCCTCTGGCTGCTGCGGCAGCACCAGCATCACCTGGAGCCGCCCGCGCCCCGCCGCGCGCATGCGCCGCACCAGCGCCTGGTAGATGGCGCGCGAAGAGAAGTACTGGTTCTCGATGTAGATGAAGCGCTCGGCCGAGTCGATGGCGTCCAGGTACAGCGCGCGCACCTCCTGCACCGCTTCCTGCGGAGGCAGCAGCGTCTTGCCGAAGGTCCGGCTGATGGCCACCGGCCCCGGAGGCGCCGGCATGCTGCAGCTGAAGTCCACGTCGTCGCGCGCCACCTTGGGCAGCCGCAGCTCGCCGCCGCCCGAGTGCGCCCAGCGCGCCTCGAACAGCTCCGCCAGCTTGTCCACCACCGGGCCGGTGAGCACCGACTGCACGTCATGGTAGGGCCCGTGCGGGTCCCTCCCGCTGTCACAGCGCAGCGCCGAGCTCACCGGGTGGTCCCGGTCGTCCCAGCGGCAATCACAGACATCCATGCCACCGGTGAAGGCCACGACGCCGTCGATGACCACCAGCTTCTGGTGGTGCGCCCCGTACAGCGGGCTGGACGCATCGAAGCGGAAGCGCACGCGCTCGTTCGTCGTCCAGTTGAAGATGAGGTGCTGCATCCACTCGCGCTCCATCGCGAGCAGCAGGCTGAAGTCCCAGGCCAGCACGTACACGTGCAGCTCCGGGTTGGCCCGGCACAGCTCGTCCAGCATGGGCAGCAGCCGCGACTCACCGCGCGCCTCGCCCGTGTCCTCGCCGCGCAGCAGCGCGACGTCGCTGTCGAACTGCCAGCCCGTAATCGCGATGTAGCGCCGGGCCTTCCGAGCGGCCCGATACAGCTCCCGGTAGTAGGAGCGCCCGTCGACCAGCACGCCCGCGTCGCTCGTCTCCTCCACCGTCCAGCAATTACGTCCGGGAATGATGACGCGTTTCAACTGTGGGTCCCCTTGTCGCCGCCGCCGCCGCTGTCACCGCCCCACGCGCCACGACGTGGCGCACGTCCCGGCACGACGCATCAGCCGACGATGACGATGTGCTTGCCCGTGGCCAGCGTCATGTCCTTCGAGGACACCACCTGGGCCACCTTCTTCACCTCGCCGCCCACCGTGTCGAACGCCGCCGCGATGAGGTCGCCCAGCGTCACCTGCACCTGGCGAGCGCTCCGGCTGGCACCCTTCACCGCACGCGCCGTCGTCACCTTCACCTGCCGAGCGCTACGACGGATGACCTGCCCACGCTGAGTCGTCTTCGCCATGATTTCTTCTCCAAGGTTGAGGGTCTGCCTGACCTGCGATCGGCCCGCCGCCGTCGCCGCCCTGCATGCCCTTCCCCAGAGCAACGCGCGTGCCGCACGCAAACCCCCGTGACTACGAAGGTCGGCCGCCTGCCTGCCCCCCGCCTGGGACGGAACTCCTGACTTTTTTTCAGTCCCCGCCCTGCAAGTCCGACGAAAAGTTCTCCGGCGGCTGCGGCCCCGCCCCTCGGGACGTCCACGGGTGCACACTCACCGTGGGCGCGCACCACCGACACCGGATACCGGACACGCGACACGGACGTCCCAGGTCCGGACAGCGGCCCCGCGGTCCCAGGCGCGGACAGCGGCCCGCACCCGCTGCGCGGAGCGCCGACATGCGCGGTGCACGTCACACGGACACCTCGCGCGGGCCACCAACACCTCACGCGCGAGTCAATGTCACACCTGCGGGTAATCCCTTAGCCTGTCTCCAGGAAAATTACAGACAACCCACTCAATTTGAAATTATCGGAAAAAGCCGATTCAATGCGTGACAGTTATTTGAGAGGGCGCTCACGTATGGAATTGAAGACCTCCCAGCCTCCAGTCACGGCCCCCACACTCCAGCCGTCGGCGTACCAGGGTGTCGAAGTCGTCGGGCAGTCCATCCTGGCCATCGTCAACGGAATGGAGCTCGCGCAGTCGCGCGCGCTGCGCATCCTGGCGGAGAACGGCATCGCGCCTCTGAAGGCGGACGCGTGGTACCCCATGCCCGCGCTGCTGAAGTCCTTCCAGCTCGTCTTCGAGAAGATTGGCCCGAGCACCGTGCGCACGATTGGGCGGAAGATTCCGGACAGCGCGCACTTCCCGCCGGACATCGACACGCTGGACAAGGGCCTGCGCGCCATCGACGTGGCGTACCGCATGAACCACCGCGGCAAGGGTGGCATTGGCGGCTACCGCTTCGAGCATGTGGACAAGCGGAATGCTCGGATGGTGTGTGACAATCCCTATCCGTGTGATTTGGACCTGGGGCTCATCGAAGCCATTGGCGACAGGTTCCGCCCCAAGGATTCCCTCTGGGTGCGTATAGAACATGACCCCAAGAGCTGCCGGCGCAGGGGAGACGGTTCCTGCACGTACACCGTCAACTGGTAGCGCACGCCGCACGCCTTCGGGTCCGCACTGCTCCCCGCCGCGGACCCGAGTCCTGACACCTCCGCCGGCCGGGGCGGAGCCGTTCACCTGTGAGGAACCAACATGAAGGCCGTGCTCCAACACATCGAGACCCGTGAGGCGCAGTTCGCCGCACACCCGTTCTTCTCCGACTTGAGGATGGACCGCCCGATAGAGCAGGTGATGGCCTTCGCGCCGCGCCTGACCTTCTGGGTGATGACGTTCCAGGACGTGCTGCGCCTCAACGCGCACTTCGTCCAGGACGCGCACCTCAAGGCGCTCGCCACCCGGCACCACTCCGAGGAGGCCGGGCACGACCAGTGGTTCGAGGAGGACATCTCCGCGCTCACCGGCGGCTCGCTGAGCATCGGCGCCATGTACGGCAAGGCCCACACGAAGACGCGCGACGCGGCCTACGCCATCATCAGCGAGGTGTACCGGCCGGTGGATGACCGGCTGCGCATCGTCCTGCTGATGGCGCTCGAGTCCACCAGCCACGTCTTCTTCGGCCGCACCGCCGTCCTCAGCGCGGCGCAGGGCGCCAACGAGAAGCTGAAGTACTTCTCCGACCACCACATGGAGGCGGAGGCGCAGCACGCCATGTTCGAGCAGCAGCTGGCGGCCGAGCTGGGCGCCATGGAGCTGGAGCCCGAGGTGCGCGCCGACGCCCTGGAGATGATTGACCGCGTCTACGCGGCGTTCGACATGATGTTCGACGGGCTGCGCATCCACCTGGAGCGCGAGCGCGCCGACGAGCCCGCTGCCGCCCACCAGGCCCCGGCGCCGCTGGAGCCGGTGGCCGCCCCGCACGCCCTCGACGAGGACGGGGACGAGACCACCGGGGTGATGCTGGACACGGCCGTGCACCGCGCCGCCTGAGGGCGCGGGCGCACGGAGGCTGCTACTTGGCCGGAGGGGAGAGCACGAGGATGAGCTCCCCGCCCACGTACTTGCCGGCCTTCTGGTAGACGGCGCCCTGCCGCCCCAGCTCCACGTCCAGCGTGGGCTGGCGCGGAATGGCCACCTGCACCGTGGCGATGCCGTCCTTGAGCCCCAAGAGCTTCAGCGACGCATTGGTGCCGCTGGGCAGCTTCACCTCGGTGGCCTTCGCCCCGGTGACTTCCAGCACCTGGAGCGACAGGCGCTTGAAGGACGTGAAGTTGAAGTTCTGCTTCTGGAACTGCTCCTTCATCTTCTCCAGCTCGGGCGGGTCCACGTCGCCGCCCTTCATCGACGCCAGCACCACCTCGACCTGCACCTGGACCTTCGGGTCCTGGGCGCTCGCCGCCATGGGCAGCAGCAGCCCCAGCCCCAGCACCGCCAGCAGCACCCGACCCGACGACACGTGCATTCTCACAGGGGACCTCCCGACGGTTTCGGGGCATCCTGCACCGGCCGCGCGGGCTGCTGACGCCCGTCACTGCCCGGCTTCATGCCGCCGCCAATCTCCTCCTCCAGCTCCTCGTCCTCGCGCGAGGAGCCGTCCTGCGTCTCCTCGTCCACCAGCCAGATGATGGTACCCCCGTTGTCCGTCTCCATCACCACCGGCGCGACGCGGGCGTTCTGGTACGGCTGGATGGACTTCACCGTCATGCGCTCCGCGGCGTAGCCCACCGGCGCCCGGTCGGAGAGCAACAGCGGCAGCCCCACCGCCACCAGCACCGCGGCGGTGGCCAGCGACGAGAGCATGGCGGTGCGCTGGTAGAGGAACATCTCCGACAGCGCCAGCTTCATCCGTTCAATGAGCGGCGGCTTCTCCGGCGTCACCCGCGCCATCACCTTCTGCGCGAAGTCCTTGAAGTCCACGTCGTCCACGGCCATGTCCAGGCCCACCCGGAGCAGGCCCGACTCGGCGCGCAGGTCGGCCGCACGTCCCGTGCAGTCCCGACAGGCGGACAGGTGACGTTCGACATTGACGCGCTCCGCGGGCGACAGCTCCCCGTCGACGTACGGGGAGAGCATCGGGACGAAACGCTCACACGCGGGATTTCCGGCCATGACCTTCACCCTGCTTCCTGGTGGGGGGTGCGAAGCTTCGGACGCGGGGTCCCCTCAGATATTCGAGGGCCCCTCACTCACTGCCCACCCCGCTCTTGGCTTCGTCCAACTCCAGGTATTCACTGAGGATTTTCTGAACCTTGGCCCGGGCATGGAACAGGCGGCTCATCACCGTTCCCTTGGGAATATCCAGGGTGCGGGCCAGGTCCTCGTAGGACATGCCCTCGATCTCCCGGAGCAGGAGGATGGCGCGGTGCTTCTCGGGCACGGTGGCCAGGGCCTCCTGGATTTTCTCCGCCAGCTCGCGGCGCAGGGCGCTCTTCTGGGGGTTGGTGCCCAGCCGGCTGCCGAGCGCGCCGATGCGGGCCTCCGACAGGTCCATGTCCTGCGTCTCGTCGAACTCGACGACCTCGCCGCCGCCGCCCTTCTTGCGAATCACGTCGATGCAGATGTTGACGGTGATGCGGTAGAGCCAGGTGTAGAAGGACGAGTCGCCCTTGAAGTGGTCCAGGTACTTGTAGACCTTGACGAACGCCTCCTGGGAGACGTCCATTGCTTCTTCCTTGTCCTTCAGCATGCCCAGGGCAACGGCGTACACCTTGCGCTGGTAACGCTCGACGAGGAGCTTGAATGCGCGCTGGTCGCCGCTCCGGACGCGCTTGACGAGAGTGAGGTCGTCGGTTGCCAAGTGGGTGCGGCAACGTACCACAAGCCGGCGCCCGCCAAGGAGTTTCGCGCTGGCGGGGGGTTTACTGGTGGGCGGCCCTAGAGGCTCACGAGCGCGATGACGATGAGGGCGATGGCCGTCAGGGCGAGCACGGCCCCGAAGGTGGCCCTGTCCCATTGGGCCTGCGCCAGCGCCCCGTCCTCCGGGGGCGCGCGGAAGCCGTGGAGGACGTTCCAGAGCATGGCCGGGCCCAGGCGGCGCTTCGTGCGGCGCTGGTGCAGGGGGTCCGCCTCGTCCTCCTGGCCGGGCTCGCGGCCCTCCAGCGTCACGGGGACGGCGGTGCCGCGGATGGCGTCGGACAGGCGCGCGCCGGCCGGGAGGGACAGCGCCTGCTCGGCGGCCCGCTCACCGGGCGGGGGCTCCTTGCGGCCGGCGGCCTCGGAGTGGCGGATGTCCGGGGGCGGCTCCAGGCGGACGGTGGCGATGCGCTCGCGGGCCTCGTCGGGGGTGCGGGCGGCCAGCACCCAGAGGCCGCGGTCCACGCCGTTCTCCGCGGTGCGGGCGTCGCGCAGCTCGGCGAAGCCCTGGCCCTGGAGGGCCTCGCGGAAGGCCTGCTTCGCCTCCTCCTGGGGCGGCTTCGCGGCGGCGGCCGTGGCATAGGCGGCGTAGAAGGCCCACAGGCGCGTGGCGCGCTCGGAGCCGGTGAGCTGCGAGGGCTTCAGCTGCGCGGCCAGCAGCGCCGCGTCCGAGGCGAACTTGTGGGCCAGCTCCTCCTGCCCGGCCACCTTCTCCAGGCCCGGCGGCACCAGCTCCTCCACCGACTTCACCGGCCCGCGCGCCTCGCCGCCCAGGACGGGGCGGCCCGTGGGTGCCTGCGGCTGGGTGCGGAAGTTGTCGTCCTGGCCCGGCCGCGTCGGCGACTGCGGAGCCTCCGGGCCCTGGGGCAGGGCGGCCGGGGCCCCACTGCCGGAGCGGAGGATGCGGGCCAGCTCGGAGGTGATTCGGAAGGAGGACATGGGAGATGCCTCACCAGCCGTCGGAGAAGAGGGGTGCGGGGACGACGCGCCATCCGGCCCTGACGCCTCCGAGCCTAACGCAGGCGGAAACGGCGTGCCGTGAGCGGGCATTTCCGAAGTGTCCGGAGGCAGACCCGGAGGCGGCCTTCCAGGCGCGGGGCGCGGGACGTCCCAGCGCGGCGCATCAATGAAAGGCAGCGGCGTGAAGGGCAGCGGCGTGCCGGCGGGAGGCGTCCGGGGCCCCTCGCGCACCGGGCCTCCCCAGGGGCGTGGCCCGACGTGGGTCTCCCCTGCCCGTGCGAGCGGGCCTCGCGGGCCCTGGATGTCGCCGACGTGCCCCATCCTCCGGATTGTCGGGCGGAGGCGGGGCGGGGTTGCGAGCGGGGCCTACTCGCCCTCGCGCTCCACCTCGACGGGACTCGTCATGCCATTGGCATCCAGCCGCACCCGGTAGACGGAGTTCTGCCCGTCGCCGTCGAAGTCGCCGCGCGCCAGGCACGACACCTCGGGCTCCCCCACCGGGCTCTCCTGCACCACCACCTCATATTGGAAGCGGACCTTCTCGCCCGGCTCGAAGCCGATGGCGTGGAACGGCCCTTCCACCGGGAAGGGCACCGGCACGCCGCCGCGCGGCACCTCCTTCGGCTCGGGCGCCAGCGCGAGGTACGCGCCGTGCTCGTCGCGGTAGCCCTGCACCGCGTCACACAGCGCCAGCACGTTGACGCGCGCCTCGGTGTCGGTGGGCTGCTCCGCCTGGAAGAGGCCGCCGCCCGGCGCGGCGCTCCGGCTCCGGAAGAAGAAGACGGCCCCCGCCGCGAGCCCCAGCAGGACCAGCCCGGCGAGCAGCAGGGGCAGCACCTTGCGCGAGCCCCCGCGCGAGGGCTGTGGCGTCGTGGGAGTGGACATGGCGGCTCAGCCCTCCTGGCCCACCCAGTCACGCGGGTGGTGCAGCACCTCCACCAGCCGCGCCTCCGGGGTGCCCGGCGCCGGGTGGTGGTCATAGCGCCAGCGCGCCTGCGGCGGCAGCGACATGAGGATGGACTCGGTGCGCCCGCGCGTCTCCAGGCCGAAGACGGTGCCCCGGTCATAGACGAGGTTGAACTCCACGTAGCGCCCGCGCCGCACCTCCTGCCAGAAGCGCTGCGCCTCCGTGAAGGGCGTGTCCTTGCGCCGCTCGGCGATGGGCAGGTACGCGGGAATGAAGGCCCGCCCGCACTCCTGGACGAAGGCCAGCTCCTTCTCCAGCTCGCCGCCCATGTTCTCGAAGAAGATGCCGCCCACGCCACGCGTCTCCTCGCGGTGGCGCAGGTGGAAGTAGTGGTCGCACGCGGCCTTGAAGCGCGGGTAGTACGCCGCGTCGTGCCTGTCGCACGCGGCCTTGTGCACGCGGTGGAAGTGCGCCGCGTCCTCGTCATAGAGGTAGTACGGCGTCAGGTCCGCGCCGCCGCCGAACCACGCCTTGCCGCCCTGGTGGATGAAGCGGTAGTTCGCATGGACGGTGGGCACGTGCGGGTTGCGCGGGTGCAGCACCAGTGAGATGCCCCCCGCCCAGAAGGTGCGCCCCTCGCCCTGGAGCTTCTGGGCGAACTGCGCCTCCAGCTCGCCGAACACCACCGAGGTGTTGACGCCGGCCTTCTCCAGCACGGCGCCGTCCTCCAGCACCCGGCTGCGCCCGCCGCCGCCGCCGGGCCGCGTCCAGGCGTCCTCGCGGAAGCGCGCCTTGCCGTCCAGCCGCTCCAGCGCGCCGCAGATGTCGTCCTGCAGCGACTGGGTGAAGGCCGCCATGCGCTCCTTCAGGCTCTCCACGTCCACCGTCGTCAAATGCGCCCTCCTGGGCGGGCCGCTCAGTAGCCCGTCAGTACGAAGAGGTTGGCCTGCCCGTTGATGGCGTACACCATCTTCCTGCCGTCCGGGGACACATCCAGCTCCCTGGCGGCGAACTCGTCGTACACCCGCCGTCCCCGCGGCCCGTCAGGGCTGCGCGGAGTCGTCCGCGGGCGCCTCGAAGTCCACCGCCGGTACGGGCGGGGCGCTCTGGCCGGCGGCGTCGAAGGCTTCAATCCTGGCGCGGTAGCTGCGGCCGTCCTCCATGGCGAAGGTGCCGCTGCACGCCTCGTGGCCGATGAAGGCGGTGTTGTTGGAGATGGGCACCACGTAGTGCTGCACGCTGGGGCCGGGCCGGCGCGGCTCCAGCTTCACCACGAGGTAGGCGGGGCTCTCCTCGCGCAAGGACAGGTTGAGCCGCACGAAGCGGGTGGTGCCCTGGGCCGTGCGGCGCAGGAAGCCCTCGGAGACGGCGGGCCGCTTGAGCCAGCGCGGGGCGCGGCCGTCGGCGCCCTTCCCGGTGCGCCACTCGGGCAGCACCGTGCTGCGGCCGTTGAGCACCATGACGTTGGGCAGCAGCTCGTCCACGCGCAGCGTGTAGCGCGTGTCCGGCTCCAGCCGGCCGTCCACCTTGAGGATGACGGTGACGCGCCCCAGGCTGCTCTCCCACCCGCGCTGCGCCTTCACCTCCACCACGTGCTTGTCCGACGTCAGCCGCAGCTTCTTGCCCACCAGCGCCGCCACCTGCGAGCGCGCGGTGCCCACGCCCTCCAGCAGGAAGCGCGTGTTGGTGGGGATGACGGCGCCCGGCGTGGGGAACAGCTGCACGCCGTCACCCAGGCACTGGGCGGCGGCCGGGACGGCGCACAGGAGCACGAGCAGGGGTACGAGGATTCGGAGCACGGTGCCCCGAGTCTGCGCCGCGCCGGGCACTCACGCCAGAGGCACCGGGTCCGGAAGTGTCCGGCCGTGGCGGGCGCACACCTGGGCGTGCGTCCCGCCAGGGGATGGGATAGGGACACCCGCCGTGCAGGACACCCCCGCCCCGCAGCCGAGCCCCGAGCCACTCCCCGAGCCGCCTCGTGGGCTCGGGCCGCTGTTCTTCCTGCTGCTCTTGTGGCTGCTGCCCGCCGGCGTGGCGGGCGTGCTCCGCACGGCGCTGGGGCTGCCCCTGTGGCCGGGCGCGCTCGCCGGGGCGGCGCTCCTGTCCGCTCTCGCCTGGAAGGCCACCTCGGGCCGTGCGCCGTGGCCCACGCACCTGCCGCTCGCCGCGCTCCAGGTCCTCTACGTCATCGTGGCCATGGAGCTGACGTGGCGGCTGCTGGGCATCCCCGCCCTGGGCGGCCTCGTCACCATGGGCGGCGGGGACGCCGGCAACCACGCGGCGCTGCGGGCCCTCTTCGTCACCACGGCGCCCGGCACGTACCAGGGCTTCGTCCTCTTCTATGCGGTGTCGCACGCGCTGGAGCGGCTCTTCGGCCTGGACGCCTTCACCAGCTTCCGCGCCACCTTCTACCTGGTGCCCGCGGTGCTCGCGGTGGCGCTCGCCGCCGGCCTGGAGGTCGCCGTCAGCCGGCTCTGGAGCACGGCGCGCGCGCTGCTGGCGGCGCAGGTGGCGCTGCTGGTGGGCACCGTGGGCGTGTGGTGGTTCCTCCTGCTGAAGCTGCTGCACTACCACCAGGCGGACGGCTTCTACGCGCACATCTTCGGGTTGGTGCCGCTGGTGCTGGGGTGGCTCGCCTACGCGCTGCCGCGCTCCCCCTGGGCGCGGTGCCTCGCGCTCGCCGCCTTCACCGTGTTCTACCGGTACACGTACGGGCTGAACCTCCCGGACCTCCTCTTCACCGGCGGCGTGCTGGTGCTGCTGGAGGGCCCCCGGCTGGGCGCGCGCTACCGCCGCTGGACGTGGCCCGTGGGCCTGCTGCTCATCGCCGCGGCCGTGTACGCCATGTCCCGGCTGCTGCCCCTGGCGGGCATCAGCGGCGGCCTGCTCGTCCACTCGTACGAGCGCGCCCTGCGGGTGCAGTGCTGGACGGTGGTGGGGCTGTGCGTCGTGCGCTTCTGCGTGCCGCGCGCGGAGGGGGTCGAGCGGCGGCTGCTCGACTTCACCCTGCTGTTCGCCGGTGTCAACGCGCTGGCGCAGCTGGCCTACCTGGGGGCGCGGCTGCCCATCGAGTACTACTTCCTCAAGTACGGCTTCCACGCCGTGCTGCTGCTGCTGCTCACGGTGCTGCTCGTCGCCAGCCTCCGCGTGGGCGCGCTCTTCCAGGCGCAGCCGCCCCGCGCGAGGGCGTGGAGCGTGGGGCTGGCGGTGCTCGTCGCCGTCATGCTCGTCGAGGTGTCGCGCGGCTGGGGCCGGGCCTTCCGCGTCTACGAGGACAGCTACGCGGAGCGCATCCGGGGCACGCCGCCCTTCCAGTTCATGGATGCGCTGGAGGACCGGGGCGCCACCGCGCGCATCCGGCGCGTGCTGCGCGACGAGCGCAAGCGCTTCGGCGGCCTGCTGGGCCCGTCCTGGCCCCGGGTGAACTTCTCCAACGTCGCGCTCGGCTGGGTGCCGGCCGACGGCGCCGCGGGCAACGGGCACTGGAGCGTCTTCGAGAACGGCACCGTGCGCGAGGGCCCGGGCACCTGCGTCTTCTGGGAGGCCTCCGCGGCGGACTGGGAGGCCTACCAGCGCGTCACCCAGGACGGGTACCCCCGCCTGGAGGCCAGCGTCCGCCGCCTCCACGCCCGGCCCGACAAGGTGTGCCAGGAGCACCCCGCCCCGTGGGCCCCCGGCGGCACCCGGACGCTCTGTCACCGCTGCGACTGAAGCGGACGGGCCCCTCGCCACGATATGGGCCGTACCGCCGGGACGTTTCCCGGAGGTCCGGCCCGCATTCCCCGGGGACGCCGGACGGTCGCCGCATCCAGGGCCGGGGCACCGAGGTGTGTTTCATGAGTGGGCGTTTCGCGTACATGCTGGTCGTCGGGCTGCTGCTGGGGGCCACGGGGTGCGCGCTCACGCCGGACCCTCGCCAGAACCTGCTGGAGGGCACCACCAGCCACGCCCTCTACCGGCTCCCGCCGGAGTCGCTGCGGGCGACTGCGACGGCGCTGCTCGACGAGCAGGGGTACGAGCTGCTGCCCACCTCGGACCCGAACTACCTGCACACCACGTGGAAGATTCACGGCAACGTGGACGTGGGCGCCAGCTGGTCCCGCCTGCTCGTCCAGGTCACCCCGCTGGCGGACGGCCGCTCCATGGTGCGCGCCTACCGGATGTCCTACACCACCAACGGCCGGGCCGCGTCGCACCCGGGCAGCTTCGCCGGCTCGAAGGAAGGCAAGAGCGGGGGCTCCGACGGCAGCGGCTCCTCGTCCGGGACGGGCCGGTACGTGCTGGGCGAGCCCATGTCCCCCACCAAGCCCACCCTCAGCCGCGCCACCGACTTCGAGTGGGCAATCCTGGGCCGGGTGGAGCCGAAGTTCGCCGCCCACCTCCAGTCACGCGTGGACGCCTACCTCGCCGAGCGCAAGGAGACTCCGAAGGAGCAGGAGAAGGCGCAGCAGCCCTAGCGCAACCTCAGTGCATGCCCGCGTCGTCCTCGCGCAGGACGATGGGGCCGTACTTCGCCTCGTAGCGGGCGATGTTGTCCTGCATGGCCGCCACCAGGCGCTTCATGTGCTTGGGGTTGGTGATGATGCGCGAGCGCACCCGCGCCTTGGGCACGTTGGGCTGGACGTAGATGAAGTCCAGGGTGAACTCGGTGTCCGAGTGGTTCACCAGGGCCATGTTCACGTACTGACCATTGGCGACGTCCTCGTCTATCTGTATCTGCAACTGCATGTCCGGGGGCTTCGGAGTGTCCGCCATGAGTCACAGGGCATAGCGCCTGCGCCTCCGCGTGGCCAGCGTCACGGCGTGAGCGCACATCCCGAGGGCATGGACCTGGAGAAGACGGCGCCCTTCGACCTGGGCCGGGGCGAGGATGCGTGCCTGCTGCTGCACGGCTTCACCGGCAGCCCGTGGGACGTGCGTCCGCTGGGAGAGGCCCTGGCCGCGCGGGGAATGCGCGTGGTGGCCCCCCGGCTGCCGGGGCACGGCACCACGCCCCAGGCGCTGCTGCACGTCACCTGGCGCGACTGGCAGGCCGCGGCGGAGCACGCGCTCCATTCCCTGCGAGGCCACCGGAGCGTCTTCGTCGCGGGGCTGTCCATGGGCTCGCTGCTGGCGCTGGGGCTGGCGGCCCGGCACCCGGACGAGGTGCGGGCGCTGGCGCTGGTGGCCCCGGCCATCCGCTTCCGCGGGCCGCGCATGTTCCTCATCCGGCAGCTGGCCCGCACGCCGGTGCTGGAGTGGGCCAGGCCCTGGGCGGAGAAGACGGGCACGGACATCTCCGACCCGGTGGCGCTGGCCGAGGCCCCCGTGCTGCCCGCCTTCCCCGTGGCGCGGCTGCGGGACTTGTGCACGCTGCAGAACCTGGCGGTGGGGGACCTGGCCCACGTGCGCTGCCCCACGCTGGTGGCGGTGGCGGAGCAGGACCACGTGGTGGACCCGGAGGGCGGGCGGTGGCTCGCCCGCCGGCTCACGGCTGCCCCGTCGGTGCGCTTCCTGTCGCTGCGGGAGGGCTTCCACATCATTCCGCGCGACACGGCGGGCCCGCTGCTGGCGGCGGAGGTGGCGGGCTTCCTGGAGCAGTGGCGGGACTTAGGCGCATGGCAGGCGCACGCTCCGGCCGCGGGGGCCTGAGCGGAAGCCCGGGCAGGCGCAAAACCCGGCGGCGGCGTGGGCATCGGTGTATCTGAGAAGCCCGCATGCCCTCCTCCGACTCCCCTCCCCTCGTCGAGCTGCGCGATGTGACCAAGGCCTACGTCGAAGGCGACACCCAGAGGGAGGTGCTCTCCGGCGTCCAGCTGTCCCTGCACCGGGGCGAGTTCGTGGTGCTGCTGGGCCGCAGCGGCTCGGGAAAATCCACGCTGCTCAACCTCATCAGCGGCATTGATGTCCCCACCCGGGGCGAGGTGCGCGTGGACGGGAGGGACTTGGGCCGCCTGAGCGAGCGCGAGCGCACGCTGCTGAGGCGCGAGCGCATCGGGTTCATCTTCCAGGCCTTCAACCTGCTGCCCACGCTGACGGTGGAGGAGAACGTCCGGCTGCCCCTGGAGCTGAACGGGAAGAGCGCGACGGATGCCGGGGCCCGGGCGCGCGCGCTGCTGGAGCGGGTGGGGCTGGGCGCCCGCGCGCGCGGCTTCCCGGACCGGCTGTCCGGCGGCGAGCAGCAGCGCGTGGCGGTGGCGCGGGCGCTGGCGCACTCCCCGCCGCTGCTGCTGGCAGACGAGCCCACCGGCAACCTGGACGAGGCGACGGGCCGGCAGGTGCTGGACCTGATGGAAGGGCTCATCCGGCAGGGCAATGCGTGCGCGCTGGTCGTCACGCACGAGCCGGGGCTGGTGGCCCGCGCGGACCGCGTGCTGTCGATGGAGGGCGGACGGCTGGTGGAGCGCGCGCACGCGCGGAAGGAGGCGCGGTGAGGGGGCTGCTGGTCCGCTCCAGCCTGCGCCACCTGGGCGGCCACCCGTGGCTGACGGCGCTGTCGCTCTTGGGTATCGCCCTGGGCGTGGCGGTGGTGGTGTCCATCGACCTGGCGAGCGGCAGCGCGCTGCGCGCCTTCGAGCGCTCCACGGACGCGGTGGCCGGCCGCGCCACGCACCAGGTGGTGGGCGGCTCCTCGGGCGTCGACGAGCGCGTGTACCGCGAGCTGCGCCTGCGCCGCGACGCGCCGGTGTCCGCGCCGGTGGTGGAGGGCTACGTGCGGGCGGCGGTGGGCGACCGGCGCACGCTCACCGTGCTGGGCGTGGACCCGTTCGCGGAAGCGCCGTTCCGCGACTACGCCCGGGGCGAGGCCGTGGGCGACGTGGGCGCGCTGCTCACCGAGCCGGGCTCGGTGCTGCTGAGCGCCCGGGCCGCGCGCGCGCTGGGCATTGCCTCCGGCGGCACGCTGCCGGTGCGCGTGGAGGGTGTGGAAAGACAGCTGCGCGTGGCGGGGCTGGTGGAGCCCGCCGACGAGGACACCGCGCGGGCGCTGGAGTCGCTGGTGCTCACGGACGTGTCCACGGCGCAGGAGGTGCTGGGCACGGCGGGGTGGCTGACGCGCATCGACCTGCGCATTCGGGACGAGGCGGAGGCGAAGGCACTGGCGGCGACGCTGCCGGTGGGCACGGAGCTGCTGCGCGCGGCGGCGCGGGCGGGCACGGTGGAGCAGATGACGCGGGCCTTCCGCACCAACCTCACCGCGCTGTCGCTGCTGGCGCTCGTGGTGGGGATGTTCCTCATCTACAACACCATGACGTTCTCCGTGGTGCAGCGGCGCGGGCTCCTGGGGCGGCTGCGCGCCATCGGCATCACCCGGGGCGAGCTCTTCGGCCTCGTGCTGGGCGAGGCGGCGGTGCTGGGCGCCGTGGGCACGGTGGCGGGCCTGCTGCTGGGCGTGCTGCTGGCGCGCGGGCTGGTGGGGCTCGTCACGCAGACGTTCAATGACCTGTACTTCGTGGTGAGCGTGCGCGGGCTGGCGCTGGAGCCCTTCACGCTGGTGAAGGGCCTGACGCTGGGGCTGGGGGCCACGCTGCTGGCGGCGCTGGTGCCGGCGTGGGAGGCGGCACGCTCGGCGCCCGTGACGACGATGCGGCGCTCCACGCTGGAGGACGTGTCGCGCAGCCGCGCGCCGAAGCTGGCGCTCTTGGGGCTCGTCGTGCTGGCCGCGGGGACGGGGCTGCTGGTGTGGCCCACGCAGGCCTTGCTGCCGGCGTATGGCGGGCTGTTCTCCGTGCTGCTGGGCTCGGCGCTGCTGGTGCCGTGGGTGACGGAGCGGCTATCGGCGGGGGCGGCGGTGCCGCTGGGCGCCGCGTTCGGCCTGCTGGGGCGCATGGCGGCGCGCAGCGTGCGCACGAGCCTCAGCCGCACGGCGGTGGCGCTGGCGGCGCTGATGGTGGCGGTGGCCACCACGGTGGGCGTGGGGCTGATGGTGTCCAGCTTCCGGGGCACGGTGGTGTCGTGGCTGGACACGTCGCTGCAGGCGGACGTCTTCATCTCCCCGCCCTCGCTGGTGGCGCGGCGCGGGACGACCACGCTGGTGCCCGGGCTGGCCGAGCGCCTGCGCGCCACGCCGGGCGTCGCCGCGAGCAGCACCATCCGCGTGGCGACGACGCGCGTGGGCGGCGTGCCCACGGACCTGCTGGCCATCGACTTCTCGCAGACGCCGACGCGGCCGTACCGGTTCAAGAGCGGTGACGCAGCGGCCATCTGGCGCGAGCTGGAGGCGTCGCAGGACGCGATTCTCGTGTCGGAGCCGTTCAGCTTCCACCGCCGCGTGGGCGTGGGCGACACGGTGCGGCTGACGACGGACCAGGGGCCGCACGACTTCCGCGTGGTGGGCGTGTACTTCGACTACGGCTCGGACGTGGGGACGATGCTGATGCCTCGCGCCACGTATGACCGTTGGTACGACGACCGGGGGGTGAGCGGCGTCGCGCTGTACGCGGCCCCCGGCGCGGACGTGGACGCGCTGGTGGCGGCGGCGCGCGAGCGGGCCGGGGACTCGCAGGCCCTGCTGGTGCGGGCCAACCGCTCGCTGCGGCAGGCGTCGCTGGAGGTGTTCGACCGCACCTTCACGATTACGCACGTGCTGCGGCTGCTGGCCATCGGCGTGGCCTTCGTGGGCGTGCTGAGCGCGCTGATGTCGCTGCAGCTGGAGCGGGCGCGGGAGCTGGCGGTGCTGCGCGCCACCGGGCTGACGCCGGGCCAGCTGTGGGGCCTGGTGTCGATACAGACGGGCCTGCTGGGCCTGCTGGCGGGGCTGTTCTCCATGCCGCTGGGCGTGGGGCTGGCGTACATCCTGGTGCACGTCATCAACCAGCGCTCGTTCGGGTGGACGCTGCAGCTCGCGGTGACGCCGGAGACGCTGGTGCAGGCGATGCTGCTGGCGCTGGTGGCGTCGGCGCTGGCCGGGCTGTACCCGGCGTGGAAGATGGCGCGGGCCAACCCGGCGATGGCGCTGCGGGAGGAGTGAGGCATGAGCGGCGGCCGAGGACTCGTCATCGGGACGGCAGTGGTGCTGGCGGGGCTGGCGGTGGCCGTGGTCATCGTCACGCGCGAGTCGGCGCCCCCCGCGCTGAGGGCGGGCGGAGCGCTGACGGTGGCCGGAGCGCTCGGCGGAGGCGACGCGGGCACGGAGGGCTACGCGCGGGCCTACGAGCCGCGGCCGTTCCAGTTCCCCGAGGACCACGGCCCGCATCCCGGGTTCCGCACGGAGTGGTGGTACTGGACGGGCAATCTGGAGACGGAGGATGGACGCGCCTTCGGCTACCAGTTCACGCTGTTTCGCAGCGCGCTGGCGCCGCAAGCGCCGCAACGTGAATCGGCATGGGGCGCGCGGCAGGTGTTCCTGGGCCACTTCACGGTGTCGGACGTGGCGGGCGGACAGTTCCATGCGTCGGAGCGCTTCAGCCGCGAGGCGATGGGCCTGGCCGGCGCGACGGCGCAGCCGTTCCGGGTGTGGCTGGAGGACTGGGAGGCGGTGAGCGTGGGCGAGGCCACGTGGCCCGTGCGGCTGCGCGCGGAGTCCGACGCGGTGGCGCTGGAGCTGCTGCTGGAGCCGGGCAAGCCGCCGGTGCTCCAGGGAGACAGGGGCCTGAGCCAGAAGGGGCCCGAGCGGGGCAATGCGTCCTACTACTACTCGATGACGCGGATGCCCTCGACGGGCACGGTGCGGGTGGAGGGGCAGACGTACGCGGTGAAGGGTGAGAGCTGGATGGACCGCGAGTGGAGCACCAGCGCGCTCGGGCCGGACCAGGTGGGGTGGGACTGGTTCTCGCTGCAGCTCTCGGACGGGAGCGAGCTGATGTACTACCAGCTCCGCCGGAAGGACGGCTCGGCGGACCGGTTCAGCTCGGGGCTGTGGATACCGCCGGCGGGCGCGGCCTCGAGCGAGCCGGTGAAGGTGTCGCGAGAGGACATGCGGCTCACGGTGCTGGACACGTGGAAGAGCCCTCGCAGCGGGGGGGAGTACCCGGCGCGGTGGCGGCTGAGCGTGGAGAAGCTGGGGCTGGAGCTCACGGTGACGCCGAGGCTGGCGGACCAGGAGCTGCCGGTCAGCGTCATCTACTGGGAGGGCTCGGTGGGCCTGGAGGGCACGCGCGAGGGCAGCCCCGTCACGGGACGCGGCTACGTGGAGCTGACGGGCTACGCGGACACGCAGGGCCCGCGGCGGCGGGAGACGCGGGCGCGCGGAACGCCGGAGGCGGAGGCCGCGGCGGGACAGGCACCCGCTGCCACCGGGAACGGTCGGTAGGCCGGGCCGTTCACCCGAGCGCGGCGGATACCCCGGGGCGGCGCAGAACACCATCCGGCGGCGGTCCGGGGTGGATGTCTCGCGGGCGATGGAACCTCCCGCCTCCGGTGCGCGTCTGCCTGGGTTGGTATTCTCGGGTCACCGCAAGGGGGGAAGTCATGAGTGCTGAAGGCAAGCCGCAGGTCCTCGCCGCGAGCATCGTGGGAACCGCCGATTCCGGCACATCGAGCTCGGGGGCAGGAACGGTCTCCACGATTCCGCGGCCGGAGAACGCCCGACTGGTGGTGCTCACGGGAGTCCTGCCGCTACTGGCCCTCACGGCGGCGTGGTTCGTGGCTCCTGGCTGGAGCTACGTCGCGACGGCTGCGGTGCTGGCGGCCTTCATGCTGGTGCTCGGGCAGACCATCTCCGGGACACCGTTTGGCGTGCTCATCAACGAGCGCAACCTGATGAGCCTGTCTCGTTTCCAGGCCTCCGTGTGGACGGTGGTGGTCGTCGCCGGCTACCTGACGATGGTGGTGGCGCGCGTGAAGGCAGGGACGGCCAACGCCGTGGACGTGGGCATTCCGCAGGAGCTCTGGTGGGCAATGGGCATTGCCTCGACGTCGCTGCTGGGGACGCCGCTCATCCTCGGTGGCAAGCGCCAGCGCCAGCCGGACGACAAGACCGTGCTGCGCACGGCGGCGCAGCTTCCCAACGAGAGCAAGGGGAGCATCGACGCCCAACGGCAGGGAGTGCTCTACGCCAACGAGAGCCTCCACGACGCGCGCATCTCGGACATCTTCCAGGGTGACGAGGTCGGCAACACCGCGCACGTGGACCTGGCCAAGGTGCAGATGTTCTATTTCACGGCGATTGCCGCGGTGAGCTACTTCGTGGACGTGTCCATGGCGGTGATGCGGGGAGCGACGGACACCCTGCCTCCGCTGTCGCAGGGCTTCGTCGCCCTGCTCGCCATCAGCCACGGCGGGTACCTGGTGAGCAAGAGCACGGACCACTCCAACTCGAAGCCGGGGTAAGGGGTTCTCCGGAAGCCGCCTCGCCGGTGCACAGCGCAAGGAGTGTGACACAGAGCCGGGAGTCCGGCTCCGGCCGGGTTCCGACCTGTGCCGGGAACGGCTACGGCCTTCGAACGGACGGTGCCTCGAATCATCACGCGAAGCCGCCGGGGATTCGGCATGCGTCGCGGTCCCAGGCCCTTCAATGTCCACAGGCAGCCTGGTTGGCGAAGCAGGGCACGTGTCGTCACCTGCGGCCGCCGCCCGCCCGCTGTCGGGTGTTTCTTCCGAGGTCTCTCCTCCGTCTGGAGGCGGCATGCCTCCAGGCCCCCGGGGCGCCGACTTCTCCCTGGGCCCCAGCGCCCGCCAGAGTGCCTCCACCGACGCGAGCACGTCCTCCTCCGTCACCGCCCCTTCCCACCTCGCCGACACCCGCCCCAGCTCCGCCAGCGCGCCCCACACCAGGCACGTCCTCGCCATCGCCGAACCCGGTTCCAGCACTCCGTCGCGCTCGCCCTGGCTGACGACCTCGCGAATCAGGTCTCGCACCCGCCAGCCTCGCTCGTCGTCCGGCCCCTGCTCCGGACGGGCGTGCAGGAAGACGAAGCTGAAGACGCCGGGCATCCGCAACACGTAATTGGCCAGCAGCCGCCAGAGGGCGAAGAAGCCCTCGCGGAAGCCCGCGCCCTCGTCCGTGCTGGCCATCTGGAACTCGTAGCGCGCATACCGGTACAGCTCGTCGTCGGAGAAGTCCCGAATGGCCAGCGCACAGCCGCGCTTGCTGCCATAGCGCCGGTAAAGCGAGCCCACCGACATGCGCATCACCCGCGCCAGCTCCGCGGCCGGCGTCTTGTCGTAGCCCCGCTGCGCCATCACCGCCGCCGCCTCCTCCATCCGCGTGGCCATGAACTGCTGGTACAGCTCCATGATCATCTGCCCACCCCCTGCCGGACCGACCCGCCCGTGGAAGGAACGTTCCTTCCGCCAGCACCTTCCTACCGGGTGGGGCTGACATGCCGACGGCGGACAACCGGGCAGGTCACCGGAGACCACGGTCCGTCGCGGCAAGACGGGCACTTCAGCAGCCAGCCTCCTGTCAGGCATTGCAGGCCCCCTCCGCGTCTCGAGTGGATGCCCAAAGGCGAGTCTCACTCCCCTGCGGTACGGAGGTGAGGCCGAGCAGGACAGGCCTGGAGTTCCCTGCCCTATGCTCCAGCTCGGACTCCACTGAACGAGACTCACGCGGAGAAATGGAGGAACGGTGCCCAAGCCCCTGGTGGACGTAGACGCGGCGCCCGCGTCCGCCTTCTGTCTCACTGATGAGCTGACCTCCTTCACCTCCGGCTGGCACACCCACCGAAGGCACCAGCTCCTCTATGCAGCCAGGGGTGCGCTGCATCTGGAGGTTGCTCACGCGCAGTGGTTGCTTCCTCCGCAGCGTGCCGCCTGGCTTGCCGGAGGCACCCGTCACCGCGTGAGCGCCACACAGCCGGCGACCCTGTGCACCGTGTACCTGGAGCCCTCTCGCGTGCCCGCTGCGCCACAGGGTGAGTGCCGCGTCTTCGTCCTGCCTCCGCTCGCCCGGGAGATGCTCCTCTATTCCACACGTTGGGGGCCGGAGCGCGCACCTCGCGATGCGGTGGCGGAGAGCTTTTTCACCGCCCTCGTCCACCTGCTCGCGGAGTGGGCGGCGGAGCCTCGCGAGTGGCGGCTGCCTCGCGCTCGCACGCCGGAGCTGGAGCGCGCCATGACGTACACGCTGGCCAGGCTCGGCGGGCCCGTCACGCTCGCGGGCACGGCCAAGGCGGCGGGGCTGTCCCAGCGCACCCTCGCGCGCCGCTTCGAGGAGGAGGCGGGGACCTCGTGGCGCCGCTTCCTCCATGACGCCCGCATGCTGCGTGCCATGGAGCTGCTGGCCGAGGACGGCGCCCGCGTCACCCAGACGGCCTACGCCGTGGGCTTCGAGAGCCTCGCCGCCTTCACCCACGCCTTCACGGCCTTCACCAGTGAGCGCCCGCGCGACTTCCGCCAGCGCATCACCCGGGGGGCGCTACCGCCACCCCGGGCCGCTCCCGCGCGAACGCCGCGTCGCAGACGAGTCGGTTGAGAAGTCCACCGTCGGCCAAGGCCGCGCTCCCGGCGGCTCCTGCCTCCGTGCAATGTTGCTAACCGGGGGTGACCATCATGACCGAAAAGACTGGCGTTGCAGTCGTGGGCGAACAGCCGTTCGCGGAGATACTCCGTACGGCCTGGCTGACCGGCGTCCGCAACGACTACCTCAGCGGCTTCATCGGGACGGAACGCGCGCTCCAGGCGAGCCTCTACTTCCATCTCCGGGTGCTCGGCGGAGGAGCCCACGTTTATGTGGAACCCCGTCTGCCAGTAGGTGAGCAGGACTTCATGCCCGACCTGTGCGTGCTCCTGCCAGAGCAGGCGGAATGCTGGATTCTCGAACTGAAGCTCCAGAACGCAGCCAATCAGGGCGTCGTCTGGGAGTCCGACTTCAGGAAGTTCGCGACCATCGAGGCGACTGCGGACGCAGGAAAGGAACTGGCCCTGCGTCCAAGAGGCCGGCAGGACGCCGTTCCCCTTCCAATCAAGAACCTCCGGTACGCCTTCGTCGCCGTGGGTGACAGCTCCTGCGGGGCGCTCGATCCGACGTGGCTGAGCACCAAGGCGGAAGGATTCCTTGGGAAGGCAGCCAATAAGACCGTATGGCTCGGCGGGCTCGCGGACACCGAGGAGTTTCGGGGGCCGCTGAAGCTGCGGTGACCCCGAACTCGCGATTCGAAACAACCCGACAGACTCACTTCCCTGCGAACTACCCGCCGCAGGCGAGCTGGTTGACCAGTCCGTACACCGAGTACCCCACCATGTACGGCAGCGCGTACTCCGGGAACGCCGCCGCCGCGCGCTTCTGCAGCTCCGCGTGGTGCGGCGCCGCCGCGTCACCGCACAGCTCCGCCTTCCTGTCCCCCAGCTCCACCGCGTAGCCCTTCACCAACGTCACCATGCCGTCCAGGTACCGCTTCTGCGCGGCGATGGCCTCCGTCACCGGCGCGGCCTCGCCCCGGCCGCCGTACACCGTCGCATCCGGCCACGTCGCCAGCTCGTCCACCGCCGCCTTCCACGCCGCCATGTCCGGCACCACCTTGCCCTCGCGCAGGCCACCCTCCAGCCACGCGTGCGCCTGGTGGTGCACCAGGTCCCCCACGATGAGCGCCTTGCGCGCCGGCACGTACGCCACCGTCTGCGTCGTGGCCACGCCCGCGTGCTTCAGCTCGGCCAGCTCCACCTTCGCGTCCCCCTCCAGCGGCAGCGCGTACGTGCCGCGAAAGGTGACGTCCACCGTGGCCTGCCCCGGGTACGTCTCCTCGGTGAAGGCCTTCACCACGTTCACCCAGAAGTACTTCTTGTACGCGTGCACGGCGGGAATCGCCGCGGCGGTGGCCTCGCTGGCGACCACCTTCGCGCCCTCGCGCTGGAACACCGCCACGCCGTTGAACTTGTCCGGGTTCGGATGCGTGACGACGACATAGCGGATGGGATTGCCCGTCCTCGCCCGGATGGCCGCGAGCACCTTCTCCGCCTCCGCCTCGGTGAACTGCGCGTCGAAGACCACCACCTCCGCGCCCGTGTCATAGAAGAACGAGTGCGTGTCGAACCCGTTCGCATCGCTCGTGTACCGAGCCACGTCCGCGTCCACCAGGTTCGCCTTCGAACCCGCGCACCCCACCGCCAGCACCACTCCCAGCACCAGCACCGTCTGCCTCATCGTGAAAGCCATGTTCCGCGTCCTCGCGTCGAAAGAGCCGGGCCACAGGTCCCGGCGAGCGAGGCGGAAGATGCCGTTTCACCCCGTGGCTCGCTTGCGCGCATCCGCCGGGGATTTGTTCCCATCCGCCAACACCTCTCACCGTCCATCGGACGCTCTTCTCGCCCCGCCGGGTCAGGCGCGGGACTTCCTCTCATGGGAAGCACGACACCTCACGTCACCCCGCGCCCTTCCCTCCCGCTGTCACGTGGTCAGCGTCGCGCGCCGTCAAGCCCTGGCACCCCGCTTGCCTCTTGGCTCCGTGGCTGCAGGTGGGACGTCCGCCCGAGGACGTTGGAGGTAGACCGGGGTATGAGCTGGCTGGGACGAGGCAGGTGGTGGGCGGGCGTGTTGGGTGCGGCAGTGTGGCTGGCCTGCGGGGGCGAGCCGCAGCCCCAGTCAGCCGTGGGAGGAAACCCGGGCGACCCGCTCGGAAACCCTCCCGTCGAACAACCCGGAGATGACGAAGACCCGCCTCCCGACGACGAGGACGAGGACCCGCCGCCGGATGACGAGGAAGACCCTCCGCCCGATGACGAGGAGCCACCGCCTCCCGAGCCCGATGCCGGCACACCGGACGCAGGGCCCCGAGACTCCGGCACACCGGACGCAGGGCCCCGAGACTCCGGCACTCCTGACTCCGGCACGCCGGACGCGGGCCCCCCGGACTCCGGCACGCCCGATGGCGGCAGCACGGGCGGAAACAACGTTCCCCCCGACGCGGCCGGCTGGCGGTTCCTCGGGCGCGCGCAGGGCGCACCACGCGAGGTGCTGGGCATCACCCAGGACGAGGGCGGCAACCTCTGGGTGGCGGGTGGCGAGGACGGCCTCTGCCTGCTGCGCCCGGAGGCCTCCACCTTCAAGTGCTACACAATGGCCGACGGGCTGAAGCCGTGGGCCCCCTGGAAGGGCAAGGACCCCGCGCCGGAGCAGCGCTACCTCAAGGTGACGGCGGTGACGGGCGGCCCCGCGGGCACCGTCTGGGTCGGCTACGAGGGCCGGCCCAACTGCGAGAGCGAGTTCTACAAGGCCCCGGGCGAGCTCGAGGACCCCGCCATCTTCAAGAGCGGCGATGCGGACCGCGTGGAGCTCCAGGACGACGGCACCCTGCGCGTCATCCACTACGACATCCACTCGCCCGCGCACTCCGTGCCCGGCTACGGCCACCGCGAGAAGCTCTGCTCGGTCAACCGCATCGTCTGGGACAAGCAGCGCAACAGCCTCTGGTTCGCCTCCAACCACGGCCTCGCGTGGGGCGAGCCGGACTACCAGGGCGCCGTGGAGTGCTCAGACCCGCAGGTCCGCGCCGCCAACGCGTGGCTCTACATCGAGCGCGACGCCCAGGGGAACGAGGTGGGCCGCGAGCCGCGCCAGCGCTGCAAGTACGGCGTCATGGAGCACGTCCACCCCGCCATCGCCATGAGCGACGCCGCCACCGAGGACAGCCGGCTGGCCGGTGACGTCTGGGGCGTGGCCGTGCGGCCCGACGGCGACGTGTGGCTGGGCTCGCACATCCGCACCTCGCGCTTCAAGATCATGACGAACGCGGTGGGCCACGTGGGCACCGGCGCCCCATGGAACTTCGAGGCCGCGCGCAAGCAGACCGAGGAGAAGAAGCACCGCGCCAACCGCATCGACCTGTGGCCGGACGCCGTGGCCGAGCCGACGATTCCCACCCCCGAGCAGCGCGTCGACGACCTCGTCAGCGACCTGGTGCTCATGCCGGACGGCACCGTCTGGGTCTCCAGCTTCGCCTGGGGCCTGGCGAAGATGAGCGACACGGGCCAGGTGACGGCGCACCACCTCGGAGGCGAGCCCGACCGCTTCGTCTCCTCGCTCGAGCGGGACACGCGGGACGGCAGCCTGTGGATTGGCCACCGCTGGGGCCGGGGGCTGATGCGGATGCACACCGAGGGCGACTTCGTCAGCCACAACGCGGTGCTCGGCCCCCTCGCGGGCCTGCCCATCTGGGACATCCAGGTCGTCGGCACCGGGGACAGCCGCAAGGTGCTGGTGGCCTTCAGCGCCTACCGCGACGCGCTGGGCAACATCGTCCACCCCGGCGCCATCGGCATCTACACCGGGCGCTGAGCCTGCCCGCCCGCTTCCCGGGCCGCCCCAAGGCGAGCAGGGCCGCCTGCCTGCAAAGGGGTGCCCTCCCTGGGGGGCAGCGTCAAGTTGAAGGCACTCCGCCCTCGCACTCCAGCGAGGGCCTTCACTGACGCACAGGAGGCCGCACCATGTCTCTTCTGGGAAGCATTCTCGGTAGCTACGCCAGCGGTCGTCGCGGTTATGGCTCGGGGGGTTGGAACCGGGGCCGCACCAGCTACGGGCGCAGTCCGCTGGGCTTCGGGTACGGCGGCCGGAGCCGGGCCGCGTCCGGAGGTTTCTTCGGCAGCAACCTGGGCCGCATGGCCATGGGTGGGCTGGCCGCGTACGGCCTGCGCCGCTTCCTCGGCAGCCGCCGTCCTCCCATGGGCTACTAGACAGGTGCCGGACAGGAAGCTCGCCTGTCCGGCCCCCCTGCTGGGGTAGGTTCCTCCCATCTGGCTGTCCGCCGCTGGGAGGAGTCACCTCATGCCGAAGGCGAAGTACGTGCTGGCCCTGGACCAGGGCACCACCGGAACCCACGTCTCCATCCTCGACTCGAAGCTCCAGCTGGTGGGCCGCTCCTACAAGGAGTTCACCCAGCACTTCCCCAAGCCGTCCTGGGTGGAGCACGACCTGGACGAAATCTGGGCCACCAGCGAGTGGTGCATCGCCCGCGCGCTGAAGGACGCGGGCCTCACCGGCCGGGACATCGCCGCGGTGGGCATCACCAACCAGCGCGAGACGACGGGCCTGTGGATGCGCGGCACCGGCAAGCCGCTGAGCCACGCGATTGTGTGGCAGGACCGGCGCACGTCGGAGATGTGCCGGCGCCTCAAGGAGAAGGGCGTGGAGCCGCGGGTGCGGGAAGTCACCGGCCTCGTCGTGGACCCGTACTTCTCCGGCACCAAGCTGACGTGGATGTTCGAGCACCTGAAGGGCTCGCGCGCCCGCGCCGAGAAGGGCGACGTGTGCTTCGGCACCATCGACACGTGGCTCGTCTACAAGCTCACCGGCGGCGCGGCCCACGTCACCGACGTGTCCAACGCCAGCCGCACCCTGCTGATGGACTTGACGACGCTGCAGTGGAGCGACGACATGCGCGCCATGCTGTCGGTGCCGGCCGCGTGCCTGCCGCAGATTCGCGGCTCGGCGGAGGTGTACGGCACCACGCGCGGCATGCGCAGCCTGCCGGACGGCGTGCCCGTGGCGGGCATGGCGGGAGACCAGCAGGCCGCCCTCTTCGGCCAGGCGTGCTTCGAGCCCGGCGAGTCCAAGTGCACCTACGGCACCGGTGCCTTCCTGCTGATGAACACCGGCAGCACGCCGGTGCGCTCCACCTCCGGCCTGCTCACCACGGTGGCGTGGCGGCTGGGCGGCACCGGCACCACCACGTACGCGCTGGAGGGCAGCAGCTTCATCGCCGGCGCCGCGGTGCAGTGGATGCGCGACGGGCTCAAGGTCATCAAGAAGGCGCCGGACATCGAGGCGCTCGCCGCCAGCGTGAAGGACTCCGGGGACGTCGTCTTCGTGCCGGCCCTGGCGGGCCTGGGCGCGCCCCACTGGCGTCCCGAGGCGCGCGGCCTGTTCGCCGGCATCGACCGCTCCACCACCGTGGCCCACTTCGCGCGCGCGCTGCTGGAGGGCATCGCCCTGCAGCTGCATGACCTGGCGGACGCCATGCGCCGGGACAGCGGGCGGGACATCCCCGTCTTCAAGGTGGACGGCGGCGCGGCGGCCAACAACCTCCTGATGCAGTACCAGGCGGACATCCTCGGCGTGCCGGTGGTGCGCCCGAAGAACCTGGAGACGACCAGCCTGGGCGCCGCCTTCCTCGGGGGCCTGGGCGCGGGCGTCTGGGACAGCCCGGACGCCATCCGCCGGGCGTGGAAGGCGGACAAGACCTTCAAGCCGAAGATGCGGACCGACGTGCGCGAGCGGCACCTGGCCAAGTGGAAACGCGCGGTGGAGCGGGCGTGATGGGGGCCGCGCGCTGGAGGCACGTGTTGACGGCCCTGCTCGCGCTGGGCCTTGCCGGCTGTCCCGGCGTGGAGGAGCCCTGCTTCGGCGGCTTTCCCGCCCAGCCGCCCGGCCAGCAGCTGGTCGGCGTGGGACAGGAGGTCAGCCTCGTCGTCACCGCCGACCTGAGCCGGGCGTGCATGGAGGGAGGGACGGCCCGGAAGCCGGAGTCCGTCACCGTGCAGGTGTACGACTCGCAGAACCAGCCCGTGCCCGCGACGGCGGACCTGCCCGTCGGCGGCAGCGCCGCCACCATCCGCTTCACGCCCACGGTGACAGGACGCCACCACATCGTCGTCGCCTTCGCGCCGGTGGGCAGCCTGCACCAGTTCGGCGTCCAGGCACTGACGGACCGCTCCAGCGAGCGTCCGCTGGCGCAGCTGCCCTCGCAGCCCCACTGCACGTACCTGGACCGCACCACGAGCGGCACCTGGCTGTGCGGCACCACCGCGCTGCGAGCCCCGGACGCGACACCTCAGGCGCTCACCGCCAACTCCACCCACCTGACGGTGGTGGCCGGGGACGTGGTGTGGGTGATGGAGTCGGACCGGGTGCTGCGCTACGTGGACCGGGGCGCAGGTCCGCTCGAGCTCACGGGCACCGCGCCCCTGCCTTCCGGCATCAGCACGGGCGGAGGGTTCGCTCCGGGCCCGCACTCACGGCTCGCCACCGGGGAGGACCTGCTGCTGCTCACCGGCGCCTCCCTGCTGCGCTTCACCGTCACCGGGGCCGGCGGCCTCACCTCCTCGCCGGTGACACCGTGGACCTCCTCGGCCGTGCCGCCTCCGTTCGGCGGGGACTCCATCCCCGGCCTGCTGGTGCGCGCCGCAGAGCGGGTGCTGGTGGTGAGCCGCACGCTGGACCCGCGGACGGGCGTGACGGGGACCCAGGCCTGTCCCTTCCGGCCTGGCGTGACGGGCGCCTACGTGCCCATGTCAGCTGAGGCGTGCCACACGCTGGAGGGAGACCCGGTGGGCTACGAGGACGGCGTCGTCTGGACGCGCTCCGTCAATACCTCGACGGTCCCCGCCACGGCGATGCTCCGGCGCTACACCGCCCTGAACGGCCGGCTGGTGGAGCAGGGCGAGCTGCCGCTCGAAGGGCAGCTCTCCGTGTCGAACTACCTGCTGCGCCCGGGGCCCACGGTTCCGTTCCTGGTGGCCTCGGGCCAGGGAGGCATCGGTACCTATGCAGTCCCGCTCTGGAATCCGGAGAAGGGGCTGCTGGAGCTGGAGCTGCTGCCCCGCGCGCCGCCCAACACCCTCACGCCCCGCACCGGCCAGCACTTCATCTGGGAGGACATGTCGGGGACGAGCAGCGGGGTGCGAATCTTCGCGCGGCAGTCCACCCGCTGACGGCTCGTGACAGACGGCTTCCCTCGGGCGCGGGAGCGGGTAGAAAGCGGGCATGGCCCAAGACCGCACGCTGCTCGCTCCCGAGGCGCTCCAGTCCTTCCTCGCCCAGCACCCCGAGTGGAAGCACGAGGGAGGGATGATTCGCCGCACGTACGAGGCGCCCTCCTTCCTCGCCGGCATCGCCTTCGTCGAGAAGGTCGCACAGGCGGCGGAGAAGGCGGACCACCACCCGGACATCGACATCCGCTGGAGGAAGGTGACGCTGGCGCTCGTCACCCATGACGCCGGAGGCCTCACGTTCCGCGACACCGGCCTGGCCGCGGAGGCGGACCGCCTCTTCGCCGAGGTGGTGCGCGCGAAGTGAGCACCGTGTCGCGGGTGAGTGGATGGGTGCTCCGTGGCCGGGGCGAGGTGGCGAGGCGCACGGCCCCCGCCCGGGGCGCAGGGTGGCTGCGGAGCCTGGGCTGCGCGGCGCTGCTGGGCGCGACGCCCGCGGCGTGGGCGCAGGAGGGTGAGCCGGAGGCGCCGCGCCCGGAGCGGCTGTACTTCAACACCGGCACGCTGCTGGGCTCGGCGCGCGTGGTGGCGCTGGGCGGCGCGTACGTGGGCATTGCCGAGGGCGCGGCGGGCTTCCCCAGCAACCTGGCCGCGCTGGCGCACCGGGGCCCCGCGCTGGAGAAGGACTGGGATTTGGGCGTCACGCTGTCCTGGCTGGACCTGCCCTTCACCGGCGGGCGCAAGCGCGACCTGGACAACGACGGGCGGCCGGACGAGTCGGAGGACCGCCGGCAGCTGCTGGGCGGGCTGCTGCTGCAGTACAAGCGCTTCGGCATCGGCTTCGCGCTGCGCAACAGCGTGGTGACCTACTGCGCCACCGTGGCATGCGCGGGCGAGAGCGAGCGCATCCGCGTATCGCTGACGCAGTCGGTGCTCGCGGGGGCGGTGGCCTTCGGGCAGGACGACTTCATCCTCGCCCTGGGGCTGTACGCGGCGCAGGCGTCGTTCCGCCTGTCGTCCGGCGGTGACGAGCTTCGCTACGGCGACACGGGCGTGGAGGTGGACATGCTGTACCGGCCACACGGGCGTCCGTGGCGGCTGGGCGTGACGGTGCGTCCGGAGGTGGTGGCGGACTGGCGCGAGGAGCCGGGCCAGTCGCCCACGCTGGCGGGCCGGCCCCTCTTCGGCGCGGTGGTGGCTCCAGCGGTGCTGTCGCTCGGCGCGAGCTGGCGGTTCGGCGAGGGGGCGGAGCGCTACAACCGCCTGTCTCCCGCGGCGCGGCGGCAGCTGCTCGTGGAGGGAGACGCGCTGCCGGTGCCGGAGGAGGAGCCGAAGGGCGTGCCCGCGGGGCGGTGGCTCATCAGCGCGCAGGTGGACCTCATCTCCGGCGTGGACAACGCGGTGCCGCTGCGCTCGTTCGCCTCCACGGGCGAGACGGAGTCGGTGGGCCACACGTCGGAGTTCGCCCCGCGGCTGGGCGTGGAGCACGACACGGTGCCGGGGATGATTCGCCTGCGGGCGGGCGTGTACGGAGAGCCCTCGCCCTTCGACGGCAGGCCGGCGCGGCCGCACGTGACGGGCGGCTTCGAGGTGTTCATCTTCCGCTACTGGGAGGACTGG